>CAZHQC010000235.1:0-1515 GCA_964534135.1 uncultured Elusimicrobiaceae bacterium | reverse complement strand
GTATCCACTGTAAAATTATTCTTGCCGCTCAGCGCCATGACTTGTTTGATAAAATCTTCCTTCACTTTGCGCAGCCCTTCAAGATTACCTTCTTTTCTTATCCTTTGCCCGATAGCGTTAGCTGATGGCACATTCTTAAATCCGCATAATTTACGCAAGCCTTTATCAATTTTAATCTCACGAATAGCTTCCAGTTCCTTGCCGCCACCACAAAACATAAGTGTTAAGGGCATAATATATTCATCGGGTCTTAATCCTCGGTTGGAACCCGGCTTTGGCAAATTACTTTTTATGTTAGCACCTACGCCCAAAGCTATGCTGGGTGTCGTATAAAGGGGCTAGGCCCATCAAACGACCAAAGCCATCGCCGCTTTAGTCGTTTGTACAAGACTATGTCAGTGCTGTATCAGAGGCTATGCCTATCAGACAGCTAAACTTCCGACACTTAATGAGCCATAGGTTCGTTGCTTGTAAAAAATACTTAATCCGCTTTTGCTTGTAATTGTATTCGATGTTTTTTTAAGCCTATGGCAGTGCCGTAACAGTGGCTATGCCCTTCAGACGGCCAAGAGTTGAAAATTAGGGTAATTTTGTTGTAAACTTGTATTTAGGGGTTGCACCTCTTGGGCACTCATTAGATAAGCATTATATAAGACGGTGCAACCTATGTAAATTAGGTTTCTATCTTGGGTACCGGGACATATTAAAACAAGATGTTTCTTAATTGAATTTGACATAGTGTTTAGAGTAATCAATCGGGGGATTCGTCAGAGTAATAGTTTGAAAGTTCTAATGCGTGGCGGTAATATAATCGCCGGGCACTTTTATTATTAAGAATGGGAGCCATATGGGAAAGGGATTTTTGGTAAAGCTGGTTAAAAAAACTGATGAGATAGAGGGGATGATAAAAATAGAAGTCGGTATGAAGTTGAAAGAATTTGGGAGGTTGCCAGCCGTTTTACTTTTGAATGGGAATTAACAACAGGCTATTTTGTAGATGAGGTTTATAAAGCTATTGAAGAAGTGATTAAAGATAGCGCGACAATTGTAGTTCAAGAATTGCAGGATTAAAATTCTTATCGGGTTCGTTTTATTTGCAATATTTTTTCTGCGCTTCGCTTATTTTTTTGAAATCTTTCAAATGTTGTGTATAGCCGACAAAATTGGGATAGCCAAGCACTCGGGTTGTAATATCGCCATTGCGATAATAGACGATATATTCTTTTTTACAATTGCTATCAAGTACGGTAAGTGTATATCCCGTATTCGTTTTTTGCATTCTTACTACAAGCCATGCGTGAGCGACTATGCCGGGAAATTGAAGCTTCTGCCAGACTATTCTGTTATTCTTATTAATTTCCTTGTAAAGATCATCCATTCTTTTTTTCATTTTTTTAGCAGATATCTTGGGGCTGCCAGTAATGCCATTTATCCAGGACATATGGAAAATGCCATCCGTAGCTGTTGCAAGTTTTTAGAAATGTCATAGTCTTAGTTTTTTAGAAATGTCATACT
>CAZHQC010000234.1:0-1535 GCA_964534135.1 uncultured Elusimicrobiaceae bacterium | reverse complement strand
AAGAAGAACGCAAAGGCGCAGAAGAAACTCGCAAAAAACGCAGAGATTTAAGGAGCGCAAAGAACGCAGAGATTTTGTAGGGGCAGGCCCCTGTGCCTGCCCGACAGCAGTCAGGCGGATTAGTTTATTTTTGCGCTCTCAGCGCAATTAGAGATAGAGTTTTATCTATTCTTTTAATAATTTCCTCTTTACCAAGATATTCAATCATTTTAAAAAGAGTCGGTCCTTTCGTAGTGCCTGAGACTGCAACTCTTACAGGATGAAATACTTGTCCATTTTTAAAACCATTGGTTTTGGCAAATTCCCTGGTCTTTGCTTCTAAAACAACATCATTAAATTCACTTATAAGCAAATAGGTCTTCTTGATGCCGTTTAAAATTTTATCAATATCGGGAGCTTTCAATATTTTATCAATAGCGGTTTCATCATATTTCACATCTTGAAAGAAAAAATAAATCATACCTCCAACATCAGTTAAAAGCTTATATTTTTCCTGTTCAAGAGCAACGATATCACGATGAAAAGGATTGGATTTATCAAGAGTCAAACCAAAATCTTTCAAATACGGCATAGCCGAGTCAAAAAGTTCGTCTTTTGAAAGCTGCCTGATATATTCTCCATTCATCCATTTAAGCTTTACCGGGTCAAAGGCAGCGGCGCTCTTTTGACAGCCTTTAAGGTCAAATTTTTCCTCAAGTTCCCCTTTTCTAAAAATATCCTGACTGTCGGTAGTTCCCCAGCCAAGAAGAGCAAGGTAATTTTTCATTGTTTCAGGTAATAACCCTTCCTTTTTATATTCCGTAATACTGGTCGCGCCATGTCTTTTGGAAAGCCGAGTGCCATCTTGTCCTAAAATCATTGAAAGATGCGCATAAAGAGGCGGCTCCCAGCCTAAAGCTTTATAAACATTTAATTGCAAAGGAGTATTGGATATATGATCATCCCCTCTTATAATATGCGTCATTTCCATCAAATGATCGTCAATTACACAAGCAAAATTATAAGTAGGATAACCCGAGGCTTTAATCATTATAAAATCATAAAGTAATTTATTTTCAAACTTAAGATTTTTATGTATTAAATCTTCGAAAACAGTTTGACCGTCATCAGGCATTTGAAATCTTATAACCGGCTTTCTTCCTTGTTTTTTAAATTCTTCAATTTGCTCTGCTGATAGATGACGGCAGCGCCCGTTATATTTGGGATCCTTCTTTTCCGATAGCGCCTTTTTTCTCATAACATCCAATTCTTCGGGACTACAATAACAATAATAGGCTTTTCCTTCTTTCAATAATTGTTCGGCATATTTCTTATAAATTCCATCAGACTCTCTTTTGCTTTGTATATAAGGTCCAAAATCCCCTTTCTCACTTAAATCGGACATAGTTCCCTCATCCCATTTAAGGTCCAGCCATTTCATACTCTGAAAAATTGATTTTGTGGATTCATCCGTTGAACGAAGCTCATCCGTATCTTCTATGCGTAAAACAAAAGTTCCGCCTGTTTTTTTGGCAAAAAGATAATTAAAAAGGGCG
>CAZHQC010000233.1:0-1555 GCA_964534135.1 uncultured Elusimicrobiaceae bacterium | reverse complement strand
ACTATGACATTTCTATTTAACGCATATATGACATTTTAAAAAAATTACTACAAATCCAAATTCTATTTCCGAACTTGCCCAACATAAAGTAACATCGGATAAAATTCGCACACATACTTTATGTCCAGGATATTGAATTTTTCGTGCTAAAGCCTGAAGCAAAATAGTTTGTTTTTCACCAGGCGTATATTTTGGTAATTGTTCTTTTATTATATCTATATTTTTACTACTTATCTCCGGAACTTCATTTTTCTCATTACGCTTTCGAACCCATGCTGAAAGTTGAAAATCAGGAGAATTTCCTATAAAACTATGAAGTTCAGAATTAGAAGAATCCATCATAGAACCGCCATGAATATTTGTAATTGCAAAACGCCCACATCTTTTACATACACAATTATGAGCTTTAGGAAATCTCTTTATTTCACATTTTTCAAGTTTACATATAGGACAGTTTAAATATTCCATAAGACACTCCTCTCTACTTTCTATTTTCTGGCCTCTGACTTCTTGCTACCCAATCTATCCAGTTTATTCCTACCTCATCCATTCCCGAATAAGAATTTGGTTAAAACCAAATTTCCGATTCGGGAAAGTTATTCCTCATATTATTAAAATTATCTTTTTCATAATTAGCTTATTACTGTTTTCTGACTTCTTCCTATTACTTTGTGCATTCTGTGCCTTTTGTGGCAAATCTTCTAATCTTCTGTTTTTCCAACTGCCTCGCTTCTTGCTGTTTCTTTCGCGCTTACGCACTTTCGCGCTTATGCGCTTATGCGCTTATGCGCTTATGCGCTGATTACATTTTTCAAATGTAATCAACGGCATTTTTAAATATTTTATAACCCACAGCCACTGCTTCTTTTGAGTCTGATATTTTTCCCGCGCCTGCAGGTCTATCAGGATTATGATGAGAGAAAAAATTTCTCTCCGGATGCGGCATTAAACCAAAGCATGTCCCGCTCTTATTTACTAAGCCCGCAACATCGAACATTGAACCGTTCGGGTTTTCAGCATAAGTTAAAGCATGTAAATTAGAATCTAAAATATTAGACATTATCTTTTTATCTTCGACTATAAATTTTCCCTCTCCATGCGCGATTGGAAGCTTAATTTCATCAGGTAAGTTTTTGGTAAATATACAGGGACTTTTTTTATTTACTTTAAGAGAAGTCCAACCGGCAATAAAATGACCGCAATCATTTGTATAAAGAGTAGAGACCTGCTTGTTGCCTTTATTTTCCGGAAGAAAACCCGTTTTTGCGAGCACTTGAAAACCATTACATATCCCTATAACAGGCCTTTTGTTTTTTATGAATTTTTCAAAATCTTTTAAAATTTTAAAAAGCTTAACGGCAAATATTTTTCCCGCCGATATATCATCGCCATAAGAAAAGCCACCGGGAAAAGCCGCTATATCAAAATCAAGCAATTTCTTTTCACCAGACAAAAGCTTATTTATATGTACAAGCTCGGCTTTGGCTCCCGTATAATTAAATGAACTCGCGGTTTCAATATCACAATTGGTGCCGGCCCCGCGCAAAACTATCAC
>CAZHQC010000232.1:0-1556 GCA_964534135.1 uncultured Elusimicrobiaceae bacterium | reverse complement strand
CTACTGAAAAAGCCCAAAAAAGATGGTTTCTCGACGGTAATTATGTAAAATATACAGTATAAAACAAATAAAACTGCACGGAAAAGCAAGAAACACCTAAAAAACCCGTGCACTTTTGGAAGGAAAATACCATGTATATAGCCAAAGATCGTAAAACACAACTCCTTTTTAAAGAATTATTTCCATTTGGCGGACAATTAAAAGAAACAAACCGCTGGTTAAAAATAAAAGAATTATTGCCCTGGGAAGAACTTGAAGAAAAATACAAAAACTATTTTTCCCACACGGGTCGTCCGGCAAAAGACGCGCAATTGATAATAGGCTTAATGTTGCTAAAACACATGACGGCAAAGAGCGATGAGGAAATAAATTTAGAACTTCAAGAGAATATTTATTGGCAAGCATTTTGTGGTTTAGAACATTTTGAAACGGAAAGATTATTAGATTCAAGTTCATTGGCAAAACTAAGGAAACGACTGGGGCTTAAATTTATCAAAGAATTGGAGGAGGAAACATACAAGGTATTAATAGCTAAGAAGATAATCAAAGGAAAAGGGCTATTGGTAGATGCCACGGTATTTCCAGAGAACATCAAATTTCCCAATGATGTAGGTTTGTTGAATGATGTGCGGGAATGGCTGATAAAACAGATAAAAGAGATTGTCAAAGAGACGGGTGAGAAAGTTAGGACATATTGTAGAAAAGCGAGAAAAGTTTATTTAAATTTTGCGAAGAACAAACGGAAGAGTAAAAAGGCAATAAAGAAGGCAAAGAAGCAGATGTTGCAATTTGTAGGGCGCAACATAAAACAGGCGGAGAAAATGATATTAACGTTGGATGAAGAGTTACGGGAAGAACTTCGTAAAAAAATTGAGCTTGCCAAGGAAATATTGAATCAGCAAACTGAGATGTATCGTGAGAAGACGAATAGGATAAAAGGGCGAATAGTAAGTTTTAACAGAGAATATGTAAGACCGATAAAACGAGGAAAAAGCGGCAAGCCTGTGGAGTTTGGACCGAAAGGGGCGTTAAGTTATGTGGGAGGGTTTTTATTTTTAAACAGGTTCAGCCATGAGAATTTTTCGGAAGCCAAAGAAGATGTGGTAAGAGACCAGCTAAAGAATTACGAAGAGAAGTTTAAAAAGAAACCGCCGTCATTTACAGGTGATAAATTGTATGGGACATTAAAGAATCGAGAAATAATGAAAGAGGAAAAGATAAGAGGATCGTTTGTGGCATTGGGAAAAAAAGCAAAAAAAGGCTCATCATACAACCAATGGTTTAAGAAAAAGCAAAAAGAGCGCAATCGGATAGAGGGAGCGTTTGGGAATGGGAAAGAGCATTACGGACTTGAGAATATATTGTATCGAGGAAGAGAGATGTCAGAAGTATGGGTAAGAACATGTATTCTGGGAATGAATCTAAAGACGGCATTGGCAAAGATATAGAGGGAATGAAAAAAAGAAGGATGGAGAAGAAGGAAAAAGTTAAAAAATTAAGTAGCGATTTTAATTTTTTTAAAAATATATAAAAATATAGTTTTTCAGTAGACCCTA
>CAZHQC010000231.1:0-1562 GCA_964534135.1 uncultured Elusimicrobiaceae bacterium | reverse complement strand
ATCCTTTATCCGTATTAATGCTGGCGGAAATTAAAGATATATTGATAATTTCAACTCCTCAGGACTTGCCTAAATTTAAAGATTTGTTTGGTGATGGTTCTCATCTTGGTTTAAACTTTGAATATAAAGTTCAAAATGCGCCTAAAGGCATAGCGGAGGCTTTTATACTTGCCGAAGATTTTATTGGTTCAGATGATGCCTGTCTTGTTCTTGGCGACAATATCTTTTACGGACAGGGACTTAGCGACATTTTAAGAAAGGCTGTTGCCTCTATAAAAGAAAATGGCGGGGGAAATGTTTTTGGCTATTATGTAAAAGACCCTGAGCGCTATGGTGTTGTTGATTTTGATAAAGAGGGAAAGGTTTTATCCATAGAAGAGAAACCTCAAGAGCCAAAGTCCAATTATGCCGTTACGGGACTTTATTTTTATGATAATGAAGTGGTTGAAATAGCGAAAAATTTAAAGCCTTCGGCAAGAGGCGAGCTTGAGATAACGGATTTAAACAAAGTGTATCTTGCCAAGAATAAATTAAGTGTTGAACTTTTTGGGCGCGGTTTTGCTTGGCTTGATACGGGAACTCATGAAAGTTTACTTGAGGCCGGTGAATTTATAGCTACGGTTGAGAAAAGACAAGGCCTTAAGATTGCTTGTATTGAAGAAGTGGCTTATTTATTGGGCTATATCAGCAGAGAAGAATTAATGGGAATTGCCGGAAATTATAAAAATGAATATGGAAAATATTTAGAAGCAGTGAGCAGAGAGGAGAGAGCTGAGAGCAGTGTAATGCATTAATAACATTCGTCGGTGATGTCTTTGTGTAGTTGCTTATCACAAAAATTGTAGCTGGCGATTTACAATAAAGGAAGCTATGCTTCATAAAGTGTCGATAGTTATACGAACGACCCAATCGCCAAAAATAGGTCGCATGGTAATGCGACCGCTACAAATAAGGCAGCGCAAGGAGCGGTGGAACTAGTGTAGTTGCGGCATTTTATGCCGCCAATAAAGCAGCGCAAGGCGCTGCAGCTACAATTAAGAATTTAAAGTATGTTTGGCAGCCTAATTATTACGGAACACGAGCCTATGGCTTGGAACACGAATCTTTCGGTTCATCAGATGTCGTGAGCTATGCGAATGACCCATAGAAAATAAAAAAAAGTTGTAGTTATTCAATTTATTGAGCGAATGTTGGGCCTGCTAAATAGGCAACTACGATGAATGATGAAAATAACGTAATTAACGTAAGGAACGCTTATGCCTTTTGAATTTAAAAAACTTGAAATTCCTGAAGTTGTATTGATTTCACCGAGAGTGTTTCCCGATGAGAGAGGTTTTTTTCTTGAGACTTATAAAAAAACCGAATTTGCCAAGGCGGGTATAAAAGAGAATTTTGTTCAGGAAAATCATTCTTGGTCAAAGAAAAATGTTTTAAGGGGCCTTCACTTTCAGAAAAGTCCGAAAGCGCAGGGGAAATTGGTTAAGTGTTTAAGAGGAAAAATTTTTGATGTCGCTGTCGATATAAGAAAAAAATCACCAACATTTTTAAAATACGTGAGTCTT
>CAZHQC010000230.1:0-1584 GCA_964534135.1 uncultured Elusimicrobiaceae bacterium | reverse complement strand
TTTGTAATTTATCTAATAACTCAGTAACAATTGAAAAATATGTTTCGACAGCATTCGCCAAATCCAATTCGCCTTTTTCAATGTTTTTTTCAAGATATAGTAGTTGTTTTAAATATAAGTAACTATTCAATCTATCTGTTGTATTTATATAAAGAGAAATGTAGGAAACTATCTTAGTTTCAAATAAAGGCTTAATGGTAAAAAAATGAGGCTAAAATTGCTATAATTCACTGAATGATAGGATATTAGCCGGATCTTTTATTCATTGAATTAAAAAATGAAAAAAAACATGTCCACGATGCGGCTGTAAGAACAGCAAAAAGAATGGTAAGAAAGATAATCGTCAGAGTTATAAATGTAATGAATGCAGCTATCAATTTCTCAGCCGATCTCGTAAGAAAAACATACTAATTGATAAGATATTCCATGACTACACTGATGGCAAACAAAGTTTTGCACAATTGGCAAAAAGTTATGATTTATCCATCAAAACAGTCCGCTCCAAGATCGATAGTTATAAGATCACTTCGCCAATTTATGAGCCTGGAAAAACTGTGATCATAATGGACACATTTTATTTTCGACGTAATTATGGGGTCATGGTTTTTCGGGATGCATATTTAAAAAGGAACCTTTTCCGGCAGTATGTCAGGTATGAAACCATTGCATTATACAAACAGGGAATCACTTATTTACAGAACCGCGGTTGGGATATCAAAGGCATCGTATGTGACGGTAGAAGGGGTATATTTCAGGCGTTTTCGCATCTTCCGGTACAAATGTGCCAACTATCATCAACAGGCCATTATAACGCGTTATTTGACACGCAATCCGCATTTGGAGGCCGGGGTGGACTTGAAGCAGTTAGCCTCCCTGCTCACTATAAGTGACAAAGAATCCTGGTGCAAGAAACTCCGGGACTGGCATGATAAATGGGGACTCTTTCTCAAAGAGAAAACCCATAATCCTGAAACGAACAGATGGCATTATACGCATCGGCGTTTACGCAGTGCTTATAGAAGTTTAAAGAGCCACTCTGAGTATTTATTTACCTATCTGGAGTACCCTGAATTACACATGCCCAATACAACTAATTCATTGGAAGGTTGCTTCTCTAATTTGAGTTCGAAACTTAGAAATCATCCCGGTTTGAAAATGGATAAAAAGATCAAAATTACAGACCACTTTTTGACAAAATAGCCTCATTTTTTTACCATTAAGCCAAAATTGTCAATACCTTAAACAGTCCGATTTTCAATTTTCTGTTATATTATTTCCACCGCTGCTGGATTCGGTTTGCTAATAACGGATGTGTTGTAATCTGAATGTTCCGTCTTCCTGAGGAACGAGTTCCACGAGTGACGTGAGGATCGGGTCAGACAATATCTATCACTTTGGCGCTAACATGTTATCCCGGCTGTAAAGAGTTTACCCCGCCTTGTCGCGGGTAGAATCGGGTCAGACTCAGACAATTCAGGAGCTCTCGTTACAGGGCTCCGCACGGTAACGTCATTAGCCTCTATCGATTCAGAATAAGCTCCGGTTTTGACCGGGGGCCAGACGCTCCCAACCGGATCTCGAACC
>CAZHQC010000229.1:0-1590 GCA_964534135.1 uncultured Elusimicrobiaceae bacterium | reverse complement strand
TACATAGTGCTTGATACGGCAGAACATAGTTTTCTCGAAAGAAACCCACGGGGTAAAATATTTGATTATACAGAGGCCTTTCGATATTTCAATTTATAAGCAACAGTGGTATTTCCAGTCAAGAAAGATGGCATTGTCAGCAAAGCTTTACGGTTCATTCACTGTGGATTTATTTTTATTACGGGGTCCTGCCGCCGATTCGCCTTTATGCTTCCTTCACTCCACCCATCCCCTGCTAGCCCCTGCGGGATAGTTTTGCAAGTTCACCTTTCGTTGCAGGACATAAAGGCTATAATTGGCGTCACCCCGTTTTTCTACAATAGGTCTGTTTTATTTTTAAGAGTGTCCACACCCTAATTCCGATACGCCTGAATTACCCTACCACCCGCTTGCGAAGCGTATTTTCATAGATGGCGCCTTTAACGCCATAAGTGGGTGGTAGGGTTACCCAACCCAACATAAGGAGAAAAAACTTCTTTTATACTAAATTTGACAAGTATTTTAGAGAAGTGATAGCCTATTAAAAATAGGGAAATAAATGAAAAAAAGAATGACAAAGTGCTTTGATTTTTTAAATCGCTACTCTGGAGTGATTCAAGCTATTAGTGCAATGGCGATAGTTATACTAACTATTATTATAGCTAGCTCTAATAAAAAATATGTAAAGCTGACTAATTCAATGCTAGAGATCAGTGAAAACAATTACAAACAACTTGTGCAAACTCGACGCCCACTTTTATCTATCAAAGAAATTAACCCGATTGTTAATTCGCTATCAGACCCTTATATTCAGGGATATAAGATTATGCTTACTAATAATACTCTTTATCCCGCTCGTATTACTTCTTATCGATTCGAAATAGGAGTATCCACCCCTAACATATTTAGAACTTCATCTGTCGACAAATATTCTTTTTTAAAAAATTCAGCTATCGACAAGGCATTGGATTTCACCTTTGGTCCGGGACCATTGCCGATAGCTATATCGTGTGATCTATCATCTAATAAATCAAAAGAAGTGACTAAGTATCTTAGAGAAGGTCAGTCCATTCAAGTTAATCTTGAAATCAAATATTCGGACATAGGAACAAAATTACCTCAACAACGAATGTTCTGTTTAAAATTTATTAGCTACTTAAAAGGAAATAGTATAATTAAGACCCCTATATTCTGCGGGGACTGTTTTCCTTCTTAGGAACAATTTTACGATGATTTTTTTAAGGGTCAAATACACACCCTTAAAACTCATTCGGTTTACGGATTTCACAAGTCGCCTTTATGGTGGCTTTTTTTATTTAAGGGTTTCCTTTCGCTGTCGAATAAGCATAGCTTCTGATACAGCACTGGCATAGCCTTGTGTCGGGTTGGGTAATTTTTTTAAGAAACTCCTTGATTAGGTTGGGGTGATTCAGATGTCTCTTAAATAGGGCGGGACATTCTCACCACACAAAGAAATTAAGAAAAGACTGTGAGTTTGCTAGGGAGCGATTTCTGAGGTTTAGTCTTGTGAACTAGGTTTATGAGGGGATTTCTCTGAAACGACGAGGATGTTTGAGTTAAAAAACATTGTTTTTTCACGAGTTCCGCAGT
>CAZHQC010000228.1:0-1603 GCA_964534135.1 uncultured Elusimicrobiaceae bacterium | reverse complement strand
TAATTTAGTGTAACGGAATTTCAATGTTAGCAACAAAATAAGTTTTTGGGACATTGATAGGTTCTTTGACAAACTGAGAAGTTATTTTGAAGAAAATTTCTTGGTTTTTGGGTTGTATCGGTAAGTTGTACCTCGAAAACTTTTGTAAAAAAGAGGATACATCTGTCCGTTTTGACAAGATTCGCATGAAAATCTTGGAGGATACAATAGGTCACCGTCTTCATCGTTAAAATCCATTTCATAAACAACATGGGTAGGGATTTTTTCTTTGGCTTGGCAGGATTGGCAGATGAATTCAATATATTTTGGCTTTCCTAAAGAAGGTTTTAATCGTTTAAGGAGGCTGGCAATAAATAATTTTAAGTTGGCCATATTTGTTTGCATATGCGATTACGCTCAGGAACATTTTTTTTAAACATTTGGGACATATCAAAGGATCATTGCCGGTAAAATTAATTCTTCTTTCGCGCCAAGAAAGAATTTTAGCATTTGATTTTTTGAGTTGAAAGAGAAGATTTCTGGCAATAGCTGTTAAAGAAGATTTGACCCTTGAGGCGAAGATGCCGGCATAACGGATTTGACGAAAATATTTATCAGGAATGTGGCGAATAAGGTGAGCAATAAATTCTTCCACAGTAAGTTTTGGATAAAAAGTTTGATTGGTAGCTTTATCTTTAAAGTAGAATTGCACATATTGACCATCATAGGAAGTAATTCTGGATTCAGCGATAACGGGTCGTTTGGTATAACGGCCAATGTATCTTACGGTAAAAGAAGCGTCAGACAGACTTTTACCGAGATGGACGAACCAAGTTTTTTGGTAAAGCGCATTAAGGAAATTATTGAAAGAAGTATAATCGGAAAAGATTTCTTTGTCAGGAAGACTAAGCGAATGTTTTTTAAAAAGAGTTCTTAAGGAATTAATGATTTGATAGCGCCAAATAGATTTGAGCGCAAGATGAGGGAAGTGAAAATTGGAAATCCATTTGGAGTTATCAAGACTTAAACCGCCGCAAGTGATAAGGACATGAATGTGAGGATTGAATTTAAGGTCTGCGCCAAAAGTATGCAGGACCATAATAAAGCCCGGGATATAAGATTTATTTTGTTTGGTCCAAGACAAGACAGTATTTGAGGCGGATTTAAACAACATGTTGAGTAAAAGATTTCGATTAGCCAGGATAAGAGATCTGATTTGAGAAGGGATAGTGAAAATAAGATGTTGGTATGGCACATCGAGAAAATCATTTAGGCTGGAAGAAATCCAGTTGTTGGTGGCGAGAACGCCACAAGAAGAACATAATCTGGATTTGCACGAATGAGGGACAGTAATGGAGTGATGGCAATCAGGACATTGGTATTTGTGAAAGCCAAGCTTTCTGGAACGGCAATTAAGGATTTTATCAATATTCCAAGGGATAGCATCGCGGATAAGTTTGTAGTGTTTTTTATAAAAGCGTTGCCAGTTATTGTTATGTTGTAGAATGTGGTTGATCGTGATTGTACCGGAAATTAATTCCATGGTTACAATATACAAAATAGGAGTTGTTTTAATAAATAAAAAACTCAAAAGAAGAGTTCCGACAGAATGTCGGCTAATTTA
>CAZHQC010000227.1:0-1608 GCA_964534135.1 uncultured Elusimicrobiaceae bacterium | reverse complement strand
ATTATGAGGCAAGACAAGATTAAAATATTTTAGATAATCGTTTAGGAAAACAAATCCGCTTAGAATTGATTGTTTTAACTTATATGAGTTAGCGGATTTAAAATGAGCGAGGTAGGAAGAAAAAGATTCTTTTGTTTTTTTCACAAGCTCGGGAGAAAATTGAAGCATCTCTTGATTTGCGCCCACATTTCTTGCTAGTTCTTTTAATTTTAACTTGCAATTATTAACAACTCTTCTTCTCACAAGCATATATTTAGGCCGCACAATATACCCTAAAAAATCAATACCGGTTGAAATCGGTCTTAATTTTTCCATTTTGGGATTTAATTCCAATTTGAGTTTCTCCATCAAAAACTTTTCTATTTCTTTCTTCCACAAAAGCAGTTTTTCTCTATCGCGCGAAAGAATCACGAAATCATCCGCGTATCGAATGTAATATTTGATGTTTAGAGAATGTTTTACAAACTGATCAAGTTCATTTAAATAAACATTGGCGAAGAACTGGCTTGTTAGATTCCCTATGGGCAAGCCTTTATCCGGGGCGGCTTTAAAAAGTGTTTTATGCGGCGGAATCTTTTCGATAAGATGAGGATTCCCTTTAACAATACAGCCTTTTACACAATCATTGTCCAAAATCTTTTTCAATAACCATAAAATATCTTGATGAACAGTCTTCTTTTTTATCATTTCAAAAAGCGAGCTTTTATGAATATTGACAAAAAAGCTTTTAATATCCAATTGAAGATAAAAAGCGTTCCTTGTTCCATTTGAAGTTATTGAACGGGTAAATTTTCGCAATCTTTTCACAGCCGCGATAGTTCCTTTCCCGCGCCTGCAAGCCCACGAATCATAAATAAATTTAGGCTCAAATATTTTTTCAAGATAATCGACCAAAATATGGTGCGCAATCCGGTCGCGGAAATCCGCGGCGAAGATCTCCCGCAATTTTGGTTTTTTAATTACAAAACAAACAGAACGGGCCGGCTGATATGATCTTGTCTTCAATTGTTTCTCCAATTTACATAAATTATCCTCCAACCGCGTTTCAAAACGCAAAGCGTTTATCGTTTTGCGTTTTCTTTTGCGGCACTTTAGATAACACCTGTAAATATTTGAGAATGAAAACAAATCATTCATAACTCACGCTCCAGCGCGAACACAACGGACATAGTTGTTATTGGTCTTATTGTTGTTGTTCACGTTGCCATTGTTAAAGTTCACGTTCATGGCGTTGGTAGTATTCGGCACATATAGCTTTCGCTCTTTCCCCACCGTGCAAAAAGGCGGGGCCAGCGGGCAATCATCTCCAAAACTTCCGCAGTAGATAACCCTGAACTTCATTATGCCCCGCGCCTACTTCAAAAGCACCTTCACCCTTTTCATCAATTGATAGCGGGAGCGTCCATCCTGCTTTAATTTACGCTCTCTCTTTGTTGCACTGGTTTTATTTACATAAGCCTTCTTTTTAAATCGCCAGTGTAACCGATGTAATTCCCGCTATCAGCCGATTGAATCAGATAAACATAATACATTCCCTTTCCCTTTTGAAGTAGGCGCGGGGCGGCGAAAGCGCCCCGTGAGTTCAATGAGCGCTCTTCATTGTTTGTT
>CAZHQC010000226.1:0-1610 GCA_964534135.1 uncultured Elusimicrobiaceae bacterium | reverse complement strand
AGAGTATGACATTTCTAAAAAACTAAGACTATGACATTTCTAAAAACTTGCAACACACTTATCTTTCTATAGCTGACCTAATCGATTCTGCTTTTCTCAACACGCCTTCAAAATCCGCTCTTGGAAGCACAATACCAAATTCTTCTCCTCCATAACGCCCGATAAAATCGGTTTCATAAACACTTGATTTAAGAATATCACCTATGCGCTTTAAAACGAAATCACCGAATTGATGGCTATATTTATCATTCAAATTTTTAAAATGGTCGATATCTATCATTAATAAAGAAAACGGTGTTTTACCTCGGGCAGAACGGAGAATTTCTTCCTGAAGTCTTCCTTCAAAAACTCTATGGGTATACATTTGAGTAAGCCCGTCTTTAACCGCCAATTCTTCAACCTACTTAAAAAGCCTTATATTTTCCATGCTTACAGCGCAGATACTGGCAATTATTTCAAGAACGCATAAATCATCATTTTTAAATCTTTGAGGTTTATCAGATGAAATTCTTATAAACCCCGAAACAGAACCAAATAAATTTAAAGACGTTATCATTATGGACTTTTCATTTTCGGAAAAATTATTTAGAGAAAATCTCTTTTCCATAGATGCATCTTTTATAAGTAAAGGAGTTTTTCTATCAAAGACCCATTTCTCAAACACATCACCCAGAACACCTGAATGTACATTTGTTTCGGCATCAATAAAATATTTTCTTACAAGCTCTCCCAATTTTTCTATTATTACCTCAATATTTGAAAATGAGGAAATATATTGGATAGATGAAGATAATTCGGATTGAAATTTAATCCTATGCAAAAGTGCCACCTGATGACTTTCATATC
Source organism: uncultured Elusimicrobiaceae bacterium (assembly GCA_964534135.1). GTDB lineage: Bacteria > Elusimicrobiota > Elusimicrobia > Elusimicrobiales > UBA9959 > JAKLQJ01. Next base: position 764 of record CAZHQC010000226.1, on the reverse strand, counting down.
TCTTGACTTTATCTTCTATGTTTTTTCTTTTAGTAAGGTTAGAGCTTATTTCAGCCGTCATTTTTTTAAAGCCGTCCTCTTTAATTGCCGCAATTTTATGCAGGATATAAAAAAGCCCATTGCCGTACATAAGAAAAGAAGTAAAAATTCAAGCTCTTTCTCATTGTAAAAACTGAACCAGATAAAAATCAGTCCATAAACAGGAAATATCAAAAGAAGCATACCTTTCATCAGGCTTTTTTCCTTTGTTTTTACCATTGCCTTTTAAAAATTGATTAAGTGTTTTTTTTAATATTCATATTTATCAAATTATAGCACTTCATCAACGATCAAAAAATAAAGAAATGGGTGGGTAAATCAAGTTATAGTTAGGGAGTGGACATCTCATTTAAAAAGCCTACATAAGACTATAGATTTGCAAGGGAGCGATTTATGAGGTTTAGCTTTATGAGCAAAGTTTATGAGGGCATTTCACCGAAATGACGAGGATGTTTGAAGAAGAAAACATTGTTTTCAACTGAGTTCAGAAGTCGCCGAATAAACTGAAGCAAGCAACGCGTCAAAAACCTCTACATGAGAGAGTCTACAAACTTATAGGATTGTGGGCTCAATAAAGAAAAGACCAGTTATTTCTAACCGGTCTTAGTTTGGTGGGGTGGACTTTACTTTCGAAGGTTTGCTACGAACACAGGCCGTCTTGACGCCGAGGACCCACGGCTGTCCCAAGAAACTTTTTTTAGGCAAAAGGCAGAAAAGGCTGTAAA
>CAZHQC010000225.1:0-1752 GCA_964534135.1 uncultured Elusimicrobiaceae bacterium | reverse complement strand
ATAGTTGCCATTACAAAACATATATCTCTGGGCTCTATGGGAGCTTCCATTGCTTTGCCCATTCTAAGTTTCTATTTCAAATCTTATGCGCCTTTATCCATAATGGCGATTCTGGTTTGCGCTCTTATTTTCTGTACGCATATACCCAATATCAGAAGAATAATCTCGGGAAAAGAACTTTCCTATAAGCATAAAAAAAATCAAGATGCCAAAAGAAAACAAGATGCCAAAAATAAATAAAATCTGCGTTTTAGGAGGCGGTATATGGGGCGGCGTCATTGCCGATATACTAGCATCAAAAAAGTCCAATGATATTGTTATTTGGGAATTTTTCAAAAACTATGCAGACATCTTAAATAAGAAACGAGTCCATCCTAATTTCAGAGAATTAAAAATAAGCAAAAGAATTAAAATTACGATATCGCTTGAAGAAGCCTTAAAAAATACCGACTTATGTGTAATAGCTGTTCCTTCAAGGCATGTGAGAGAAATAATAAAACATGCCAAACCTTTTATTAACGGTAAAATGACTTTTATAACTCTTTCAAAAGGGATAGAAGCAAACACTTTAATGACAGTCTCTGAAATTATTGAAGATGAATTACCAATATTAAAAAACAGAGTTATGGCTTTTTCAGGCCCCAGTTTTGCCATAGAAGTGGCAAAAAAGATTCCGACAAAAATAATTTTAGCCGGAAAAAAATCTCTTAATCTTTTAAAAATATCAAAAATTTTTAATATCCATCCCATAGGTGTTGAAGTATGCTATGACAGAAAAGGCGTTGAGCTGGGAGGGGCGCTTAAAAATGTCTATGCTATCGGCGGCGGCATCGTAAAAGGTTTAAAAGGCACGGGGAAAAATACTAAAGCAGCTTATTTAACTGAAAGCCTTCAGGAAATGAAGAGGATAATAGTAAAACTTGGCGGACATCGTGATACCATTGTCGGCCTATCAACGACTGGGGACTTAATTCTTACCAGCACCTCCAATATGTCCCGTAATTATACATTTGGAAAAAAATTGGCGGAACATAAAAATCCAAAAAAAGCGCTACTTGAGATAAAAACCACAACTGAAGGTTATAATTCAGTATTAAGCGCCAAACAGTTATGTTTGAAAAACGAAATCAAAGCGCCTATAATAAAAGCTATTTGGCGCATCATTTATAAGAACGCAAAACCGGAATCAATTCTTGACTCCATAGGCCTTAGAATTAGATAATAAACGCAGTAGTCAATAATATTAAGTTCCATCATTTTTTGATGGGGGGAAAATTAAAAGGAAATTTATGAAAGAAGAAAAAAAAGACACCGGCAAAGAAATTGAATTAAAAATATATTCAATAGCCACAAGCATTACTGAATCTATAATTTTTTTAGATGAGAGTGAAGGCTCCAAAATATTGCCAATATGGATAGGCCCCATGGAAGCGCAAGCAATAGCCATAAGACTGTCAGGCTTTCCTTCTCCCCGGCCTATGACTCATGACCTTATTTATTCCGTTCTTGAAACTCTGGGCTATAAAATCAAAAAAATAAAATTAATGGATGTTATTAAAAACACCTATTATGCGACTATTTTTATTGAAGATGCCGCGGGGAAAATATGTAAAAAAATAGATTCTAGGCCTTCCGATGCTATTGCCATGGCGGTCAGATACGGTTGCCCCATATATATTGATGAGAAAATAATCCATAAAGTTCAGGTTTTAAATAAACCTATAACAGAAGGGGAAGTATTAAAATTCAAAC
>CAZHQC010000224.1:0-1754 GCA_964534135.1 uncultured Elusimicrobiaceae bacterium | reverse complement strand
AATTTATAGTAAAGAAATTTATTGTTTGATTGAAAATAGCCGTCTTCAAATGTAAATAGATTTAGGCCTTTTTTGAGTTTAAGGCCGTCTTGTCCTTCCATAAGATGATTGGCTTCATCGGTAAAGAATAATTCCGTTTTTACCGTATCAATAGGTTTGAAAGTGTTCTCTGCACAGATGACTTGTGTGTTTAGGAATGTGAAGATAAGAATTGCCAGCAGTCTCATAGGTCTAATTATAACATAACGGAGTCATGGGTCAGAGAGTCGAAGAGTCTGGGGGTCAAACCCTCCTTCGCCTCCCCCTTCGCTAAAGCTACGGAGGGACAAGAAGGTTGCTTCTTCACTAAAAAGTTACGAAGCACAAGTACGAAGGGGCACGCAGCAAAAACAATAAACAAATTTAAAGTCAGAGAGTCGAAGAGTCTGGGGGGTAACCATGTAACAGAAAAAAGAACAAATTTAAAAGTAAGATTCCCTGATTCCGCGACCCTAAGACCCCAATGTATCTTAAGTTACATATATATAAACGATATAAAAGTGCTAAAATAAAAGAATGATGCCTCTCATTATTGTATTTATAGTTTCACTCCTAATTCATGGCTTGGTTATAAAACTCTGTCCTAAATATAATCTTGCCATTGATGTTATCAATCCTCATTCAAAAAGTGAAAATCGCAAAAATCATAAAAGTCATAAAATATCTACTCCCAGAGCCGGAGGACTTGGCATATTTTTAGGTTATTTAGTAGGAGCCTGGGTTTTTGAGTTTAATTTCTATTTTGTCGGTATAACCTTTTTGATTTTTGCGATTGGTTTTTTTGAAGACATAAAGCATAATGTTTCGGTGAGGTTAAGATTGTTTTTAATAACCTTAGTCAGTTGTTTTATGTTGATGGCTTTGGGTGATTCCATTCTCATGAATATCGGTTTTAATTTACCTTTTTTTATTGCAATTCCATTTACCATATTTGCCGTAACGGGGTTGACCAATTCCATGAATATAATTGATGGAGTTAACGGACTTTCAAGTTCTATTTCACTAATCGCTTTATTCTTTCTTGCGGAGTTTGCTTATGCCTATAATGACGCTTTAGTTTTAAATTTATGCTTTGTGATGGGAGCTGCTATATTGGGTTTTTTTGTCTGGAATTTCCCAAAGGGCAGAATATTTTTAGGTGATGGCGGAGCTTATTTTAGCGGTTTTGTTATGGCTTTTATATCTATTATTCTTGTAAATAGAAATGAGGCTATTTCACCATGGTTTCCTGTAATTATTTTTGCCTATCCGATTGTTGATACATTGTTTTCAATGTATCGCAGAAAATTTATATCCAGAAAAAGTTCTTTAATGGCGGACAATCTTCATTTGCATACATTGATATTTAAAAGGGTATCAAGAAAAAATTGTAAGGTTTTGATATATATAATTCCGGGGGTTTTATTATTTGATGTGGTGGCTACATATCTTCACACTAATACAGCTGCATTGGTGCTTCTTTTTGTTTGTTTTATTTTAACCTATATTTATTTTTATGACGCTATAGTGAATTTTAACGGCAATAAATCTTTTGCCAAAAGACTTAAAAAACTAAGGAGAAAAGTTATATGAAAGGAATTATATTAGCCGGAGGCTCCGGCACCAGACTTTATCCAATTACAAAAACAATATGCAAGCAATTATTGCCGATTTATGATAAGCCGATGATTTATTATCCTTTATCGGTTTTAATGCTGGCGGAAATTAAAGATATA
>CAZHQC010000223.1:0-1754 GCA_964534135.1 uncultured Elusimicrobiaceae bacterium | reverse complement strand
CCCAAAAGCTCACATAACTTAAAATAACAAATCCAAACATGTAAAAGATTCTTAAAATCAAAAAATCTTCCGTTTTTTTGTCTAACATACGACATGCCTGCAAATTTTTTCATCCCGCACTGACTTTTTTACTTCTCAGGGACTTTAAATTTATACTTTTTCCTTTCTTTCCGTCCTTCGGGACGCACCTCTACCGTAATTTTTAAAGTTATCCGTATTATCAACAGGCTATGACATCTACGCCATAGTCATATTCGCAGAAAGCCACAATAATCTGTATCTTGCGTTTTCAAATACTTCTTTGAATGGATAATTCTCAGGTATCTTCATCCATAAATATCTCGCTCGTCGACTTACTATTGCGCCTAATCTAATCATTCGAAATCGTAATGTCTTAATTGTAAAATGTCTCCAGCTTTCCGGTAGCGCCAAATGTTTAAATGCAGCGCTTACCGTACACGATAATAATGCCATTTGAAAATATGCGGCATTTGCCATAAACTCACGGCACGGTAATTTCGACAGTCCAAATCCGCCCGATAGCTCTTTGTTCACATTCTCGGAACCATCCTGCCGCGCCCGATGAAACTGCAACACCAATCCCGCCGTCCAATTATCCATGTTCGTAAGCACCGCATGATATTCGTAAGGGGTTTTATCAAATAACTCGGGCTTTTCTTTCGGCCATCTTATTACTATCATTCTGTAAGCGGGCAAATCTTTGGCTTGTGTAAATACATGCAGGTCTTCCGCTATCTCACTTTTGCGATTCTTCCACGCTCCCGTATTATAAGGCTTCCATTTCTCTTCAGAAATTCCATAAATCGTTTCTTTTACATTCTCATCTTTTCTCATTGTAATGGTAAAATCCGCTCCTTGTTCTTTCAGTACCCGCACTACCTTCGCCTGAAACCCAGCGCTGTCTGACCTTACTCGCACTTGTGTTCCCACTAATGCCTTTATGCTTCGCTCAAGCAGCGCCGCTATATTCGCCATTGGCGATGCGCTTCCATTACGGAATATTCCCATTATCGGCATCTTTAATTCTGAACAGGTTACCGCCATCGGATTATATCCCAACAAACCTTCGTAATTCATTTCTACACCTGATTTTTGAGATTCCAAAAAGAAGGCATCCACATCCAATGTTACGCGTTTTAACTTGCTCGTGCGCAACACCTTTATCGCGGTAGCCAATTGTATTTGACCCAATTTATGTACTGTCTTACCGTTAAATCGCCTTAGCCATTCCCCCAATGTATTTGCGGCCGGAATCTTTCCCCATATTTCACTGAGACCATCATCACCTTTTAATAAAGATATATCGTCCAACGCTTCCCCGCCTGATTGAAGCAATCCCATTAAGGTCAATGCGTTTTCAGCGGGCTTATATCCTCGATCCCGCTGCTTCAATGGCAATACATTTATTTGTTCTTCCAAGTTAAGATTTTTTGCCATACTTGCAAGTAGCGGTAACCCCGCAAATGAGGTGATATTTTGTTTTGTTGTTGTGATTTTGAATTTGTTAAGGTTTTTTGTTATCATTTGTTTATGCCTCGTAGTTTGAAGATTGTCGTCGGATAGCTACGGGGTATTTTATTATTTTTAGGGGCATGCCTTCAAGAAAATTCAACATCAAATCAATAATCCGCTATTTGCTCAAAATCTTTCTTTTTTATATGGGTTTTTCACCGTTTTGGTGAAGGTATTTTAGCGTTTTACCTGGGCAATCAAAAGTTACCTGATTTTTTGGG
>CAZHQC010000222.1:0-1773 GCA_964534135.1 uncultured Elusimicrobiaceae bacterium | reverse complement strand
TCTAAGAGTATAGGGAAGCTTTCCGGCAATGTCTTTAATATCGCTCATATCAAAGACATATTGCGTTAAGATATTATTAAGCCTAAAACTTGTTATCGGAAAACGCTGAAAGCCTACTTCCTTGCACATATCGCCAATTTTAGCGCCCAATTTCATCAGCCACAATGGCATATGCATAATCTTACGCGCCCTGGTCTTTTGGCTTATTAAATTTGTCATCTCATATAAATCAGTCGGTTCATAATCGGCCAGATATATAACTTTATTATCCACTTTCTCTTTTGGAGTATTTAAAATTTGATGAATTTGATAAACAAAATTTCCCACATAACCAAGCGACCTCTTATAATGGCCTGAACCTATATGAAAATACCAACCCTGCGCTATGGACTTAAATAAATTTTTGTAAGGCTCTTCTCCCCAAGGTCCCCATATGGATATGGGCCTTATTATTGTTTTCGCATAAGAGGAACTTGCCTGGGCTCTTATTAGTTCTTCCCCTTTCGCCTTACTTTCACCATAAGCTGTATTAGGGCAATAATCAGTATCACTCTTGGGAATATAACCCACCTTACAAACAATAAAAGATGATGTAAAAATAACTCTCTCAACAGTGGGGCAATCGTTAATAATATCTATAAAATTTTTTAGGCCTTCGGTATTAGCAGAGAAAGCTTTTAAACCTGATTCATGGACTCCAACTTTAGCCGCCAGATATACTACATGTGTCGGAGCATAATCTGAAACAAGTTTCTTTAGATTGTCCGAGTCCATCAAATCACATTTTTTCCAATAAGAATCATGCAATGGATTTTTAGGTGGTAGATTATCCAAATTCAAAAAATCCACTTGAGTTTTTCTCAGCAGAAATTCAATATAATTTGTTCCGATAAAGCCGGAACCACCAATTATTAATATTTTCATTTCATCCTGTTATTATCGAGGTTGAACCTCACTAATGCTGATTAGTGAGGTTCAACCTCGATAATTAATCTATTATGACATCTTCGAGATCTAAAGAGCGCTCTTCTTTATTTTTTAACCATTCCTTCATTTGCTCTTTATACGAAGTTTTCTCCTTAGAGAAAAAAGAATTAAAAACCTCTTTATTAATCACCGATGGAAAATTTTTAATTCCGGCATAATCCATAAAACTGCTCCACCTATATTTCTCAAGAAAATTCAAAGAGCTATTTATTGATTGTTTCTTATCTTTATTCAGATGAAGTCCTAATGGATTCGCATGCAAATAAAAAGGCAACTGATAATAGTGACTCTCGTCTTTTATAACCTTTGCTTTAAATCGTCCTTGAAACAGTCCCCCTACCCTTTTGTATTTTTTATTAAAATACATAGTATAGCCCGTTCCTATTTTTTGCATAAATCTTACGATTCCTCTATCACTTTTCTGCATAAGTAAAAGATGAAAATGATTGGGCATAAGGGCAAAAGCCAGAATATCGACCATAGGCATTCTTTTAGCGCGAGGAGATTCTTTATCCGGCAAAGATAAAGAATCTTGATGAAAACCTGTAATATTAAAATGATAGCCTGAATTCTTTACCGCATTTTTATTATTCATTTCATATAAATCATGAATAAACCGATAATGATCCTGGTCATCTAAAAAGATGTTCCTCTTTTCCACACCTCTATTATAAATATGGTAAATATGGTTTTCAGCGAATACAGGTTTGAACATAGCTTTATTTTACATAATTAGTGAGGTTCAACCTCGATAATGTTAAATTCAATATAATTTGTTCCGATAAA
>CAZHQC010000221.1:0-1782 GCA_964534135.1 uncultured Elusimicrobiaceae bacterium | reverse complement strand
AAAGTTGTTATAGATTTAATTGAAAAATATCCAAATTTAAGCGGCATCTATAATGTTTCCAGTGAAATAATATCGAAGTACGATTTGTTGATGTTAGCCAAAGAAGCTTATGGAATAGATGTTAATATAGAACCTGAAGAAAAATTTGAATGCAAAAGAGATTTAAATGGTGATAGATTCAATAAAGCTATTGGTTTTAACTGTCCGTCTTGGAAAGAATTAATGACGGAAATGGCTTCGGATACAACTCCGTATAAAGAATGGAGGAAATAATGATTTTGAAAAATAAAACGGTTGTGGTTACCGGCGGAACGGGTTCCTTTGGCAAAGTTTTTGTCAGAAGAATTTTAAAAGGCGAACTTGGTATTCCAAAAAAACTTATAGTTTTATCTAGGGATGAAGCCAAACAAAATGATATGCGTTTGTCGTATATGAAGAAAACCGTGGCGACCGACGAAGTTATATATAAAAATTTTATGAATGTTTTGGAATTTAGAATCGGGGATGTTCGCAATTATGCTGATATTTGCTCGGCCATTAAAGGTGCGGATATAGTGGTTAATGCGGCGGCTTTGAAACAGGTGCCGGCTTGCGAGTATTTTGCTCATCAAGCGATTCTTACAAATTGTATAGGGCCCTCTAATATAGTCAGGGCCATTAATGAAAATGATTATCCGGTCAAAATTGTGATTGGTGTTAGTACTGATAAGGCCTGCAAACCTATAAATGTTATGGGTATGACTAAAGCCTTGCAGGAGAGAATTTTTACCTCAGCCAATGTTCAAAATCTTAAGACCAGGTTTACTTGCGTGCGTTATGGAAATGTCTTGGCTTCCCGTGGTTCTGTAATTCCTCTTTTTCATGAACAGATAAAGCACGGTGGACCTGTTACTATTACTGTTAAAGAAATGACAAGATTCCTTCTTAGTCTAAATCAAGCTGTTGATACGGTTTTTGCCGCTCTTAAATATGGCAAAAGAGGTGAGACCTATATTCCGACCGCGCCCGCAGCTCTTGTAACCGATATTGCCAAAGCTTTAATCGGAGACAGAAAAATAAAAACAAAAATAACAGGTATTCGCCCGGGAGAGAAAATATCAGAGATATTGGTTTCAGAGGAAGAGATACATCATTGTATAAGAAGACGCGACCATTATGTTATAACTCCGATGCTTCCGGAATTGAGTCAGAAAAATGCTAAATTAACTACCGTCCTTAAGAAAGAGTATAGTTCGGGAGATAATGTTTTGAATTATAAAGGGACATTGGCCTTGCTTAAAAAGCATGATTTGATGATATCTGAAACGAGATTGCAGGAAGATGGGGAATTCTTAAAATAGATTTTAAAAAAATTGGGAGAACATATGCCTTTGAAAGTAATGACTATTCTGGGAACTAGGCCTGAAATAATAAAGCTGAGCCTGATTATGAAAGAGATTGAAAGCCATGTTGAACATGTTTTGGTTCATACTGGTCAAAACTATGATTATGAGCTTAATGAAATATTTTTTAAGGAATTGGGGATAAGAAAACCTGATTATTTTTTGGATTCAGCTGGTAAAACTCTAGCTGAAACCATAGGTAATATAATAGCCAAATCCGATGAAATTATGGAGAAGGAAAAACCCGATGCCATATTGCTTTATGGCGATACAAATAGCTGTTTATCTGTTATAACGGCTAAACGTAGGAAAATACCCATTTTCCATATGGAGGCCGGGAATAGGTCTTTCGACCAGAGAGTGCCTGAAGAGCTTAATCGTAAGGTGGTGGACCATTTGA
>CAZHQC010000220.1:0-1788 GCA_964534135.1 uncultured Elusimicrobiaceae bacterium | reverse complement strand
TAGCAAAAAAGCTACTTTCCTATATGCCTCGCAGTAATATGTATAAAGCTAAGGAACAGAAGTATGATGTTCACCAGAAACTGGGTAAAGAAATTTATAGCGTTGTGCCAGAAGACCCTAAAAAAGGCTTTGATGTTAGGAAGATTTTTAGTTTGGTTTTTGACAAAGATACTTTTTTCGAAGTTCAAGAACTTTATGCGCAAAATATGGTTATTGGTTTTGCTAGAATGGAAGGTCAATCCATTGGGATTATTGCTAATCAACCAAGTTTTCTTGCCGGGGTGATTGACATTAATGCATCGGATAAAGCGTCAAGATTTATAAGATTTTGTGATGCATTTAATATTCCCATTGTCACGTTTGTAGATACTCCGGGATTCTTGCCTGGCGTAGGACAGGAACATGGCGGTGTTATCAGACATGGAGCTAAACTGCTTTTTGCATATTCAGAAGCTTCAGTTCCAATGATTTCAATAATTTTAAGAAAGTCTTATGGAGGAGCATATATTGCCATGGCATCACAGCATCTTGGTGCGGATTTTGTTTTTGCATGGCCTTCAGCTGAAATTGCTGTAATGGGAGCCGAAGGAGCAGCTAATATTATATTTGCCAGGGATATTAAAAATTCTGAAGACCCTGAAGCTACCAGAGAGGCAAAAATAAAGGAATATAAGGATAAATTCAGTAATCCATATGTTGCGGCACAGCGAGGTTATATAGAAGACGTTATTGACCCCATCGATACTAGAAAAATCATTATGAGATCAATAAGTTTCTGTGATGACAAAACTGAATCCAGAGCACCCAAGAAACATGGAAATATTCCACTGTAAAAATTTTGTTCTAGATATAAAAAAACAAAGAGAGCAAGAATCAATGTGTAAGCAGAGTAGTAATGAAACTTCAGTGATGAACCTCGAAATAGAGGTCGCAATTGCGGGGGCAGTGGCCGCTTATTTAAAACATGACCAGTTTAAAATAAAAAGGATTAAAGAGAAAAAACAGAAAGATACCAATGATGAAGGTAAAAAAAGTTTTTGGTCGCAGAACCTAGATTTTTTGCTTTCCATATTTGGTTCTAGAAAAGATTCTGAATAATTTGTGCGCAAGTTTAGAAAATAACTAAAGGAATAAAATATGACGAAAGTTTTTAAAGTTAAGGTTAAGAATAAAGAATACGAAGTGGAAATTGAAGAGATACAAAAAATTTCCAAAGAAAATGTGGCAGAAATTACTGTTTCTGCTAAAACTGACAGTGAAGCTAAAACTGACAGCGAAGCTAAAACTGACAGCGAAGCTAAAACTGAGAGTAAGCAGGATACTGTTATTTTACAGGAGATGAAAAAACCCCCACTTCCCAAAATAACAAGGCCAAAAGTGGAAGAAAAATTAGGCGAACAAAGTGGCGACGTTATTGCTCCGCTGCCAGGCATTATTGTTGATATCCTTGTTAAAGAAGGCAAGAAAGTAAAAGAGAATGATCAAGTTGTAATTCTTGAAGCAATGAAAATGGAAAATGCTCTTCTGGCTCCTATATCTGGAAAAGTTGAGGCCATTCACGTTAAAAAAGGACAGACAGTTATAGGTGGTTATCCGCTGATTACTATTGTTGGTTAGGGGGATAATTCAAACATTGAAAATAGACGACATATTTCCTGTGTTAATAGGATATGTCTTTTTTTATATTATGATTGTATCTTTAATTTGTCTATACTCTGCTGAAGAATAAAGGGTTTGCAAAATTGAAGTCTTGTTTGACTATTTTATTATCAATATAATAGGTATGCC
>CAZHQC010000219.1:0-1814 GCA_964534135.1 uncultured Elusimicrobiaceae bacterium | reverse complement strand
CTACAACTTACTACACTTATTATACTTATGTACTAAAATATAACATACAAGGGTATCAAGCACTATGAAAATCAAATAACCAAGGCTCCTACAGGTCTTGCAAATAAATTTACAAAGAGCGAAATTTATACAAGGTGGGGAATAATCATATTTAAACATCGGATTTACACAAAGCTAGAGAATTTATTCTCCCACCTTAAGCATTGACAAAGCGCTTAATTTGTGATATACTAATATTCGAATATAAGAATATAAGAATATAGAATAATAAGTATTCCTTGTATTTTCCGGGGGTTTCCCGAGAAGAAAATGATTTTTAACCATTTGAATTTTGGAGGCATAAATATGCAAAAAATACTATTTTTAACTTTATTCTTAATCCCGCTCAATACTTTCGCCGAAACTCTTAGCCTTGAAAAAGCTGTGAATATTGGAATTAAAAATAATCACATGATAAATTCAAAAATGGCCCAAATTAAAGGTTCCAAAGCAGATTTAAGAAAAACAAAAAACATGCGCCTGCCAAAAGCATCAATAAACGCCATGTACACCAAAAGCGATGATCCTGTTTATTCTTTCGCCACATCCTTAAAACAAGGTGTTTTCTCAATGGCAAGTATGGCAACGGCCAATGATCCCGAACCACTTCAGAATTATAATACCTCCTTTGAAATAGGTGTTCCCATATTTACCGGTTTTCAAATATCAAATGCCTTAAAAGCGGGCGAAATCAAAGTTAATAAATCAAAAGATGAATACTCCAGAGCTAATGCGGGAATAAAATTTAAATTATCCTATCAATGGATGATAGTTCTTTTAAGACAAAAGCTCTTAAATCTTGTCGAAAATTCCATTATTTCAGCCGAAACCGAAATAGATTCAGCCAAAAGACTTAAAGATAAGGGCATGGTGCTGGGCTCGGATTTTTTTGCCTCCGAAGCTATATTCGGCAAACTTAAGACCCATCAAATTCAATGGAAAGAAGCTCTTAAAAATGAAAAAGAAAAATTAAATATTATGCTTGGAAAAAAAGCCTCGACAGAACTAATAATTGAGGGCGATTTTTCCGACAAACCCTTTCCCCTTCCAAGCCTTGAGGCGGCTCTCTCGTCAGCTTTAAGCAAAAGAAAAGATTTAAAAGTAGTTGAATCCTATGGCAAACTGGCGGATATTTTTATTTCCATGGAAAAAAATTCCATTATGCCCAACGTTTCGACTTTTGCCTCAATGGAAAACAATAGTGAAAATTTTTCCCATCCCGGCTCAAGCTATATTTATGGACTTAAACTTTCAATGCCTATTGGCGACACTTCTTATTTCACAAAAAAAAATTCCGCCAAAGCCCAAAAGAGGCGCGCTGATGAGATGTACAAGGATTATAAAAGAACAGTAAAAGCGGAAGTTATTGACGCTTATAATAATTATTATTCATCCGTTAAATCTCTTGAAACCTCAGCTGAAACCGCTTTAAAAGCCCAAAAATCCCTGGACTTATTTAGACCGATGTATAGACAGGGAAAACAAAGCGTTATGGAAGTTTTAAGAGCTGAAGCTACTTTGCTCGAGCTTAAAGCCGCGCATTTTGAAAATCTCTATAAAATGCATTTATATTATGCTCAAACCATGCTTGCGGCCGAAATGTTGGACGATAATACAATAACTCAAATTTCAAAGAACATTGATGGAGGAAAATAATGGACGATCAATTTGATACTTCTAAAACCGGAATTTCCGGAAAAATAACAGGAATGTTTATAAATTCCAAATTAACTTCCGTGATTATCATAAGCTCTCTTATTTTGGGCATTTTTTCC
>CAZHQC010000218.1:0-1818 GCA_964534135.1 uncultured Elusimicrobiaceae bacterium | reverse complement strand
TAAGTAAATTATTAGATCAATATTATGTTCTTATTGATCCAAACGATATTGAAATAACAATATTATTTTTTGAGCATCATATTAGATTAACCACTGAAGTTAATGAAAAAGGAGAATTAACAACTCCTCTAATTATTTACGAACATATGGGAAATATTTCATTTCTTCATCCAAAGGTTAGTAATAGAATTAAAGAAAATTTTTTAAAAAAAAGAACAGAATTAGATAAATTATTAGATAATAAATAAGAAGGAATATTGTTAAAACATTGATTGTTTAAAATCTGTGAGGATTGGTAATTCAAGTTAGAATTAGGATGTATAGTGTGTAAATTTAGACTTACAAAAAAACACCACCACAGAATACTTACTTTCGGAGAAGCTTCTTTGCATCATCTAATATAATAACATTACCAAATAATCCATATCCAATTGTTTTCTGGTTTCCTTTCCATGATATGTTAGTAAATGAAAATACCACATAATTATCAACTGTAACAATGTTATCTATAAGTTTATCAGTAAACGCCATTCCAACAGATATCCCAATTGCAGAACCTGCGTCCGCCCATTTGTTATTGCTTTTTAAACCTTTATCTAATTCATTTTCCATTTGTGAATAAAACAACTTTTTAACTTTGGATTTATGTAGATTCTCATTAGGGTTGGTGAGTACTGCTACAATAATTAACAATCCAAAAATCAAAAAACTTATTAACTGTCTATTATTAGATTTTTCTTTCATAATTCCCCCTCTTTAATCATCACTTCATTATATTTTAACACCTAAAACAATATATCAAATTCTATCATAAATTTCCCTATGTCGGGTTGGGTAATTCGGATTTATCTTAATTAGGGTGTGGACACTTCTATCCCAAAAGAAAACATAAAAAGATGAGGCAAAGGTTTTGCAGCGAACGATTTTGGGTTTTTGACCAAGGGTTTGTAGCGAATTCTACTATGAACAGCGAGGATGTCTGAGGACAAAAGCTATGTCTTTTGCCCGAGTTCCGGAGCTGGCGAAAAAACCCGCAGGTCATTTAATTATAAAACCCGCGATGAGTGAGTGTAAAATCTTTGCCGATTAAGATTTGATATTTATAAAACTTAATTACCTCCGAGGTTTCCGCCATCACCAAATTGTTCTCAACCTCGGAGGTGATTAAATTAGGTAAAGACTTCCAAATAAGTGCGGAGTTTATGTTTTCTTGCCAGCTTTACTGCACCATCAAATATCTTATCCGCCGCCTTCCCTTTCCCCAAAAGATGCAATGTTTGTGCGGTGGAAAGCTCAACAAGAATTTCCCCTCTCGGTTCACAATTACCTTTAAATAATTTTCGCGCCGCATCAAAAGCTTTAAGAGCTTCTTGAAATTTTCCGGTTTTCTTTAAAATCTCGCCAATTCCCCACTCTACAAAACCAAGGTCGGGAGCATCATCTATTTCTGTATATAATTTTTTGGCTTTAACATAACCCTTCATAGCAAGAGATAAATCTCCTTTCTGTCTTAAGACATTGGCATAGCCGCATTCTGAATAGGCTTTACCAAAGATATCTTGGGTAGTGGAAAACATTTTCTTAGCTTTTTTATAAGGCGCAATAGCTTCATCTATCTTACCGCCTACTCTCAAAACCCCGCCAAGCCCGAAAAGAGCATAACCTTGAGCGGAAACATCTCCTGATTTAATAGCGTATTTTTCAGCTTTTTTAAAAGCATTTATGGATTCGGGATAAAGCCCCTCAAGTCTGTAAATTCCGCCAAGCGCCCAAGATATAAAAGAGGCGGCCGCATAATCCTTCTTTTGAACATAATTA
>CAZHQC010000217.1:0-1820 GCA_964534135.1 uncultured Elusimicrobiaceae bacterium | reverse complement strand
CTTTTCTTAATCTCATGAGAATGCTCAAGCACAGCTCCCACATAAGTGGAAGTGGACCATACCTGAGCTTGAATATTTTTAGGATAGGAAACTAGACATAAACATACAACAACCATTGAAAATACATTTTTCACTAAAAACTCCCGGATAACATTATCAAATAGCGATGGACAGTAAATTAGCCACCCCTAGTCTTATAGTACGCTTAAGTAGCGCTTAATTTCATAATCA
The DNA here is from genome assembly GCA_964534135.1 of uncultured Elusimicrobiaceae bacterium. Classification (GTDB taxonomy): domain Bacteria; phylum Elusimicrobiota; class Elusimicrobia; order Elusimicrobiales; family UBA9959; genus JAKLQJ01. The sequence goes on along the minus strand of CAZHQC010000217.1, from coordinate 1,589 downwards.
GAAACTTGCACGCGGTAATTTTTCCATTCTATTTTTTTATTTTCCATAAATTTCTTAAAAACATGAGCGCCCAAGGCCTCTTTTAAGAACTTTGAATTTTCCGCCTCTTCCAAAGCCTCTATCAGAGAACCCGGCAAAGTATTAATCTTTTCCGCTTTTCTTACAATAGAACTCATCTCATAAATATCCGCTTCAACAGCTTTGGCAAGTTTCATCTTCTTTTTTATACCGTTTAACCCGGCAGCAAGCATAACGGAAAAAACCAAATATGGATTGGCTGCGGGATCCGGAAACCGGCATTCTATTCTTGTCGATTTTTCCTGGCCGTATTTTGCCTGAGGCACCCTGACTAAAGCGGAACGGTTTCTTCTTGCCCAAGCGATATAAACAGGCGCTTCAAAACCCGGCACCAATCTTTTATATGAATTTACCCATTGATTGGTAACAACACATAACTCTCTTACATGATGAAGCACACCGGCGATATAATGACGGGCGTCTTTTGATAAATACGCCTCATCTTTTTTATCAAAAAACATATTTCTGCCTTTCTTAAAAAGGGATTGATGCACATGCATGCCATTTCCATTTTCTGCAGTTAGAGGTTTGGGCATGAATGTGGCATAAACGCCGTGTTTAGCCGCTATTTGCTTAACCACAAGCTTATAGAGCATTACAGTATCGGCCATATATAAAGCGGTTGAATAACGCAAATCAATTTCATGCTGACTGGGCGCGACTTCATGATGAGAATATTCAACATGTATGCCAAGTTCTTCAAGAGCTAAAATAGTTTCCTTCCGTAAATCATTTGATTCATCCAAAGGCACACTGTCAAAATAGCCGCCATTATCTAAAGTCTTTGGATTTTTATCATCGGAAAAATAAAAATATTCAAGTTCCGGCCCGACCATAAACTCATCAAAACCCATTTTCTTGGCAAGAGCAAGATTTTTTTTCAATATATATCTGGTGTCTCCCTCATAATGCTCGCCATCGGGAGTATAAATATCACCGAACATTAAAGCACTGGGGGCGTGAGAAAAATTTACAGGCATTATTTTAAATGTTGTGGGATCCGGCATCAAAAGCAAATCGGATTCATAAATTCTCGCAAAGCCCTCAACGGAAGACCCGTCAAAACCCATGCCTTCTTTAAGCACATGTTCAAGTTCTCTTGATGTAATGGAAAAAGACTTTAATTGACCCAAAATATCCACAAAACAAAGCTTTATAAACCTAATTTTTTTCTTACGGACAATACTTAAAATATCTTTGATTTTTTTATCATTTTTCATTTAAGACTCTCCTCAATCAGATGTTTTTTAATAAATCTTTTTAATCAAAAACTTTTCTCTTTATTTCTTTAAGCACTTTATCGGGCGTAAAAGGCGGATTAAAAAGTCTTATGCCAACGGCATCATAAACCGCATTGGCTATAGCCGGCAAAGGACCGTTTATTCCTATTTCCGAAACAGATTTTGCGCCGAAAGGGCCATTAGGTTCATAGGTTGGAATAAGAATCGTTTTTATCGGCGGGGTGTCGGCGGTATTGTATATTTTATAACGCCTGAAACTGGCATTGAGCA
>CAZHQC010000216.1:0-1836 GCA_964534135.1 uncultured Elusimicrobiaceae bacterium | reverse complement strand
GGCAAAGATTTTGCGGCGAACGATATTGGGTTTTTGACCTAGGATTTGTAGCGAATTCTCCTATGAACAGCGAGGATGTTTGAGGCTAAAAGCTATGCCTTTTGGTTGGGTGGACTGGGCTTTCAAAGGACTGCTATGGACACAAGTTCTCGAGCTTCTATCCTGCAGTGTTCCGGAGCTGGCGAATAAATTGAAGCGAACAACGGCGTTAAAAACTTCTGCATGAGCGATTCTACAGACTTATAGGATTCTAAATGAGTGTAAATACAACTATCATGACTAACAAAACACTTTCAATGCCAAATAAATCGGGCGGTTCATTGATAGAATGAACCGCCCGTTTTTTATTTTTTAATCACAAAATACTTATAACAACCAAATCTCTATATATTCAATTCTACTTTTAGCATCATTTATTTGTGTTGATATTTCATCAATTCGTTTCAATTGCTCACTGCTGGATGATGAGCCTACTATATATTGATTTACACAAGAATCAAACTCTGCTTCCAAAATCGCTATCTTACGCTTAAGATTTGGAATTTCGGCTTCCATTTCCGCAACTTGCTGTATACTTGGAATTACCGTTTCATTAGTATTCAACATTACACGCAATTGTTTTATTTCATTCCAAACATTTTTTAATGCTTTTTCTATAACTTTGGTTTTAGATAGGTCTTCTGAAAATGATTCATTAAATAATAGATCAAGATACCTATCGTTCAATATGTCTTGCAATCTATACCTCAAATCAAGCTCCTCTTCAATTTGTCCATTAATTAAAGCCTGCGCATCTACACTGGGCATTGATTTTGTTAAAGTCGGCTCTGGAATGGAAATACTATCTTGCTCTCCCGTTACCGCTCTAAAACTTTTAAGCGCTGAAGGAAATCCTTGCGCCCTTGCAATACTTCCGCACATCCCTACTATTAAAAACATCCCGATAATTTTTTTCATTTTTTCTCCTTACAACTCTAGTTAAATTAGTATCTCCCAACACTAATAGTATATACCTTCATAAGAATTCTCACATGAGTCAGTGGGTAATTTTAATTATGTTTTATGGCCTATTCCGATTCAGAAACCAAAAAGCCTCTATTAGTAAACGAATTTGATACTGACATTTCCCTATGTCGGGTGGGTAATTCAAGTTATAGTTAGGGCGTGGACACATCTTATGAAGATTAAGCTGGAGTTTTAAAGCGGGTGGCAGTAAGATTTGCCACTCAGGGCTGTTCGGAGTTCGACTTGGACTTATGGGAGAACGAGACACCAGAGGGGCGACCTCTAGGAGACCCCGACCCTGATGGTAAACTTACTGACAGGCCCCGCGAATAAACATCATCTCCCTATACCAAATAATAAACCCATCCCGTATTAAAACGGGATGGGTTTAAATATATTTAGGCAATAAATAAACTACAGCTTAATCTGAACGTCCACTCCGCTGGGAAGATCCAGTTTCATAAGTTCATCTGATGTCTTTTGGGTAGGACTTACCAAATAAATAAGTCTCTTATGAATCCTTATTTCAAACTGCTCTCTAGACTTCTTGTCAGCGTGAACGGATTTATTGACAGTGTACTTTTTGATTCTTGTAGGCAGAACTACGGGTCCTATTAAAAGGGCTCCCGTGCTTCTGGCTGTTTCCACTATCTTGGCGACAGACTGATCAATAAGTCTATGATCATAAGAATGAAGCTTTATTCTTATTCGAGGTCTTTCGCTTTTATTTGTTGCCACATCATCTGTAGTTGTTTTTTTTGCCATAAATTATATCCTTTATTCTATAACTTCAGTTACAACACCCGCGCCCACTGTATGTCCGCCTTCTCT
>CAZHQC010000215.1:0-1852 GCA_964534135.1 uncultured Elusimicrobiaceae bacterium | reverse complement strand
GGACGGTTTAAATCCTGAAACGGGCGACAGAGATACTTCTTTCGTATTCCGCTTAACATATACCGATATTGATAATGACGCTCCCACTATGGATTATCCCAAGGTTCATGTTAAAAAAGGAGGTGTAGAAATTAGCGGAAGCCCATTTACAATGAGTGAAACGGATGCGGGGGACACAATTTATACGGATGGAAAATTATATTCTTTAACCAAAACATTGGTGCCGGGTTCTGATTACACATATTATTTCGAAGCTCAAGATCTGTATAATGTGGTGGCAACGGGAATGCCTTTAATGCCGATTGATGCGCCGGATATTTCAAATAATATTCCTACACTTGATTGGACGGGTGAAACGAATTATATCGCAGATGGTTTAAATCCTAAAACAGGTAATAGTAGCACTTCTTTTATTTTCAGAATTAAATACACGGATTCTGATAATGATGCTCCAAATTCCGGTTATCCAAAAGTTCATATTAAAAAGGGTGGGGCGGAAATAAGCGGTAGTCCGTTTGCTATGAGTGAAGTGAGCGCTGGAGATTCAGTTTATACCGATGGTAAATTGTATTTTTATTCCAAAAGTATAAATATTTGTGGGTCTGATTATACTTATTACTTTGAAGCGCAGGATATTTATAATGGTGTGGCCACAGGAATACCTTTAAGCGAGAAAAGCGACTTAATTGTTATAAGAACTGGAACGCCGGTTCCTGAAGTTCAAAAAGTTAAGATTTATCATGGTGTGTTTAAGCCGGGGCAAAATGAAAAAACAAATGTCTCGTTTAATTTATCGGCTCCAGCCGTGATAACCATTAAGGTTTATGACAGCTCGGGCAGAAAGATTAAAGATCTATATAAAGGAACTTCAACTGTGGGTTTAAACACCGTACAATGGGACGGTAGAAATAATAGCGGTCAAAGGGTTTCAAGCGGAGTTTATGCCATTACCATAAACGGCGGTGGTATAAATCAAACCAAAAGAGTGGTGGTTATAAGATAGGGGGAGAGATTATAAGGCAGAGTTTAGAGAAGGAACAAAGTAAAAGGAAAGCGCGGGGTGGAAGAGTGAATGGGAAATAAGAAGGAGTAAAAATTCCCCTTAATCCCCCTTTTATAAAGGGGGAGATAATATGGAAATAATATGATTAAAAAACTGGTTTTTTTGATATTTATCGTTTTTTTCGGCGGGGCAGTTTTTGCCGAACAACCTACGGCCTTATTCCTTTTGGATGCCCAGCCGAATATAAGGCTTTATTCCATGGGTGGTGTGTTTTCATCGGCAAATCAAAATGACGCGCTTTATAATCCTTGGGAATTGGGTTATGCTGTAAATAGGTCAATGTATTTTGCTCATTGGCCGGGCAGTATAGCTGAAAGCCAATATAATTTTTTTTCGGGTGTTATACCTTTCAAAAAAGCGGGGGCTTTAAATTTTTCTTTTCTAAATTACGGCACGGGTTCGGAAACCATTACTGAATTGGACGGCTCAACCAAAGATATACAGCTTGAGAACAATAAAATTATCTCTCTTGCTTATGGTAAAAATATAGGGCAGACATTATTTGCGGGAATAGGCTTAAAATCGCTTTCAAGCACCTTGGCTGATGAATATAGCGCAACCGCTATGTTATTTGATTTAGGGATGGTTTACAGAACTTTGGACGACAAACATTCTTTCGGTATTGCCCTTGCCAATATGGGTGGAAAACTGAAATATTATCAAACTGAAGAGAATGTCCCTCAGGAATTAAAATTTGGTTATACGCGGAAAATTAAACCGTTTCCAAATCAAAAAATAATATGGGGTTTGGGTTATGCCAAATCCGAGGTATCAAAAAATTACTCTCTC
>CAZHQC010000214.1:0-1888 GCA_964534135.1 uncultured Elusimicrobiaceae bacterium | reverse complement strand
CCCGACTTCCGCACTTTTTCAGATAAAAAAATCTCTCCCCGACGGTAATTTTTTAATCACCGCTTTTTCATGGGCACTACATTTTTTTGATTATATAAGGCGTTAATCTCCAATCTCTCCTTATAAGTTTGTATATCTTCCTCGCGTCCTGGCTTATCCTTGATGGCAACCCATAGCGTATTTTCTTAAACTTATCAAATAACACGCTGGTCTGCGCTTTTATCAATGTCTGTCTTATCTTCTCACAACTCAGTTTCTTGTATTGCAGCTTTACTCTATATTCAAGATACTTTACCAATGCGTAAGCTGTAAATGAAATAGCAAAATGCGCTTTTACACGCTCCGGCTTCCAATGAAATACCGGCCGCACTTTTAAATCATGTTTTGTAATTCTAAAGGCGTTCTCCACATTCCAAAGATTATTATATTGCGCCATTACTTCTTTATCCGTAATATCTTTCGCATTGGTTATAACACCATGCAGACCATCCCATCTGCTATCATTATTCACTTTCTCTTCATTTATTTCAATCTTAACGCTGTTTGACACTTTTAAATATTTCTTATTGCCGTAATTGGATAAATAATTATTTGGACTCTTATTCTTTTCAAGTTTCTTCTGTATGGCTTCTATCGCCTTTATTCTATCTCGGGCATCTTTTTTTGCCCGCTTTTCACTATGGCTTATTATTATATGCTTCCCTTGATATTCTATTCGCCGTACTTTATAACCTCTTCGTATCTCTTTATATTTGCTTATATCCAAGATGTCTTCTTTTATGTTGTTCGGCATGTTTCTCAATTTGCCACCCACTATGTATTCAATCCCTTTTTCTTCCAGCTCTTGTAAATTGTTTTTATTGAACATGCCGGCATCGGATACAAATATAACTTTATTCAATTTGTGCTTCTTTTCAATTTCTTTTATCATCGGTATTAAGGTATGGCCTTCAAATTTGTTTCCTTCAAATACCTTATAACCTATTGGTAATCCTTCCGTTGTCACCATTAATGCCAGTAATACCTGCGGCTGATTGAATTTTAAATCCTTGCTATAGCCGGCTTTCCTCAAATCATCATCTTCAAATGCTTCAAAATATACCGTCGTGCAATCAAAAAAGATTATATCTATCTTTTTGTTAAGCAAATCCGATGTGTTGCCATAGGTTATATCGTTAAGCCTTTCTATGGCCTCTGTATCCAGTTTGTCCATCATTCGATATACTTTATCCAAGTTTAGGCTTATTCCAAAGCTTTCTTCCAACATGTCTATGCTGGCCATTTTGCTTAGAGGATTTGCTATTCTTGCCAATACTATGTTTCTGTAAATATCCACCACAGCTTCATGTCTTGTTGGATGCTTTATTACTTTTGCATAGCCAAGTTCGTCAAATAAGGAACCGTATATATCATGAATACCGCTAACTACCCGTTGTTCTTCTACCAGATTTTTTAGGTTTACTTTATAGTCATTTTCTGTTTCTTCGAGCCTCTTCTTTTTGCTTTTTTTATTTAATCTCGCCAATTCCTCAGGACTGAATAATAATTCTTGATCACCGGCTTCCAATTTTATTTTTACTGACTCGGCTAAATCTTTAAGTTTTTCCAATTCATAGTCATCCATCGCTATACCGATATAGCGCACGATCTTTTGAAATACTTTGTCGCCTTTCCGCAGGGATTGAACTATCTGGACGGATTTCCTCGGGCTATTGGGAGTTGTTTTAATTCTTACGAACATGTATATAATATAGCATATTATTTAAAATATAACAAGTATATTAATATTACTAGGCACTACATTGACCTTGCAAGATTTTTTAAAGTTTTATCATTGGGGAAATTAATTGTGTAAAATTATTTTTTTAGGATAAGTGCCGAAGTCGGG
>CAZHQC010000213.1:0-1930 GCA_964534135.1 uncultured Elusimicrobiaceae bacterium | reverse complement strand
TTTTTACACCTTAAGTTAGCCTTAAAAGTGGTCTGAATTTTCTAATCCATTATAGGGGGCTTAGCTAGATGGCCTTATGGGAGTAAAAAAATACATCTTTTTGTTGTGGTGGACGAGCAGTTTTTATGGGGGAATAGAATGGAGAAGTTGCTTAAAAAAGCTGAAAAAGTCAAAAATCAAGATAGTGATAAATAAATTTTTTAAAAATATTATTCTTAGATGGTAAAATTATGAAAAAAATTCTCAATTCCTCGACCAGTTATGTCTTTAGAATGGTTACGGTTATATGTATGGGATTTATGATTGGATGCGCAGGTATTCACATGAATGTAAAATCATATTCTGACCCCGAATCTGGTCTTGCAAATTATAGAAAATTTGTGATAGTTCCAACCGATAAAGAAAATCCGTTATTAGAAACAGAGCTTTTATATATGATAAAAAAGAAGCTTGCTAGCAAGGGCTTTGAGTTTACAGAAGAGAATCCAGATTTTGTGGTGACTTTGGATTACTATGTGGGGCCATTTCAATATTATGAGGCTCCTACTACACTATATATACCTCAATACACAGTAGGAGAGTCCACTTCATATTCTGGTACAGTGGATGATGCATATTATAATGGCTCATCTTACACATCGGGAAAATGGGAATCCAAACCTATAACTTATGGCGGAGGCAGTAGAACTTCTTACTATAGGAAAATGATTATTAGTATCGTTGATGCGGAAGTTCTGAGAACAACCGGAGAGATAGAAGTTGTTTGGCGTGGTGACGTTGATAGTAGTGGTTCAAGCTCTGATATACGAAAGGTGGCCCCATTTCTAATTGATGAGGCGCTAAATGACTTCCCTGTTGGAGCTTCTGCTCCAACGAAGCGGGTACGTTCTATGGATAGTGGCCTTCCTAAATGGATGAAGTAAAATAAATAAAGAAATTTCATTATGTCGGGTTGGGTCCGTCTAAATAAGGAAGTATCCAATGAATTTGATAGAATTTTATCAAGCAGTAAAATCTTAGGGGGATATATGGAAGAAAATTTTGCTCGTAATCAAGTTCGAGATATTAACCTTGTAGAGTTTAAGAAGGGTCTTAGGGGTAGAGAATATAGGCACTTGGTAGAAATACAACTTCAGGCACTTGATTCAGAAACACTTAAACGAGCCATTATTATGTCCACATCTGCATTTACTTCGGATGAGCGGGCGGTCGCAGAAAAAATAATTGACGAATATAATCAATTGGGCTATAAGAAAGAATTTTGGAATAGTGATTGTTCGGAAATATTTTTGTCTATCACTACAGCATTTGAGTCTGGATTGCTTGAGAAAAAATGTGTTATTGAAGAAAAGATGAAATTTAATCTGTTTAACTTAGTTGCCTTAAATTTTGCATTTATGGCTTCTGAACAGAAATCATTGCAGGAATTTATAGGAATAGACAGTATTCCAACTGGATATGTCAACAAGATTCAGGTACTTTTACAAAAGACCGAGATTAACCAGGTTTTAAGCAAGTATAAAATCTCCCAAGGGTTTATCCAAGATTTGCTTGAACGCATGGGGCGAGTTGGGAACGACAGGGCTATAGAAAATGCGAAAAATCCATCAAACATAGAGGAGGTAATAAAAATTTACATTAATTCTCCGAAAAATTGGGGTGAAGATAAAAAGTTTATAACTGCTTGCAATTTTTTGGAGTATGGGATGAAATAAAAGCTATTAGTTATTTCTGTATGAAGTTTTACCTATGAAATCAGGGTAATTCAGCTGTATCTTAGTTAGGGATGGGTGGGACACATCTCTCCTATTAAGGAAGACTGTGAGTTTGCTAGTGAGCGATTTCTGAGGTTTAGCTTTGAGAGCAAGATTTATTAGGGAATTTCACTGAAACGGCGAGGATGTTTGAAAGAGAAAACATTGTTTTCGAC
>CAZHQC010000212.1:0-1973 GCA_964534135.1 uncultured Elusimicrobiaceae bacterium | reverse complement strand
ATATTTAAAAAATATTTTTCCACATATAATCCGGGAACTGGAGATTCAGCATATTTTTATATGGGACAGGCGCTTAAAAAAATGGGCAGAAACGAGGAAGCGCAAAAATATCTGGAGAACGCAAAAATTCAGATTAAGCGCAAGCCTAAGCCGAAAAACTAACTTAAACGCGCATTGAAATTGTTTAATTTAATTCAGGAATAACAGCATTTGAAATTTTCATAGAATACCAATGCGCGGTGGCAGGTGTGCAGTGAGCTTGGCCCTGAGGACAGATTTTTTTAAAGCCTACGCCAACATGACAACATATGGAGACCAAATTGTCATTTTTGGCTTCATACCACAATTTTTTTATACCCAAATTTTTAGCATAATCAATACGAACTTGAGTTAATCCCTTCCCGATGCCCTGTTCACGAAATTCAGCCTTAACTATAAGAGTTCCTAAAACCCATTTACTATCAATATATTGTATAAGAGCATGGCCCACAATTTCTTCTCCATTGAAAGCCGCAAAATGCGCATGTGGATAATTCAAAGCTTTTTCTATAAATAATGGATTGGGATATAAATTGGAAAAGTCATTTTTCCAGTCAGCGCTATTCGTATTCAGGTGTCTGATAGTTATTTTAGTTGCAGTTGTTTCCATGCCTATAGTGTAGCGAAAGAAAAAAGGTTTGTCATCCGCCCAATGTCCTATTTTTTTATAGGTCTTAAGGTAAAAAACACAAGGTCACGCTGAGTGTCGGTCGTTCGTATAATTTACGACACCTGATAAACCAAAAGGTTCGTGTTCCGTAACAAGGTGCTATGCACATCAGACGACCATAGTGGTTTTTAATATCCCATCATAAATAATATTAAGCCCAGGCCCAGGCCGATTATCAGATTAAAGAATTTTATCCAAAGAGAATCTTTCAAAGAATAGGCGAACAGAGGCAGCATGCCATGGCCGTCTTGCACAATGGAACTGGTGAGAAGAACGGAGAAAGGAATTGTTCCATTTACAAAAAGCATAACAAATAGGAGATTGGGGCCAGATTCGGGAATAATTCCGGTTAAGGCAGCGATTAAAAGAATCCAAACCATGTGATTTTGGACAAAAACTTCCAAATTCCAAAATTTAAATCCTATATCGACAAATAATAAAGCGCCAAAACTCCATAAAAATATTTTCCATAAATGTTTTTTTACTATATGATTAAAGATATGTTCTTGTAAATAATGTTCGGGAACAGTGATAACAATAAAATTAGCCAGTAAAATAAGAAATGTCAGAGAGTTCTTTTTCCAACCCCAGTCAGCAGGGCCGATAATGCCGGCAAACAATCCGTAAAGTGTGCCAAAGAGAAGGAGCAGAATTAAAAATCTTGATAAGCTCAAATTTTTTAAGCTTTCAATGGTTCCCCTAAAATCAAAACAATGACATTCTTTGCCATGAGAAACTTGAGTTAGATGACATGGACCGCAGGGCTGTATTTTCAGGATATAGGCGGTTTTATCTATTATATAGCCTGAAATAATGCCGACAATAAATAAAATAGCGAATAATAAAATAGCTTTTTTGGGAAATAGTGCGAGCATTACAAAAGCTTCATCGCCGGAAGTGGCAACCATTCCCCCTGCAAGAGCTCCAAAAGATAAAAGTCCCCGTTCATAAAGCGAGACATTCATAAATGAACCCAGGCACCCGGGAATAGCACCTAAAAATGAAGACGTAAAATATTGTTTAAAACGGTGTCTGCTCGTTAATAGTTTTTGTATTTTGCTTTTTGTAACTACATTCAAATAGTCCACAAACATCATCATTACAAAAACAAAAACGGTTATCATTATAGAATGTTCAAAAACTTCAGTAATTATATTCATATTAATATTATCTCTTTAGTGGATTAGCTTGTCAAGACCAGTTTTAAGCTTTGTTGCAAGTTTTTAGAAATGTCATAGTCTTAGTTTTTTAGAAATGTCATACT
>CAZHQC010000211.1:0-2054 GCA_964534135.1 uncultured Elusimicrobiaceae bacterium | reverse complement strand
GATATTATTATTTACGGTGAACCTTGGACGGCAGGCCCCACGCCTATTGAGGGGATTAGTAAAGGTTCACAGAGATCAAAAGGCTTTTCGCTTTTTAATGATGGTTTTAGGGATGCGCTTAAAGGCAGTGTGTTTAGCGCTCAAGATACAGGCTATGTTCAATCCGGGAAAAATTCCGAAACAGTAAGGCTTGGCATAAAGGGAGGAATTGATGATTTTACCGATTCTCCTCTTGAAAGCATTAATTATGTAAGTTGTCATGATAATCATACTTTATTCGACAAAATAGATTTATCGGCTAAAAATAGTTCTCTTGAGGATAAAATCAAAATGTCAAAGCTTGCCAATGCCATTGTTTTTACTTCACAAGGTGTTCCTTTTTTGCATTCTGGTTCGGAGTTTCTAAGAACAAAAAAAGGGGAAGAGAATTCTTATAATTTATCCGATGAAATAAATAAGATAGATTGGCATTTAAAAAAGGAAAATGCCGGTGTTTTTAAGTTTTATAAAGATTTAATAAAACTTAGAAAGGAGTATCCCGCCTTTAGAATGAAAACCGCCAAAGAAGTGAGAGCTAATTTAAAGTTTTATAAAGAGCTGAATCTTCCTTTAAAAAATCCCTTAATAGCTTATGTTCTCGATGGGGAGAAGGTGAAAGATACCGAAGAAGAAATTGTGGTTTTAATTAATCCCAAAAAAAACATTGAGAATTTTATTTTGCCTCAAGGTAAATTTAAAATCATTTTTGATTTAAATGGTTTGGTTAAAGATGATAAAAAGGTATCATCGTTAGTTGAAGTTTCCAGCATTTCACTTATGGTATTACGAAAACTACAGGAAAATTAAAATGACCCTACCACCGCCTTATTGCCCAAAGGGCAATTTAAAAATAGATAATTTAAAACACAGCTGTTCCACGATGTGGAACAAGGAGGTGGTAGGGTGAAATTTGCGACATGTTTAAATTGTATGGACGGCAGAGTGCAAGAGCCGGTTATCTCTTGGATAAAAGATAATTTTGAAGTTGATTTTGTTGATATGATAACGGAAGCGGGAATGGATGGATATTTAGCTGATTCAAAGAGTGATGTGAGCAGAATTCAGAAAAAAGTAAATATATCTCTTAATCGCGAGGGAAGCATTAATACTGTTTTTGTTGTGGGGCATTATGATTGTTTGGGAAATCCTGCAGATGATAAGACCCATAAAAAGCAAATTAATATTTCTCTGGAAAGAGTAAAAACCTTCAGCCCTAAAGTGGAGGTCTTTGGTTTATGGGTTTCAAGTGAATGGACGGTTGAAAAGATAGTTTAGTATCCCAATTCCTCATCAATTAAAATCACTTTATATTCCGACATCCAAGGTTTTTTTGAAAGTATGGTTGTAACATTGCATATTCTACTTTCGTTTGAGCAGTCTTGGCAACTCCCTGCTTTAACGCAGGGATTATCTTTTTTGAGGCGGATATTGTTTTTTATAGCCGCAATATTTTTTGCGCGCCATAAACCGTCATCTAAAGTTTTTACAAGTTTATTATAGCCCACTATCAGAATAATTTTTTTTGGGCCATATATAACGGCGGCGCCCCTATTGCCGTTTGCGTCAAGAAAAATCATTTCGCCTTTTGAGGTTATGGCTTGGGGAGAGGCAAAATAAAAATCCGCATTTTGAGCTTTTAACCAGATCTTGATTTTTTCATCTTTAGTTATCCCGGGAGTCGGTTTTATTGTTTCATTTCCGGCTGCGCTTAGTTTTTCTCTAAGATCTAAAGCATCCACACTCATGCTTCCGCCAAAGCCGAGAGTTTTTCCCGAACCTACACTTTGAATAATACTTTCAGCCGCTTTTTGGGAATTTTTAAAGACTTCAGTTTCAAAACCGTTTGATTTTAATGTTTTTGCTGTAGTTAAAAGATTTTCATTCATAATAAATCCTCTTGAATATGTAAATTACCAAAATTCTATCAAATTTTTCCATAATCCAATGTATCCAATGTAACAGGTGTAGTAATTTTTTTAAAATGTCATATATGCGTTAAATAGAAATGTCATAGT
>CAZHQC010000210.1:0-2096 GCA_964534135.1 uncultured Elusimicrobiaceae bacterium | reverse complement strand
TTACGGATAATAACCTATATCTCCGCCGTCCTCATCAGGAGTGGACTCAAGAAGCTCCAGCTTTGGAGCGCGAACTTTTTTTACAGGTCTTGCCTTTCTGGTTTTTACAGGTTTTCTTACTTTTCTGCGCTTTACTCTTTTCTTCTTTTTTGGCGCCTTTTTTTTGGGAGTCATTCTCTGTTCTACCATTTTATCAAAAGCTTCCTTTTGTTCTTCATCCAAATAATCTCTTATCACATTGGAAATCCCCATATTTATCATGAGCATGTCGTGCCTCGCATCATTCATTTCGGCGCGCCATTTTTTTTCTTTTTCTTCGGCTTCCTGATAATCGTCAAAAGTTTTATCAAACTTACGGGTCTCTTTTTTCAAAGCATCCTCTATTCTTTCTTCCTGTTTGGTGCTAAGCCTAAGTTTCATTGAAATGGAAAGAACTATTCTATCGGCCTCGGGACGGCGAATTTTTAAATTTCTTTTTTCCATAGGGTCTCTTAAAGACTCCTTCGTCACTTCTCCATGTATCGCAGTTATGGGCAATAAGACAATACCCATTATCAAAATCATTTTTTTCATTTTCAAACCTCCGTAAAATATACTTACTACCTTATAATATCCTCTATACCAATATTGCTCTGATGCTCCGTTTTTCCCCATTCATCCCTGGTTCTAAATATTCCCGCTATAAAAACGGGAATTCTAAAGATACCCAAAACCGGTTGAAGAAAATAGGCCACCAACATATCAAATTCAGCTTTTTCACTTATAAGCACCACAAGCGGATACAAAATAAGGGGAATAAAAACCAGAATTTTAATCGCAAATTCAGCTCCGGGTAAAACATGGTAAAACCAAATAATAAGATTAAAGGAATCTCTTGTATAGTAAATCAAAAAAACCATTAGGATGGCAACTAAAAATCTATATACATTTGAACAATATAAAGCGCCTTCAAGCGCCTTAAGATCACACTTAAAAAGAGCTGCCTTAAAAAGTCCGCCCAAATGTTTTCTTGCGGCATCCAAAGAACCTCTTGTCCAGCGAATCGTCCTCTTAATATATTGCTTGAGGGTAACAGGCTCTTCATCATAAACAATCGCAGATTCCGACCATGTAATTCTTACTTCGTTAACAATAAGTCTCATCTGCATCTCAATGTCTTCAGTAAGACATAATTCATCCCAATGAAATTTTCTTGCCGTATCGGCTAAAAAACACATTCCTTTTCCATGGAGGTTTCCGGAAAAACCCAAGGCATACTTAGGACTTTGAAAAAAGATATTTGAAAGTAAATGTCCAACAGCCAATATTTTAGGCAACCAGCCATCTTGCTTATTTTTTGAAAGCTGCTTGCCTTGGATAACCTTCTCTCCACTGTTTACATGTCTATTAATTTCAACAAGAAAATCAGGATGAGCTAAAGAATCAGCGTCAAAATAACATATTGCGTCATACTTATTTAAATCTAGAACCTTTTTCGTTGCCCATTTCATGGCCCTTCCTTTACTTTGAAAAACACCGGGGGCCAAATGTTCCATAACTTCAACATCCATTGATTTGGCTATTTGAACAGTTTTATCCGTGCAATGATCCGCTACCACATAAACAGTGAAACAATCTTTTGGATATTTCATTTTCTTTAAACTATCTATTGAATAACGAAGCACTTTTTCTTCATTACAAGCCATTATAAAAACGGCAAATTTATTATTCTTTGGCAACTTTCTTAAACGCTTTTTTATAATGATGGCTGAAAAACTCAAAAAAAGATAAAAAAGTCCGGAACAAAATATATACACCTGAATAAAATTAGCTAAGAAAATCGCAAAATTTTTAAATATGAGTTGAAACATATCGCAAAATTTTAGCATAAAATACCCTCACACACAGAAAATCAAAAACAAATTTTTAATTTTCTGCGTGTGAGGGTTGACATATGGCATTTTTCCCTGTTAAACTATACTTCAAGAATTAAAATGGCGGTTTTTATTATGGAAAACGATAAAAAAACAAGCGGTTGGAAAATATTTTTTTACCTCACTCCCCTTTATATAATTTTAGGCTATCCTCTTTATAACTGGCAAAAAAAAATCAATTCG
>CAZHQC010000209.1:0-2116 GCA_964534135.1 uncultured Elusimicrobiaceae bacterium | reverse complement strand
CAAAAAGAACTTGCAAAAATCAAACATCTTATCCTGGAATAACCATATTCCACCTACGGGGTGGAATATGGTTATTTAGGATGCTAATAATTTTATATACTATTTTCACAAACTTATAGTAAAAGGGGATACAATATGAATCTAACAATTATAATTTGCCTGATCGTAATTACTATCGCTTTTGTCACTTTTGTGATAGAAGCAATTAAAACTTTTGCCCAATTGCGACGAAGCGCGGAAGCCATGGAAATACTATCATTAAACGCCAATAACAGAATAAACTCAATTGACACCGCTTTAGAAACAGCTAAAGTTCTATCCACCGGCATATCTTCCGGCTGGGTAAAAATGATTACGGGCATTGTAGGCTTATTTGCGGCTAAAAAAGCCACTGAAAAACATTCTAAAAAATCTGAGGAAGATGAGAATGAGGATTAAATAAATGAAATTTTTTAATACTTTTTATGACGAAGACGTCCTTAAAAAAATAGACTTTCTACAAAATATAAGACTTTTTCGCGATATAGGAGAGAAGGACCTTATTTATATTCTTGAAAGCTTAACTGAAAGAACCTACCTTAAAGGTGAAACCATTTTTACCGAGGGAGATATAGGAAGAGCGCTTTTTATAATAACTTCGGGAAAAGTAGCTTTAACCGTTTTTGATAAGGAACTCAAAAAAACAAAGCAACTGGCGGAAGTACATCCCGGCGAAATGTTTGGAGAAATGGCGCTCTTGGAAGAAATGCCGAGAACAGCCACCGTAACTGCGGCTGAAGATACCAAGGTTCTTATGATGTTCAATTCAAAACTTGAGAATCTCTTTTTATCCAAACCCAAAATCGGAATTATTATAGCCACACAACTCGCTAAAATAATGTCTTCAAGATTGCGGGCGCAAATTGAAATGTCGGAAGCTATAATTTCAAGAAACAGAAGAGTCACAGACCCGGACTTCACAAAAAAAGATTAAACATGGACGAGCTAAAAAAACAAAAAAACTTCTTGGAATATTTAATTCCCTCACTTATATTGATAGGCGCTTTTGCTTTGGTAATTATCGCGAAAACGGCAGTATTTCCAATTATCCTTAGCGCGGCTCTGGCCTATATTTTATATCCTCTTGTAAAATATTTTGAAGTGCGCGGCATCAAAAGAACCTATGTGGTGATTGGGTTTTATATTATAGCGGGATTAACAATATCATCTCTTGTCTATTCAATGTTTTATTTTGTCTCTTTTGAAATAGAAACTTTCCAAAAAGATTGGCCGGTTTATGTGCAAAAAATTCATATTTATCTTACCGTTGTAAATGAAAAACTTGTAAAAAATTATCCTATGGTGGCCAATTTCAATTTAAATGATAAGCTGGCGGTTATAATTCAGGAAATACCCAAGATTATCCTTGGGTTTATGCCAGCTTTAACTCTTTTATTTGTAGTCCCGTTTGTAACTTTCTTCATGCTTATAGCAGGCCCTGAAATAATGGATTATATTTTGGACCATATCCCAAGCAAATATGTGGAATTAGCGCTTCATATTACAGCCAGAATAGACACCTCTTTAGGAAATTATATGAGAGGTATTTTAACAGAAGCCTTTATAATCTTCAGCATAGCCTTTGTAGGCCTAATGATAATGGATTTGAACTATGCGGCGGTTATAGCAATTATAATCGGCATAAGCAGTTTGGTGCCTTATCTTGGCGCCATAGTGGGAGCTTTAATATCTTCGGTAGTGGCTTATTTTCAATTTGGCGGTTTCATGGTAATTAATGTTCTTATTTTCTTTACCTGTATACGATTTATGGACGATTGGTTTTTACAACCTTATATAATGAAAAAAGCAGTTAAGTTAAATCCCGCGCTAGTTATATTCGCTTTAATGTCCGGCTGGGAGCTTGGCGGAATTTGGGGCGTTATTTTTTCAATACCCGTAACTTGCATTTTAAAAGAAACCCTTGCGCTTGCCATCGAACTTCAAGAAACTGAATTCATGTGGAAGCCAAAACCCAATCCTACCAGAATAAGCATACCGTATACATAATTAATATAAAAGCAGCCCAAAAAATCAGGTAACTTTTGATTGCCCAGGTAAAACGCTAAAATACCTTCAC
>CAZHQC010000208.1:0-2135 GCA_964534135.1 uncultured Elusimicrobiaceae bacterium | reverse complement strand
TTTTTCTTGGGACAGCCGTGACCTCTAGGAGACCCCGTCCCTGATGGTAAACTTCCTGACAGGCCCTGCAAAATAAATTATTTTTGTTTTTTTTAGAATTCGAGGTTGGGTCTGATTAGAAATTGGAAGTTGGTTGAAGTGCCTCTTGCGGCAAGATTTCCTGAATATTTATTATCTGATTCCCACATAAACCCTAACCCGAGGGAAAAAGCCTTTCTTGAATTTTTAAAAGGAAATTTTTTATCTACCATGAAAATATGTTTAATGGGTTTGAATTTATCTTGAGAAAAATAAGAAGCATATTCAAAACCGCTATTATTTGTCCAAAAACTGCCTGATTGTTTAAAGTCTGTCCTGCTTCTTCTAAAACCCAAAAAGAAAGAATCTGATATTTCTCTATGGGCATGAAATTTCGAGCCTACTCTAAAACTCCAAGTAAGACTGCGGTCCGTGAGGATTTGTTCTCCTTTTAATTTGAACTCCGATTGAATCCACTTATCGGAGATAAGAGAATTGTCTTTTATATGTTGATTTCCCATATCTATTAAAAGCCCGGAATATCCTTTGCGTTTTCCCGAAAAATTATTTTTTATGGAATCAAAAGAAACCACATTGCCAAGGAAGATTGAAAATGCCCAGGGTTCTTCAAAGCCTGCTGTTACGGCTTTTATTAAATTGAGACTTTCTGAAACCTGTGTGTCATTATAAAAGCTATTATAATGTTTTTTTATCACTGTACCACCATAAGGCATTGGGTTGAGGCTTATTTCAAAAACCAAAATTCGGGGCAGGTAAATTTTTTTTAGGAGATGTGTATATATTTGACTTTCGGTTTTTCCTCTCAGATGTTCCATTTCTTCCGCTATAAGGCAATTATACATTCCAAAAGCTGTGTAATATGGGTCAAGCTGAAGTTCAAAGGTTATTGGTTTTTCTTCGGAAAATAAGTTTCCTGTGATTGAAAGAAGGAATATTGAGAGTAAAACTAAGAGGCGAATCGGTTTCATGAATAATAATTTAGCATTTAAGGATGTTTAGGGTCTATTGATAGAGCTTATTTAATTGCTTTATGAATAGCAGCGGTTCCAAAAAATAAATATGAAAATTCCGTTTTCTTAAATCCCGCTTCCAAAATGATTTTTGAAAGTTCTTCAGCATTATAAAAAGAGGCTATTGAATTAGAAAGGAAAAGATAAGCTTTATCGTTTTTAGGAGAGATTAATCTTAATATGGAAGTTATGGTTTTTGTATAGAGGATAAAAATATTATGAATAAAATAGTTTTCCGGTTGGCTTGTTTCAAGATTTATAAATATTCCTTTTGGTTTTAAAACCCGTTTTGCTTCTTGAAGGACTCCAATAAAAAAATCCTTGTTAATATTTATATTTCTTGAAGCAAATGAAATACTGACAAGATCAAATTTATCATTTTCAAAAGGAAGTTCCCGCGCACTGCCTAAAATAAAAGAGAGATTCGTTCTCTCGGCCGCTTTTGCGAGCATGGAAGGGTTTAAATCAAGACCAATTATTTTATTTTTATTAATAGATAATTTATCTAATAAAATTGTGAAATCGCCTGTGCCGCAGCATAAATCAAGGCATACGGATGGATTGTGTCTTAGCGCTATTTTAGCGGCCTTTTTGCGCCATAAGCGGATAAGGCCGAAGGTTAAAAAAATGTTTGCGGCTTCATAAAAATGAAAAATGCCGTCATAAAAACCGGAAATTATTTTTTCGGTTTTAGTCGGCATTTTTCAATATCTAAAGATAATTAAGCGTCTTTAGGTTCGTTTTCGGCGACGAATTTTTTGATATCTTCAATCGCTTCCAATATCATTCTTGCTTTGGACATGCCAAAGGAAAAAGGATATCTGTCATTTTCATTTCTTTTAAGGATCAACACGGGTTGTCCTTTATAT
Organism: uncultured Elusimicrobiaceae bacterium; assembly: GCA_964534135.1. Taxonomy (GTDB): domain Bacteria; phylum Elusimicrobiota; class Elusimicrobia; order Elusimicrobiales; family UBA9959; genus JAKLQJ01. Next base: position 217 of record CAZHQC010000208.1, on the reverse strand, counting down.
TCGGTTCTTTCAATAATCATTGTTTCCTCCAAGTACTTTAGATTCTGTGCACAGAACCTAAACCCCATATTAACACAAAATAATAATATAATCAATGTCTTTACTATATCTTCATTATATCTTAATACAGGGAAGCATCCAAACGAAATGATTTTTCGGGAGTGCATGAGTTCTAAACGCTAGTGCAACAAAAAAGTTAAAAGTCTGTTGTAAAATA
>CAZHQC010000207.1:0-2142 GCA_964534135.1 uncultured Elusimicrobiaceae bacterium | reverse complement strand
ATTAAAGCGTGAGAGCCTCGCGTTTTGAGCGTATGCAAAAACGAGAATAAAATGACACCATTTAAGCGGTTTATAGTATTTCGAAATCTTTGCGGCGCTTCCTTGGCGCGCGACCGCGCGTCCGAACAGGCGAAAAGGCCGCCTCTAAAATTATTAAATTCCATAAATTTAAATTCATTTTCCGCTTGGCCTTGGAACCTCAAAAGATTCCAAGAGTTGACACAATATATAAAATTACCCCGTGGAATTTATCGAATTCCCGGGACCAAAGTCCTTGGAATCTTTCAAAGTGTAATAAGTTCACTTTACAGGCAGATTCCTAAGGGAAAAAATCCGTAAAACGGCGAAAAAAGATTCAAAATAAAAAAAATGACAATAAGACAAAAAAACATACTGAGCTTCGCGATATTTTTCTCGGCAATTTTTTTAAACGCGACTATGGCGAAAATTCAATTAAACATTCTAAAACAAACCGACAAAAAACATCATCTCGTGCAGACACTTAAAACGACGCTTTCCGAATGCAGAAAGCACGAGAAGAATATACTGCTGTTCGGTCCTTATAAACGAGCCACTTTACTGGGAATCGTTGAAAAAACCTATTTGGCAAAGTTCAATGATAACTTAGATGTATTGGAAAAAGCTGCAAAGCAGGGAGCAAAAATTTCAAAAAAAAGGAATTTTCCGATTTATCAATAGCAATAGAGAATTATAAAAACACTTTTGAAAATTCAATAAACGCTTGGCCCGAAAATAAAAAAAACTCAAAAAGAAGTTTGAAGTTATATGAGAATGCAAGAAAAAAAGCCCACAAAATTGAATCCATAACGCATAAAATTATGCGCGCAACCGAACTAAAAATAACTGACGCGCATGCAAATTTGAACAATATATTTTGGTTAATGGTCACAATACTGATATTAGGAGGTGCGGTGATATGTTTTTATTCGCGGAAAATACTCAGTTCCATTTACGAATTAACGCTTGTGACCAATCACATCGCCAATGGAGATTTAAATCAAAAACTAAATATTAAATCCAATGACGAGCTTGGCAAATTGGCGGTCACTTTCAATAAAATGGCCGAAAATTTAAGAACTTTTTCCCTTAAAGAAAAAAATCTCCTGATGATGGCGGAGAAAGCGACTAAAAGCGAAATACAAAAGGCGAAAGAATTGGAACAAGTTCAAGCGCGACTTTTTCAATCCTCAAAACTTGCCACTTTGGGAGAAATGTCAACGGGAATCGCCCATGAAATAAATCAGCCTTTGGCGGGAATAGCGCTTATCGTCAAAAATACCAGCATGCTGTTGGCAAAAAATAAATTATCCGTCTCGAACATCAAAAAGGACATTAAGGATATAGAATCAATGATTCAAAGAATATCCAAAATAATTTACCATATTCGCGTCTTTGCCGGACAAGAAAGCATGGATTTTACAAATGTAAATATTCACAACACCCTTGAGGCCTCTTTAAATCTTCTGCGGGAACAATTGCGCCAACACAATATCAAAATTATTTTCAATTTTTCTCTCAATTTGCCTGAAATTATCGGCGAACCCTATCAACTTGAACAAGTCTGGATAAATCTCATCATCAATGCCAGGGACGCCATTGAAACAAAAAAAACCAAAATGTCAAAGGATGGGTCCGAATTTAAGGGGCAAATCAACATCAAGACAAAGTTGCGAGAATTAAAAGCCAAACAATTTGTGGAAATTAATGTTTCCGATAATGGCACAGGCCTGAACGAAACTCAAAGAGAAAAGGCTTTTGAACCGTTTTTTACCAGTAAAGAAGTGGGACAAGGCATCGGCCTTGGCTTGCCGATAAGTTATGGCATAATAAAAAAACATAAGGGAACGATTGAACTAAAAAACCAACAAGCAGAAGGCACCTCAATAACCGTACTGCTTCCAATAGGAGAAATTTAATGATACAGATACTTATTGTTGATGATGAGAAAATCATCCGCGAAAGATTAGAAAATATCTTGATTCTGGATGATTATAAAGTCTTTACCACCGAAACGGGGGCAAAAGGCCTTGCTATTTGCCAAAAGGAAAAAATTCAAATCGCTTTGGTTATAATGGATTAGGAAATTCAGACCACTTTTAAGGCTAACTTAAGGTGTAAAAA
>CAZHQC010000206.1:0-2160 GCA_964534135.1 uncultured Elusimicrobiaceae bacterium | reverse complement strand
CTTAAGCGTTGAACCATATTTTTGAGCCAGCTTAACTCCGGGAATATAAACCCGTCCATCGGTTTCCTTAATGGCGACAATAAGCGTGTTTATAATCGAATTATCAATATTTTTTAATAATTTACCGCGCATTTTTCTTGAGCCCGCGCCCCAGCTTGTAATATGTATGCCGCGTATTTCCTTAATGGTTTCCGTCGATATAATTGGCGCGCGCGAGGACTTTTCCGTAGAGTTAACCGGTTCAATGGCCTTAGCCGGTTGAATGAAAGTGGAGAAAAAGATAAGCATGAAGGCTAAAATAAGATTGTTAATCATACAAGTATATTTTACAATATTGGGAGCAATGCTCCATCAAGTGTCGGAAGTTGTACGGACGACCAATATATGTACGAACCAAGGCACAAAGACAACGAGGCACCCTCCTTCGCTAACAAGCTACGGAAGGGCAAGCAAGAGGCACGAATCTAGAGGTGAAAACTATGAATTCAAATTTATTTAAAAAGATTATATTTATGGGAGTTTTACTTATGACTGTAAATTCTTATGCGGGTAATAAATTAGCCGTTCACTATAATAGGATGGACTCAAATTATAAGGATTGGACCATTTGGCTTTGGAATGAAGAAGATAAAAAAGAAGGTTTTGAGATTAGTCGGGCGAGTATCGATGATTTTGGCGCTTCTTTTGAAATTGATTTAAAGAAACATGCTCTTGAGGGAAAAATTGTCGGGTTCTTGCTTAAATATAAAAATTGGGAAGACCGAGAAACTCCTGAGAAAATTGTAGATACAAAAAAACATGCCGCGGTTTATGTTTTAGAAGGCGAAAAAAAACCTTATTTCAGTATTCCTGAAATATCCACCAAAATAGCAAACGCGGTATTTGATTCTGAGAATAAGGTTTCAATTTTATTTTCACGACCTGTAAATCTTAATTTTATAAGAAAGAATGATTTTCATCTTTTATATAAAGGAAATAAGTATTATCCTCTTATAACTGAAATGCATGATGGAAATAAATTCTCAAAGAAAGCTCATTTTGTTTTTCCGCTTTTGCCTGATTTTAATTGGGAGATAATTAATAAAGGCAATGTGGTTTTAAGTTCCAAAAAATTTAAACCTTTTATTTTAGATATTGGCGAGGGCGTTTATTCTGATTATTTCAAAAGTGATAGAAAAATGGGTGCTTTTATTAAAGAAGGGAAAACTTATATAAGAGTTTTTTCTCCCAAGGCCATTAAAGCTTATTCGCTTATTTATCAATCTCCCGACGCTTCTCCCGAAGTTTATGAAATGAATTATGTTTCAAACGGGCTTTGGCAATTGGATTTTAATGCTGATTTAAGCGGCAAATATTATCGCATAAGAATAAAAGAGCATCGGGCATTTTTTGAAGGGATTGATCCTTATGCGCGCAGTGTTACCGCGCATGACGGCAAGGGCCTAATAATAAACGATATGACTTCCATGGCCGAGGGCCCCAAGTTTGACATTTCCGAGGCTGTTGTTTATGAAATGCATATTCGAGATTTTACGATAGATAAGGTGGCTCAAGTAAAATTCCCGGGAAAATATCTCGGTCTTGCCGAGGAGAATACCAGACTTTTAGGTTCTGATGATATAAAAACGGGGCTGGATCATTTAACCGATCTTGGCGTTAATGTCGTTCATATCCTGCCTTTTCAGGATTTTGAAAATGATGAAAGAACAAAAGAATATAATTGGGGTTATATGCCCGTTAATTTTAATTCTCCCGACGGTTCTTATGCTACTGAAACCGCTAATGACAAGAGAGTTAAAGAGCTTAAGCGCATGATAAATGCTCTTCATAAAAAGAATATTAAAGTCATTATGGATGTTGTTTATAATCATACGGCCGAAACTGAAAATATCCATTTCAACTTTAATGCCGTAGCGAATGACTATTATTATAGAAAGGATTTTAACGGTAATTATTCCAATGGCTCGGGTTGCGGCAATGAGCTTAAAACCGAAGCGCCTATGGCCAGGAAATTTATTTTTGACAGTCTGGCTTATTGGGTGAAAAAATATAAAGTTGACGGTTTCCGCTTTGATTTAATGGGTCTTATGGATAAGCAGACGGCTTTTGAAATAATCAGAAAACTCAAAATAATAAAACCTGATATTATTATTTACGGTG
>CAZHQC010000205.1:0-2205 GCA_964534135.1 uncultured Elusimicrobiaceae bacterium | reverse complement strand
AAAGCCATAAACTATATAAAGTATGAATTTGAAAAATTCGGCTATAGCGTGGACACGCAAGTTTATAAAGCCGATTCAGTGGATATGGATTTTGAAAATATCATAGTTACCGTGCCCGGCACAACCGATAAAGACTCCATAATAGTCATCGGAGCGCATTATGATACTTTCGGTGAAACTCCGGGAGCGGATGATAATGGTTCCGCCGTAGGCGTTCTTTTGGAACTTGCAAGATTATTTAAAGATATCAAAACAACCAAGACATTGCGATTTGTGGCCTTCGCTAATGAAGAGCCGCCCTTTTTCAAAACCAATGATATGGGCAGTATGAGATATGCCAAAATGTGCAAAACTCTGGGTGAAAATATTGAAGCCATGGTCTGCCTTGAATCAGTCGGTTATTACTCTGATAAGCCGCAATCACAAAATTATCCTCATGTATTAAAATTCTTCTATCCAAACACTGGCAATTTTCTCAGCATGGTTTCAAATATGCCCTCGATGAAACTTCTAAATAAATCGGCCGCCTCTTTCAGATCAGCTTCTAAAATACCGATAGAAACATTGTGGGCGCCCGCGACTTTGGTAAACGCCATAACACTTTCAGATCAATGGGCTTTCTGGAAATGCGGCTATAAAGCCATTATGCTTTGTGATACAGCTTTCTTCAGAACTCCGCATTATCATACAACTCAAGACACTGTTGAAAAATTGGACTATAATAAAATGGCCGATGTTGTAGACGGAAGCAAACAAATACTCATTGACCTTGCGGGTGGAAATCAAAAGTAATTTTTTTATTAAACACAATACTACTTATGCCAAAAACAAAAATAATCGCCACTTTAGGCCCCTCATCTTCCAAAGAAACCATTCTGCGCAAAATGATGCTATCGGGTCTTGATGTGATAAGGCTTAATTTCTCGCATGGTTCCCACAAAAGCCACTTAGAGAAAGTTGAGCTAATACGGAAACTTAATAAAAAATATCGCCGCCATATAAAAATTCTTCAAGATTTACAAGGCAATAGAATAAGAATAGGCCATTTTAAAAACGCGAAACCAATACTTTTGAAAAGCCGGCAAACCGTTTATCTCACCACGGAAGATATTAAAGGCGCAGGCAATATAATACCTTTTGATTATAGAGGTTCATTAAAACCTCTTAAAAAAGGTTTTCTTATTTATATTGACGATGGTAATATCTGCCTGAAAATTAAAAAAGTTTTAAAGCTGAAAGTTGAAACTAAAGTTGTGGCAGGCGGCTTTTTAAAAGAACGCAAAGGGGTAAACATCCCCGAAGCCTCTTTAGACTTTCCACTTTTAAATGCGGATGATATCAGGGATTTAAAATTTGCCATAAAATATAAAGTGGATTATATCGCCCTTTCATTTGTCCTTTCGGAAAAAGAAATTATCGCTGTTAGAACTATATTGAAAACCCTGCATCCCAATTGCAAAATAATAGCCAAGATAGAAGCTCGTCAAGCCGTCAAAAACATAGATAAAATAATTGAGGTTAGCGACGGGATAATGATAGCTCGCGGTGATATGGGAATATCCTTTCCCATTTACCAAATACCTATTATTCAAAAACTCATTATTAAAAAATGTAATTTAAAGAAGAAGCCCGTCATAACGGCAACTCAAATGCTGGAATCCATGACCGAACACTTCCTGCCCACAAGAGCGGAAGTATCAGATGTTGCCAATGCCATTTTGGACGGCACCGATTATGTAATGCTTTCAGGGGAAAGCGCGGCGGGAAAATATCCCGCCCGAGCGGTTGATATGATGAATAAAATAATCAAACATACTGAAAATAATGTCAAGAATTTTGTGTAATTTCTTTTAAAGAGTTTTTTCTCCAAATATTATTCTGCCTATTAAAAATGGCAAAAATTATTCTTTCCATACTTTCCATGTTTCTAAAACAACTAATAGGTCTTGACAGCTAATTCACTAAACCCATATTCTTGTTCGCTGAAGTAATTTATAAATTTCTGTTGGATTTTTTCCTTCATTATGCAATTGCGCGCATTGTTTCCGAAGATTAATTTCAGTATTAATGATTTCACTTTTTTTTCATTTTTTTATCCCATATCCTTTTTGAAATAGTATACTATGTGTATACGATGTCATAAAACTTGGCAGTTAAGTTATAGAAGTTCGGAAGGATTGATACAAAAAACAAAGGGGTGCGGTT
>CAZHQC010000204.1:0-2209 GCA_964534135.1 uncultured Elusimicrobiaceae bacterium | reverse complement strand
TATTTTACAACAGACTTTTAACTTTTTTGTTGCACTAGCGTTTAGAACTCATGATTGAATGATTTGAAGAGCTAATAAAGGTGTCAAGTGAAAAATAGGAATTAAAAGCGGCTTTTTGAAAGTCTTAGGAGCCAAGACTCTTTAATCTTATTGTCCCACTGATTTAAAGCCTATTTTATCTATCTTGGTAAAAATAGTTCTGTCCCGACGTTCAAATACGGGGCTTCTAAAAGGGAAGTCGAATGTGATTGACATTCTATGAGCGGTGCCCAATTCTCCCATTGGAGTAAAAGCATAATCCAAACTGAAGAAATGGAGAGTTGCCCCTAAGCCGAAGCTGAAGCCGCTTAAATTATCCCGGAGCAATTGGCTGTTTAAGCCGCCGCGAATGCTTAATTTTGTAAGTTCATTTGGCTGGGTATTAAGTTCCGCGCCCAGAATAAAATTGGGTTTATCTTGTTTTGGAAGCACTACATCGGCTGAAAGTAGGAAGTTTTTAAAAGGATTAAGAGCTCCGGCAAGTTTCAATGTCATTGGCAGGGCATTTGATTCCTCGTCAAATTTTAAGCCTTGACCAAAATTCGATAACATTATTCCAAGCCTGTAAGGAAGCGCGGTAAAGTTATAGGTCATTATTCCAAAATCACCGGCAAAAGATGAGGTTTCAGATACTATTTTTGATTTTATATGCTTTATGGAAATACCCATAGATAAATCTTTTTCTTTATCTGAGAACTCCAAAATAGCTTTACTGTAAGAAAGAGTAATAACTTGGTCTTGAGGCGTAAAAGTTCCAAGTCTTTTGCCGGAAATATCAGTTTGAGTAATAGCTCCTATATCGGTAACCAAAGCGGAAGCGGCAATAACGGAATCATAGCCTAAACGATGAGCATAAGCCATATATTGATAGTTTATGTCCGCGACATAAGCGGTTCTCATAAATATTGCCGATAATTTTGAAATCTGAACAAGACCCGCCGGATTCCAGAAAATGGCGGAAGCATCTTCACTAATTGCGGTATAAGCTCCGCCCATGGCAGCCGCTCTGGCACCTACAGGAAGATTTAGGAAGTCCGCGCTGGTGGTTCCTATGGCTTTTTTATTGAAGTAATCTTCAGCTCTTAAACTTGAGCTTGAAACACCTATTAAAAGGGTTATTATTGAGAGGATTATAAAGCTATGATTTTTTCTTATATATAGTTTCATAATTTTACCTTTCAACCGCAAGTTTAATTATTTTCTTTCCGACTGAAGAATCTATAACACATAAATATATGCCGCTGGCCACAAGTTCTCCATGTTTGTTTTTTCCATCCCATATTGCCAAACCTGTTGTAGTGGCAGTTCCGCTCCATACTTTAGTTCCGGATAAGGTATATATTCTAATTGCGGAATTGGCCGGAATATTATCAATTGTAATAAATCCTTGGCCTTGATTGGGATAAAAAGGATTTGGGTAAACCGAAATATTATTAAGATTTGTCGTCGCTGTCTTGAGCATAAGTTGGAATATGCTGAAGTGATTTAAGTTGGCTGTGATTGTTCTTACACCGACATTTATGTTTGTTTTTAGCGGTAACCATTGTTCCGTGTCCTCATTGCATCTTGCCAATACAAATTTCTTTTCATTGTTAGTAATTGTCGCGGACTCTTCTTTACTGTATCTTAATGTAAGAGTTATCGGAACTTGTGGTTGAGCGTTCCCCTCGGAAAATATAGCCACCTCAAGAGCTTTTCCCGAACCTGCTATAATCTCCTCGCTACAGTTACCTGTTGCCGCAGATGATACTGCAATGGCTGTTCCCATAGAGAAAGACCCTGGAGGGATAGTCATAACTATTTTTCTTCCATTTTCACCTAAAAAATTACCTTCGACTGGTAAAAAACCGTCAATAACTATTGTTTTTGATGGGTCGCTGGTGCCGGCTATGGAGCCCGTGGGTGCGCTATTTGGTCCGGCAAGCGTGAGAGCATTGGGAACACATTGAATTTTAGCTGTTTCTTGGAATGGGTTTGGGCCACTCGGTTCATTGTTTCTGGCCGCCACATCAAAATAGTAGGTGGTGGAAGTCATTAAGCCGTTTATCGTTAGTTTATTGTCCGTATGCTCGTCGGTAAATGTCACATAAGTTGAAATGGTTATAAAATTATCCGTACTGCCGCGGACCTGATAATAGGTTCCTGGAGGATTGTTTTCTGTCTCCCATAC
>CAZHQC010000203.1:0-2219 GCA_964534135.1 uncultured Elusimicrobiaceae bacterium | reverse complement strand
GCCGTAACCAAAATTTATCCCCATTTCGGGGGATTGGATTTTATTTAAACCTTGAAAAATCTGTGGCTATGTATTTATTAAAACGCTCATGAACATATTCTTCCCTCTTATTGGTTTTTTTGCCCTTCTTCGCTGAAGCTTCTAAGGACACGTTTTTGCGGTTCCCGGTAAGTTCAATGACTCTTTTGCCTATATTCTTCCCTGTTTTATATTGCTTTGAGTATTTTAAAAAGTCTTTTGATGGCATAAGCCAAATAATGTTCAGTTTCTCGGAATAGAAAATATAAAAGTAATTTTTTTTATCTTTATGAGGAATGTTCCCGAACAAACCGCTATAACCCGTGGCGATTGTTTTGGAGCTGGCTTTAACTTGAATCTCAATATATGTTCCGTTAGGCTTTTTTATCTAATGGGGTGAATTTTTTAGTCATTCTATTTTTTGCTTTTATCGTTTGAAACTTTTGTTTTTTTCGCAACCTTTCTTTGCAAAGCATTGATGTTATCTAAATATGCTTTTTCTACCTTGGAAAGATTCTTGGTTTGATACTTTTTATATTCTTTCAGCGCTTTTGCCTCCGCCTCTATATGGCTTATTTTTCCTGCGTCCCGCAATACCTTGCGGTCCATTGAGGCAATTAATTTATCCAGTTGTTTTAAATAATCTTGCATAGTTGTTTTAATTTCATCTATGCTGCGTAATTCCGCAATATCAAAGTATGCGGACACGACATTGTTTAAACGCTTGATCTCTTTTCCTGTCAAATAGTTTTTTGCAACTGTCACATCATTCTTTCGGATTCCGAACTCGGAAAAAGACATAAGTCCCATAAATGGTTTGTCTGCATCAACGCGTTCACTGATAAGTTCCGCAGCGGTTTTACCATTTGCTGCATAATGTAATTTATTTTGGACAATGGCAAAAAACTTTTTTGATTCTGTGCTCTTTGGATTATAATCAATACTGGTTGCGTATAAATCCAATACCTGACGATACAGCACCTTTTCACTACTGCGAATATCGCGAATACGATCAAGAAGCTCTTTCCAGTAATTTCCTCCGCCTGCCTCTTTAAGCCGTTCATCATCCATTGTAAAACCTTTAACGATATACTCACGCAAACGCGTAGTCGCCCATTGGCGAAATTGTGTGGCGACTGTAGAATTAATACGATACCCGAGTGAAATAATCATATCGAGGTTGTAGTGTTCTAAATCTCGAGTTATTTCACGGTTCCCTTCAAATCGAACTGTTCGGAAATTCCGAACAGTTGAATTTTTATCTAATTCTTTTTCGAGAAAAATATTTTTAATATGCTCGCTAACATTTGCTTTGCTGGAATGGAAAAGATCAACCATTTGCGCCTGAGTCAGCCACACTGTTTCACCTTCAAGCTGTACAGAAATCTGTGGGTCTCCGCTATCACCTTCATAAATGATTATGCTGTTATTTTCTTGATTTTTTTTCATATTATTTTCTTTCTTCTTTATTTTTCCATTGGAAATGCTCCATCAATTCCCCCGCTTCCAGTGACAAAGAAAGGGCGACATCTTTAGGATTATGAAATTGCTTCCAATCTCTAGCATCTCTAAATTTAATTATTTTTTCAGTAAGCTTTTGAATGTCTTTCATAAGAACTCCCCAGTTGATTATATTTATATATTACAAAATATTATAGTGGAGTCGAAGAGTTGAAGTGTTTAAGAGTCTGAGGGTCTGAACAAATAGGAAATTCCCTACTTAAACCTTGAAAAGTCTGTGGCTATGTATTTATTGAAACGCGGGTGCAAAGGTTCAGTATACTTGCCTGTTTTTCCGCCCTTCTTCGCTTCCCCCTTCGCTAAAAAGCTACGGCGGGACAAGGAAGCTCCCTTCTTCGCTGAAGCTTCGAAGGACAAGTCGAAGGACACGTCTTTGTGTTTCCCGTTAAAGCTAATACTTCTTCTTCCGATATGTTTGCCCACTTTGTTTTGACTTGAACGTTTTAAAAATTCTTCCGATGACATAATCCAAAAAGTGTTTAGTCTTTCAGAGTAAAAAACGAAAAAGTAATTTTTTCGTTTTTTATGATAGCTCATCTCAAAACGGGCTCCATGTCCTATGGCGACTGTTTTGGATCTGGCCTTAATTTGAATTTCAATGAATGTCCCGTTAGACTTTTTTATAATTAAATCAATCGCGTCATCATCAACAAAGGGCGTGTAAATCTCCAAACCCTCTT
>CAZHQC010000202.1:0-2229 GCA_964534135.1 uncultured Elusimicrobiaceae bacterium | reverse complement strand
AACACCACGGGGAATTATAATTCTTTCGTGGGCTCTTATGCGGGCCAATACAACACCACGGGGATTAATAACTCTTTTGTGGGCTATAATGCGGGCCGATTCAATACCACGGGAAATTATAATTCTTTCCTGGGGGCTGGTGCGGGCTTCGGGAACACCACTGGAGAAAATAATTCTTTTGTGGGCTATGAGGCGGGTTACGTTAACAGTACTGGGAGGAATAATTCCTTTGTGGGCTATCAGGCGGGCAGATCAAACACCACGGGGAATTATAATTCTTTCCTAGGTGATTCTGCGGGTTACGGGAACACCACGGGGGCTAATAACTCTTTCCTGGGCTATGGCGCGGGCTACAGAAACAGCACGGGGTATAATAACTCTTTTGTGGGCTATTTAGCAGGCATGTCTAATACCACGGGGCATGAAAACTCTTTTGTGGGTTATCGGGTGGGCTACAACACCACGGGTTCGGCCAATGCCATTTTTGGTAATGAAGCAGGTTACGGTGTTTATCATCAATCATTTTCCAGTTCAACTATTATGGGCTATAAAGCGGGATATGGTTTGAGTACCGGCAGTGATAATATTCTTTTAGGTTTTCAAGCCGGCGACAATTTAACAACAGGGTCAAGCAATATTATAATCGGCTATGATATAAACGCTTCTGCTGTTGATGTCACAAATGAATTAAATATCGGCGGGATTATAGTTGGCGATATGGCGGCATCAAGCGTAACGGTTCTTGGCGAATTACATGCGAATGAATTTTATGGTGATGGTTCGGGATTGACAGGGATTTCCAGCTCCGGCGATAATTTGGGCAATCATATAGCAACTACCACTTTGCAGATGGGTGTTTATGGAATAAACACCTCAAGCGATATAACAGCCGCGAGGTACCAGATAAACGGCAGTACGGTTATGGCAATATTGCCGGGAATTGGTAGTTTAGGTATAGGTGTGGATGCAGGAATGGTGAATGAGGGAAATTATAATTCCTTTATAGGCTATAATGCGGGTTACAAGAACACCACGGGTAGAAGAAATTCCTTTATGGGCTATAATGCGGGTTACAATAATACCACGGGTGGGTATAACTCCTTTGTGGGTTATCGGGCGGGTAACAATAACACCACGGGTGAGAGTAACTCCTTTGTGGGTTATAATGCGGGCTATTCCAATACTGAGGGGAATTATAACTCCTTTATGGGCCATCAAGCGGGTAACAATAACACTACTGGGAATAGTAACTCTTTTGTGGGGTATGGCGCGGGCTACGATAACACCACGGGCGGTTATAACTCTTTTGTGGGTTATCAGGCGGGCTACAAGAACACCACGGGGCATGATAATTCTTTCCTGGGCTATAATGCGGGTTATTCTAATACCACGGGGGCTAATAACTCTTTTGTGGGCACTTATGCGGGCTACAACAATACGGGGGGAAACAACTCTTTCTTGGGTTATCGGGCAGGTTACGCCACCACGGGGGATTATAATTCTTTTGTGGGCGCTTATGCGGGCAAAGAAAACACCACGGGGGGAAGTAACTCTTTTATGGGCTATCAGGCGGGCTACAATAACACTACGGGAAATTATAATTCTTTCATGGGTAAGTATGCGGGTCAAGCCAATACCACGGGGAATCATAACTCTTTTCTGGGCTATTATGCGGGCGCCTCTAACACCACGGGGAATTCTAATATCCTTTTAGGTTTTCAAGCGGGAGATAATTTAACAACAGGGTCAAGCAATATCATAATCGGTTATGATTTAAATGCCACTCTTGCCACGACAACAAATGAATTAAATATCGGCGGAGCTATTACCGGAGATTTGTCTACCGGAGATATTACAATTGCAGGCGATGCAAGTGCGGACCGTTATCAAATAAACGGCAGTACGGTTTTGGCAATATTGCAGGGATTTAGTAGTTTGGGAGTCGGCATTGATGCGGGAAAGGTGAATAAAGGGAATTTTAATTTCTTTGTGGGCAATTATGCGGGCTCCTTGAACACCACGGGCGGTTTTAACTCTTTCCTGGGTTATCAGGCGGGCTACTGGAACACCACGGGGGCTAATAACTCTTTCCTGGGCTATTTAGCGGGCTACAAGAATACCACGGGGAGTAATAACTCTTTCGTGGGCGGTCAAGCGGGCTACGAGAACACCACGGGTGAGAGTAATTCCTTTATGGGTTATTACGCGGGATACAATAATACCACGGGT
>CAZHQC010000201.1:0-2241 GCA_964534135.1 uncultured Elusimicrobiaceae bacterium | reverse complement strand
TTATCACCAATGGCGACCCCGAGAACGCGAGTATCAATAGATTTTATACGCTGGAATTTTTTGCGCTTGCGGCAAAAAAACTTGATAAACAGGGAATTCTGGTTTTTCAAATACCTTCTTCAGAAAATTATCTCTCTCCCGCTTCCGCCTATCTTTCAGCCGGCATACTTAAAACGGTGAAAACCCATTTTAAGTATATTAAATTCGTCCCCGGCGAAAAAATGACCATATTGGCGTCAAACACAAAAATAAATATAAAAACCAAGTTACTAAAAAAAAGATATAAAGCAAGAAAAATTAGAAATAAAATCTATGTGCCGATAAATTTTGATTTTATTCTGGGAAGATTCAGAACTGAGTGGCTGAAGTTAAGATTAAAGAAAGTAAAAAACCCTCAAATTAATACGGACTATTATCCCGTATCCTATTTTTATGTATGGAAAATATGGCTCTCAACCTTTGTTTCCAATAAGCTTATGCTGGGAGCGGTTTTTGTTTTAATTATTATGGCCATGGTATTTGTGAAAACAATTAAAAACATCCGTCTTTTAATAGATAATCCCATCTTGCCCTATGCTTTTATTTTGGGTTTTTGGAGCATCGTTCTTGAAATGACCATCCTCTCAGTCTTTCAGCTGAAAACGGGAGATTTATCGTGGACGCTGGGATTGCTTTTTGCCGCCTTTATGGCGGGAACCGCTTTTGGCGCTTATAAATTCAGGAAAATAAATTCGCCAAAATTTATAGGCTTTATATTTTTAGGCGCCACTATCTTAACTCTTCTTTTCTTAGCCTCTTTGAGCATAATATCGTTTTTAAGTCCTAATACTTTATTTTGCTTTTTAATCTTATTTCTTATAGCCACGGGAATGGCCGTCGGCATTTTCTTTCCCCTAGCGGTAAATATGAATAAAACTCAAGCTCATAAAATTTATGCCTTTGATTTATGGGGAAGCGCTCTTGGCGGTTTTATTGCGGCGGCATTCTTCATGCCTTTATTGGGAGTAGGAAACATACTACTTACACTGGCGGGACTTACCGCGATATTCATCTGGCCAGCCTTCAGACTCAAAAGGTAACAGAACCCTATAAGTTTATAGATTCGCTCATGCAGAAGTTTTTACCGCCGTAATAACCATAGGTTTTGATGCGGTATAACATAGTTTGATAACGCCGTTGTTCACTTCAATTTATTAGGCAACTTTTTACAAAGCTGATTTTATGACTATCAATAACATTAAAACCACTTATCTTCTAAAAGAGAACTCACAAGAACACAAAAACTTCAAGCTTATTTTTAATGCATTAGGAATTACTTCTGTTTTTGATTTTTCTTATACAAAAGAAGAGACTGCCTTACTTGATAAGCTTAAAATTGACCATTCTAAAATTTGTGATATTTTAGAGAGAAATAAACTTCAAAAAACAGAGCTTATTCTTCTTAAAGCAACTGAAAATTACGACGGACATGCTGTTAAATTAAAAAATAAAATTGTGACTTTTCTTGACTTTAAAGCCTATCTATATAATCTAAAACAAAAGAAATTTGATAAATACTCTCATCTACTTCATGAAATGATTCATGGCTCACATTATTCAGTTAATCCAGATTTAGAACCTACTACTCTCAAGTATAAAGATAAGCTTTTAGCACAAGCTTTAGTAGAAGGCACATCCGTTTATATCTCAAGCAAACTGAATCCATCTGGGGATAACTATTGGTTTAATTTTTTAGATAATGCTGACATTAGAAAATGGATACGTAACTGCAAAAAGCTTTACCATCAAGACCTAATTTCTTTAAGCCATAGCAATTATACTTCTGAACAAAAAACAAATCTTTTAAGCTTAAACTCTCGTAGTAAAAAAGATCTACTGTGCGGGAGAAGAGCATATTATAGCGTTAGCACTTTTTTAAATACTCTTTCCTTGAATATCAAAGATATTCTTTTATTAACTCCTGAAAGTTTTAAAAAGTTATTAAACAATAACTTATAATAACTTAAAACAATATATCATTATATCGGGAATTTCCTTATCTAGGCCTTGGGGTAAGTCGGATGTATCATAGATAGGGTGGGACATTTTATAGAGAACAAATGGATTGTGTTGAAAGGGTGGCAGTAAGATTTGCCGAGCAGGGGTGTGCGGAACCCGACTTGGGCTTTTAGGAGGGCGAGCGACACAGCAACTATGTTGTCAAGCTCTTATTAATTGTTCTTTGAAACTCCATTCAGTCTT
>CAZHQC010000200.1:0-2352 GCA_964534135.1 uncultured Elusimicrobiaceae bacterium | reverse complement strand
GGGGAAAACATCTCTCGCCATTGAAATAGCGAAGAGATTTAATGGTGAAATTATATCCGCCGATTCCAAACAGGTTTATCAACATCTTTCAGCCGGCACTTCAAAACCAGTGGGAAAATGGGAAAAAGACGGAAATAAAAAAATTTATATTGTGAGCGGGATTCCCTATCATTTGCTTGATATTATAGACCCGAAAGAATCCTATGACACGGCAATGTTTGCTAAAGAGGCAAAAAAACTTATTAAAGATATTAAGAAAAGAGGAAAACTTCCCATTATCGCGGGCGGAACAGGCATGTACATACAAGCCTTATGGAACGGCTTGGATAAAATGCCAAAAGCCGATATTCAAATAAGAAATAAACTTACAAATTTTGCTGAACAATTCGGAAGAATAGCGTTACATGAAAAACTTGAAAAAGCAGATCCCATTGCCGCTGTTAAAATTCCACCCAATAATATTCAAAGAGTAATAAGAGCTCTTGAAGTTTCAGAAATAACGGGCAAACCAATTTCCACATTATGGACGGGGAGATTTTTTGATACCTTGCCGGTTCATCTGGCTAATTTTACAATGATTGCCTGGCCTAAAGCGGAACTATCGGAAAGAATAAAAAAAAGAACGCTTAAGTTTTTTGACGCTTGGGTTAAGGAAACACAGATTCTTATAACAATGGGTTATGCTTCTGATTGCCCCGGCTTAAAATCATTGGGTTATCCTCAGATTTTAGACTATATCTCGAATAAAATATCCAAGCAGGATGCCGTCCATAAAATAGTAAAACTCTCTCTTTCGTATGCCAAAAGACAAAACACTTGGTTTCACAGATATAAGAATATTTTAAAACTGGAATTTGAAAAACCGAGCGATTATAATCTTGATAAAATAATAAAGACAATTGTTAAATGAAAAAAATCAAAGCTCTTCTAATTTCCGTAAGATTAAAAAAAGACCGTATTAGAAAAAATTCCTTGGAAGAATTAAGGCGTCTTGCCGAAACAGCTGATATAAAAGTTGTCCAAGAAACAAATATCAATATTCAATCCTATACTGCCGCAACTTTAATAGGTTCCGGAAAAATTGATGAATTAAAAAAGTTAGCTAAAACCTTTCATGCGGAGATGGTGATTTTTGACGATGATATAAGCCCCACGCAAGAAAGAAATCTGGAAAAACAACTAGACTTAAGAATAATAGATAGAACCTATCTCATCCTTGAAATATTTTCCGCCAGAGCTCAAACCTATGAAGGAAAACTGCAAGTTGAACTTGCCAGGCTTTCTTATAAAATTACTCGCCTTTCAGGAAAAGGCCGCCAACTTGAACAACAGAGAGGTTTGATAGGCGCCAAAGGTCCCGGCGAAAGAAAACTGGAATTTGAAAAAAGAATTATCCGCAAAAAAACAACTCAATTAAAAAAAGAACTTGCCGGTATAAAGAAAGGCCGCTCCGTGCGCCGGGAAAGCAGAAGCGCTCTGCCTATGCCGCAGATTTCAATAGTAGGTTATACAAATGCCGGAAAATCAACTTTATTAAACGCGCTTATAGCCTCAAACTTTTCCGTATACGCGGACGACAAACTCTTTGCGACATTGGACACTTTAACTAAGAGAGTCAAACTCCCGTCAGGCGGTTATGCTCTTTTCACTGATACGGTGGGCTTTATCCAGAAATTGCCTCACAGCCTTATAGCGGCTTTCAGGGCCACTATGGAAGAAATAGCACAATCGGATTTAATCCTTCATGTGCATGATTTATCCGCGCCTTTCATGGAACAACAACATATTGAAGTTGAAAAAACTTTAGACGAATTAAAAGCTAAAGATATTCCACGAATAAATGTTTATAATAAAATTGACGCTACCGATAATTTGAAAAATCATAAAATTCAGCTTGCGGGCTTTATGCCCGTATTTATATCCGCTTTTAACAATATTGGTTTAAAAGATCTTCTTAAAAAATCTGAAGAAGAACTTCAAGGAAAATGGAAAAAACGAAAAATCGAACTGCCAATAGCCGCGTCCGGTTTTATAAAAGAAATATATTTATCCTGTGTGGGTGTAAAAACTATTTTTAAAACCAAAAAAATCAATATAACCTTCAAAGCCACTGATGAGAATTATAAACGGATAAAGCTCAGGCTCGCTAAGAGACTCAAACTCAAAAAAACACTAAAAAAACAAGAATTATAGGCTTAAATTTTTATATAATTGGAATATACTTATGGAAATAACTCGAGCTATAGAAATAATATCACTCATGCTAATAAGTTTTGTTTTCGGCGCTATACCTACAGGTTATGTTCTGGGAAAATATTTAAAAGGCATTGATATAAGAGAGTATGGTTCCGG
>CAZHQC010000199.1:0-2352 GCA_964534135.1 uncultured Elusimicrobiaceae bacterium | reverse complement strand
AAGGTATTTTAGCGTTTTACCTGGGCAATCAAAAGTTACCTGATTTTTTGGGAGTTTCACGAATATTTAACAATATCTAACTCAATTATTTGCCAAGAATTTATAAAATTGCTATCATATAGTTACTATGTATGCGATAATTGAAACTGGTGGTAAACAATATTGGATCGTCCCGGGAGAAATTCTGCAGATTGAGAAACTTTCGGCAACTGAAGGCGATGAGGTTACTTTTAAAGCTCTTTGGAGTGCTTCTCCTGAAGATAACAAAACTCAAGAGAAGAAAGCCGAAGCTAAAGTAACCGCTCAGGTTTTGCGGCATCTCAGAGGTGAGAAAATTTTAGTTTTCAGAAAGAAACCTAAAAAAGCCTATGAAAAATCCCGCGGACACCGTCAGGAACTAACTGAAATCGAGATTAAAGATATTCAACTTTCATAAGTTCCGGGCATATCGAGCGGCATGTAATTAACCGCTTGAACTAATTTACGAGGTTCATCATGGCACATACCAAAGCACAAGGGTCAAGTACTAATGGCCGAGACAGTAATGGACAAAGACTGGGCGTCAAAAGATATGGAGACCAGTTTGTAAAAGCTGGAGAAGTATTGGTAAGACAAAGAGGAACGAAATTTCGTCCCGGTTTAAATGTTGGACGCGGTACTGATGACACCTTATTTGCTAAAGCGACAGGTATAGTAAAATTTGAATGGGTAAACCGCAAGAAACAACAAATAAGCGTTTATCCCGAATTAGCCGTAAAATAGTCAACTTCCTTTACCTCCTAATCACGATATAAAAAATGATTAGGAGGTTTTTTTTTATGCCGAATAATAATAGAAAATCTCATTTTGAATTTATAGATGCTATGCAAGTATTCCTTAAAGCGGGATCTGGCGGCGATGGCAGTATGTCTTTTAGACGGGAAAAATTTATTCCCTATGGCGGTCCCAATGGCGGTAATGGCGGTAAGGGAGGCGACATCTATATAAAAACCAGCCCCAATCTTAATACTTTATTGGAACTCTCAAGACATCCTCATATTAAATCTAAACATGGAGAACCGGGTAGAGGAAATAATTCCTATGGAAGAAAAGGACCTGATATTTTTATTGATGTTCCAATCGGAACAATTGTTAAAGATGGTGACAGAGTAATACAAGACTTAAATAAAGCTGGTGATATTTTTCTCGCCGCCCAAGGTGGACGAGGCGGACGAGGCAATGTTTCTTTCAAAACACAAACAAATACGGCGCCAAAATTTGCTGAAAAAGGCGAGCCTGGAGAAGAAATAGATCTTCACCTTGAATTAAAACTTCTTGCCGATGTTGGTTTGGCGGGCTTTCCCAATGCGGGTAAATCCACTTTTCTTTCAGCCATATCGGCGGCCAAACCCCGTATTGCCGATTATCCTTTTACAACCTTACAACCTAATCTGGGTATAGTGCTTCACAAACAAAAAGATTTTATAGCGGCGGATATCCCGGGATTAATAGAAGGCGCTCATACAGGAAAAGGCCTTGGAGATGTTTTCCTTCGCCATATACAAAGAACCAAACTTATATTGCACTTTATAGATCCCAATGGTTTTAAAAATGTGGCTCCAATTGATTCCATAAAATTAATTAATACGGAATTAAAAAAGTTTTCCCCTCAACTTGCCAGGAAAAAACAAATACTGGTAATAAATAAAGCCGATTTGCCAAATGCCGAGGAAGTCTTCAAAAAAATAAAAAAACGCTATAGAAGTAGAGAAATGTTCTTAATCTCCTCAGTAACTTCAGCCGGCATAACAAAACTTTTGGATAAAATAATAGCCACGCTTCCCACGATAAAAGAAATTTCTTTCGAGCAAGCGAAACTAAAAGTAGTTCCGCCCTTAAATAGGTTTATGGAAAAAGGCTTTAATATTTCTCGAAATGAGGAAGGCTTATTGGAAGTGGAAAGCAAAAATCTTCTTAAACTAATCAGCATGACACATTTTAGTCAAGCTGAAGCGGTAATAAAATTAAAAAACACATTCAAATTGATAGGCCTTGATAAAGCTCTTAAGAAAGAAGGAGTCACTGATGGCGAAACCATTCTAATATCAGGAAAAGCATTTGAATGGACTTTTGAAGATAATTCAAGAAACATTAAAAAATCCAAATTCCAATATAAATATACCCAACAATTAAAGAAACGCCGAAAAGCAAAGAAAAAAGTCTAATCCTCCCGGATAGACTCTGGTTTAAAGCAATAAAATCTAATCATATTTAAGAAAAATTTCTATCTAATGAAAGTAAAAAATCGCACAAGGCTATGCTAGTACTTTGACCGTATGAATTCTGGTGAATTATATTTAAATTTTTGTCTCG
>CAZHQC010000198.1:0-2381 GCA_964534135.1 uncultured Elusimicrobiaceae bacterium | reverse complement strand
ACACCGGCAGAAGTGTTTAATGGATTTGTTGCACTAGCGACTTGAATGTGCCATAGGCGTCCAAACCTTGACATCAAAAGCTTTAAAAGCCTGTAATAGAGGTTATCAAACTTTTGATATGGTGTCTAAAACGGTATTTTGGGCGCGGAAAGCTGGTTTTAAATATATTGAAATAGATACTCTTTTGGGGCTTTATGGCGAAACCCCCGAAAGTTTTGCGCGTAGTTTTTCCGCTATAGCTGGTTTAAAACCTTCAACCATATCGGTTTTTCCTTGTCAGCCCACTCAGTATTATGTGAAAAAATGTTTTGAAAACGATTATTCCCGATTTAATGCACATGGAAAAGATGTTATGAAATGTATACCTAGTTTGTTAAAAATAGCTCAAAAATTTGATTATAAGATTTTGGAAAAGTCAGTTTTATCGGATAAAGTGCGAGGTCCTATTTTTTTCGTTCATAAAAATACCCCCAAGACAAAATCGGTAGAAATATTATCTGGAGTAGATAATAGGGATGAATCTTTTTTGTCTATCGGAGATTTTTCAAATTCAAGAATTACAGGAATGTTAGGTTATTATACTTCAAAACTAAATATTGATCCTTCAAAGACGAAGCATGAAGTATGTCGAATAGAGGGAACTCAGCAAATGCTTCTTTATATATTGAAGAATCTCAGTGATTGCAATTATATCGCACGGAGTGATTTTAAAGATACTTTTGGTCAAGATATACAAAAAATTTTTAATGATGGGATAAAAAAATTGTTAAAATTGAAAAAAATATCTTTGAATAAAAAAAATCTTATTTTTATACCTAAAGAACCGAAAGAACAATTTGCGTGTGTGCTTTTTTTGTTTCCAATAAAAAAACTATACAAGCATTAGGATGTAGATTATAATTTGTTTATTGGAGTCGCTATATAAAAGAGGTGTTTTTTTTGTGAAAATTATCGCTCAAATATATTCGAAACTAAGATTTTTATTAATATAAAAATCCTCATTAAACACATTGATATACCTTTTTTCATTAACCAATCTTACAAAGTGAATTTTGCCAGTTGTAATGGGCAACTCATTTTCAAAATTGAATTTAAGATTTTTTGGAAAAAGGCGTTTGGTATATCCATACAAACGTTGCTTGCCAAAATGTTCTTTTTTATAAATTTGAAATTTATTGTATTTATCTCGACATTGTTTTGCTTCGGTTCTTAAATGTTCTAAATTTGTGAATCTTTGAAAAAGCCAAAGCTGTTCATTAAATCGATTATTAAAATTTTCAATATATCCATTATGTCAAGGTTCGCGAAATGGAATAAATATTAATTTAACACCGAAATTTAAGCAAAAGCGTGTTAATTTGCCAAAAGTTTTTAAATGATATAGGCTATCGCGAAAAGAAGTTTCATTGTATAATTGCAAGTACTGAGGTATTCCATATTTAGACCAATCTTCGACGATAAAATTAATAATACTGTCAGTTCCTTTAGATTTAAATTGATTTAAATTCGCTTGTGCTGTATAAATATCAATCCGGTTAACAGAAATAATTTTCCCATAATCGGTAATATATCTGGGTGTTACTAAATCAAGCTGATGAATATGTCCGGGATATCTGGAGCGTATTTCAGGATAATAAATTTTTGATTCTTTATTGCTTTTTTCCCTTTGTTCTTTTTTAATTAAATCGTTTCGTTTAAGAACACGGTTAATTGTGGATAAGTTTGGTTTGTTTTTATATCCCAAATTATCTAATTCTTGATTATGGCTACCGCTCCATGAAATGCATAACGCGTTTTCGGCGTATTTCGTTTGACCAATTTTTTTCTTGATTTAATAATATTCATTTCAAGTTCAGGATCAATTTTGTTTGGCTTCCTTTTAGGTTCTGTCGATTCATTTAAATACCATTGAGTATTTTTTTATTTAGAATGCTTGATCCATTTATACTCCATATTCTTGTTCGCTGAAGTAATTTGTGAATTTCTGTTGGATTTTTTCCTTCATTATGCAATTGTACGCATTGTTTTTGAAGATTGATTTCAGCATTGATGATTTCACTTTTTTTTCATTTTTTTATCTCTTGTCCTTTTTGAAATAGTATACTATGTGTATACGACGTCATGAAACTTGGCAGTTAAATTATAGAAGTTCGGAAGGATTGATACAAAAAACAAAGGGGTGCGGTTATACCCAAAGGTACCTGTTACCTTTGGTTCATAACTAAAAAATGTGTAAATAAATTATCCGCAATTGTAGCCGGCGATTTACCAATCGCCAAAAATAGGGTCAGCCACCATTTATGGTGAACCATTTTCCACCCCGTAAGTGGAAAATTATTTTGTTGAGAAAATTTATGAAAAGAATATTATTTTTAATTTTT
>CAZHQC010000197.1:0-2384 GCA_964534135.1 uncultured Elusimicrobiaceae bacterium | reverse complement strand
CTCATTGGGAAAAATGCGTAATCAACCGAAATGTCTTTTATCGCAAGGCCGAAACCGAATCTTAATCCCGCCCCCGCATTAACGAAACTATCCCAGCCTCCGCGCAAATAGAAAAACTTGTTGTAATTTGCCTCCAAGCCTAATTTAATACCCGCATTATGATCCTGAATCATCTCGCCGTCCGCACTCAGCATAAAAACATCACCGAACGGCTTTATTGCGCAACCGAGCGCAAAAGTGATGGGCGCATATTCTGAATCATGGTCGTATTTTATTTTCTGGCCGACATTCCTTACAGCAATTCCCCATACCGACTGATACCAGTCGGTTTTAATTACCGCGCCGGCGTCCACAAGCATCGCATTAGCATGAGCATCCTGGATTCTTTCCCACGCCTTTTTTAATGCTACACCGATATATACGCGATTCGGTAATGCCCTGCCATAAGTAAATCCCAGAAGATAGCTGCCTGAGGTATAATCCGAAATCTTGCCGCCCGCGGCATCATAGCCGATAAATGTGCCATAGGACAAATTCTGGTATCTAACGCCTAGATAATCCTTCTTATTAGTGAATTGATGGGAATAAGCAAAATTCCAATAACTAATATCCGCAAGCCAAGCCGAGTTGTAGAATGAGAATTCATTAGAATAGGACAAGCCACTTATAAGAGCGGGATTGTAAAAAACGCCTTGCGTGGCATCGCCGGCGGCTGTCGCGGCACCGCCCAATCCTGTTTCACGCGCGCCATTATCAAGCCGTAAAAACTCAAATGCGGTCGATCCTGAAGAAGCATATGCCGGAGCATATGCCGCACATTGAAGCGCTATCCAGACCAAAGTTAGTGAAATCTTTATATATTTATTCATCTTTAAAAACGCGTATTCCTCATAATTATGAATCTACCGACTTGACCTTATTTGGCAAATCTTATCGTATTATTGCCAGCTTGCCTGTTTTTTTACCGATATTGGTTTTTATAACATAAAGGTAAACGCCGCTGGCCGCTTTCTGCCCACTTTTCGTTCTTGTGTCCCAGATTAATTTACCCGATCCGCTTTGCTCTTTACCGTCCCAAACCAACTCGCCGCGAATATTATACACCTCAATTTTTGCGTCCTGAGGCAAATTTACAAAAGTTATGCCGGCAGCGTCCGTACCTGTTTGTCCGGCGCCAAGCCCCAGTTTGGGGCCATGCGGCCTAAACGGCGAAGGATAAACATAAATCTGTCCGATTGCCGAGCCCAGCACGGTGCCGATAGCAAAATAGCTTAAATGCGGCACAGAATGATAAACCGCTGAACTTGAAACGCTTACCTTCGCGTTCGGCAGTTGCACCCATAACATAGCTGTTTCGTCAAGAACATATAAACCGGCATTGTTTACAAGCGCCGACCCCGACGACCCACCGTCAATTATGCCGTCACTATTAAAGTCTTTGTACTTAAGGTATACCGTAACCGCATTCTGGGGAAAACTTATGTTTTCCTTTTGTTTGTCTCTGTTGTAAAAATCTATACCCCTCACCTCGTGTATCTGGCCTTCCGCATTGTCGCGTTGAAATTTTGCGTTTGCAATAGCCACAATATCCACAAACGAGCCCAAGGAGGCTAATGTTGAAATTTCTATGTGCCCTTCCTTAGGTAATGCTCCCGGCGCAAGCACCACTATTGTATCGTCGCCTAAGCTAGAAGGAGGTTTAATTATGTTATCCTCGCCCGGCTTGAGAAGCGTTTGAAAAACGAAATTCAACGGTTCCCTCAACGGAATTCCTTCCTCGTCAACCGCGGTAGTGGCGATTTCAACGCAGTAGGTGTAATTGTAATCCCATTGCCCCAAAGCGTTCATGAGATTGAATTCTTTCGCAGCCGGCGCGTATGCGGTTGAAATGGTCACAACCAGGTTTTTATCCATTGCCTGATCATCGCGTATCAGCGTGACGCGCGCGGCCGTGGCAAGTGATGAAGGGATCATATTCTTGGAAAAGGAAATTTTGGCGGGTGTGGAGATATCCACACCCACTATCCAGTCCTTATAATATTTGGTAATGAAATCAGGGGAGACTATGGCTATGGGGAGAACGCCCGAGCCCATCCCCCCGAAAAAACCTTCCTCTATACGCCGGGTTCCGATTTCTATGACGGCAACAGAACCGGGCTGGCATATACTGTCGGATAAAGATTTAATGCCCGCGGTTCTGAATCCGCCTTTGGAATCAAAAACGGAGCGGGTCAGGGATTTTGAGCCGTACGACATCACATTTTTTTGGATTTCAGGGGACGCGTATGACAGCGTGACAAGAAAAAACAAGCCTAAACCAAGCATCACAATTTAGTGGATTAGCTTGTCAAGACCAGTTTTAAGCTGTTTTAAGGTGTATCCAT
>CAZHQC010000196.1:0-2398 GCA_964534135.1 uncultured Elusimicrobiaceae bacterium | reverse complement strand
ACTATGACATTTCTATTTAACGCATATATGACATTTTAAAAAAATTACTACAGAAAATGCCATCCGTAGCTTGCCAATCATTCAGTTTTTTTTGTAGTACTTTATGCCAATCCAGTGAAAACTCGTAGAAATTTTTATAACCGGGTACTTCCACCACTTCATTTCCGTCGACATATTTTGAAAATATTTCACGAACTTGTTTCTTTGTCGGTTTGGGCAATTCAGGTTTAAAAACCGTAAGATAAATTTGTTTTTGGACCAGTAATGAATACCACCAACATACTCCTCCGTTGAAAAATCCGCCGGCATTTCTAAAGCTTAATCTATTTCTTTGATCGAGAATAAGTTGTTTGAAATAATCGGGTTCTTTCATGTTTTCGCAAAATTCTTCTTTAACTTGAGGCGCCATCGCTCGTTTTATATAGAACTTATTTGGAAACTCTTCTCTTGGAATTATTTCCCATTTAATAGGAGTGTTCATTTTATTGCTGACAAAATCCGTTTCTTTGGAAGTTGTGGGTTCGGGAATCTCTATAGAAAAGTTTTCATCGAAAGTGGTTGGAGTTTCGCTATTCAGATTAAAAATGTTTTGAGATTCTTCACTAAAAGAGGAATTTATAAAGGTTATAAGCAAGATGATGGTTAAAACTGATGATAAATTTTTCATAATATTGTCTTTCTTGTTAAATATACATTTTTAACATGCCATAGTGTAGCAGAAAAATAGGGAATGTCAAGATAGTGAATGTACCTTAGTTGTATTAAAAGCCAAGTAGATAACTTTGTAGATTTGAGTGATATTGATCTATATATCTTAACACTGTGCTCAGCCGGGCTATCGCACTGTCACATGTATATAGCTACATCTATGTATAGGGCATCTATTTAGGGATATATAACTATTTGTAATAAGGTGGCTTGTTTCAGTAAATAAATATTCTTATAAAATTTGCTGTTTTGTTTTGCTGTTACTGGATGCCTTTATGCCTTGTTTTTTTTGTTTGACATTTATTTTTAAAATGCTATACTTATTTCACAGCAGTAAACAAAAGCAGTTCAGATCTTTAAATTTCACTAAACAATGTTAGCGCCGTATCGGAGGCTATGCCTATCGGGCGGCTAAATTTACGGAATACCAAAATGACTTATCTAAGTCGTTTTCCCGTCGACAAAAAGAATGTAGTTGACATTCCACTTCGGTTTTGATAAGATTTACCTAATCGATAATCATCGCAGATAAAGATGAGAAAGATTAAGCACCTTAAGCTTGCAAAGAGTAGTAAAAGCAAGCCGTGGGTTTTGCTCTCTGAAAATCTAAATGTATAAATGGGCACCCTGAATCCTGCCTTTACTGGTAGGAAGATGGAACATTAAAAACGAAGTAAATTTGAGTGTGTAACTAGAAAGTAATTATAGAGCTATTTAAAGTCTCCGTTAACTGCCTATAACGAAATAGCAGTTGTTTGCTATAAGTTGTTCGCGGATTTTATATGGAGAGTTTGATCCTGGCTCAGAGTTAACGCTGGCGGCGTGCCTAACACATGCAAGTCGAACGATGGTCTGTATGACATAGTGGCAGACGGGTGAGTAACACGTAAGTAATCTACCCTTGAGCGGAGGACAACCTGGTGAAAGTCGGGCTAATACTCCATACGATCCTCCTCAGGCATCTGAGGACGATGAAAGGCTTCGGCCGATCAAGGAGGAACTTGCGATTTATCAGCTAGTTGGTAGGGTAGAAGCCTACCAAGGCTATGACGAATAGCCGGTCTAAAAGGATGACCGGCCACAAGGACACTGAGACACGGGTCCTACTCCTACGGGAGGCAGCAGTGGGGAATTTTGGACAATGGGCGAAAGCCTGATCCAGCGACGCCGCGTGAAGGATGAAGGTTTTCGGATCGTAAACTTCTTTTATAGGGGACGAAAGCTCGCAAGAGTTTGACGGTACCCTATGAATAAGCCACGGCTAACTACGTGCCAGCAGCCGCGGTAATACGTAGGTGGCGAGCGTTACTCGGAATTACTAGGCGTAAAGCGTGTGTAGGCGGATATTTAAGTCTGTTGTTAAATCCCATGGCTCAACCATGGACTGTCAACGGATACTGGGTATCTTGAGTTCGGTAGAGGAAATCGGAATTCCTAGTGTAGCAGTGAAATGCGTAGATATTAGGAAGAACGCCAAAGGCGAAGGCAGATTTCTGGGCCGTTACTGACGCTGAGACACGAAAGCTAGGGGAGCAAACAGGATTAGATACCCTGGTAGTCCTAGCTGTAAACGATGGACACTAGGTGTGGGGAGTTATCGACGCTTTCCGTGCCGAAGCTAACGCATTAAGTGTCCCGCCTGGGGAGTACGGTCGCAAGACTAAAACTCAAAGGAATTGACGGGGGCCCG
>CAZHQC010000195.1:0-2428 GCA_964534135.1 uncultured Elusimicrobiaceae bacterium | reverse complement strand
TTTACACCTTAAGTTAGCCTTAAAAGTGGTCTGAATTTTCTAATCCATTATAGTTTGCCGTTAAAGTAAAAACTCAAGACACCGCGATATCCCCCAATATTTCATACTTTTCCAAAAAATTAAATAGTCCATATTCCTATCAGGTAATCAAAAAAACGGCGTAGACAGAATGATTAAGGGCATTAGAATTATTTCCGCGGACAAGGTTTTAGCGGGATTAGTATAATAAAAATCAAAAACCAATTAGATCAAATCCACTATATTGGCAGTGATATAATAAGCGCCCAATAACGGATTTTTGATTTACAATATTTCCTCACACATCATTTTACCTGTTCCATCGCGCCTTAGACAAATAAAAACTTGCTACTCATCCAGGGCGATTTCATCGGCCAGTTTAATGGCCGCTTTATAAAGCCCTTCAATACCGAACGCGGAAGTGGTAAAAGATTTATCTTGAGCGCCGGTTTCAATATCTATAATTTTAATCGTAAGCGCATATCTTCCACCTAGCCGCCTGCAGAACTTATGCAATAAGGCGAAGCAGTGGGTAATATAAAAGTCGTGAAAATGAAACCCAGTTAATATAGTTCATTGTTGTTTATAAGATTTACTGTAAATGACAATTACTATTTATTACATAAACCTCTTGGCCGTTTTCATCTTTGTAATTAAAAAATTATCTCTTGACGCAATTAACCCGACGAACCATATCCTCAGCACTACATTTATATGTCGCGGATTTTGTCTGAGCATCCCATTTGACCGATGTTATACCCCTATTGATATTTGGAAACAGTTACCTCTTCAGGAAAGGCCTCACTAATAAATCTTGCAGTTTCTCGTTGCAAATTCGCTGTAGTGCTTGCACAATCAATAAACATCATACCTATCAATACTACCACAAAAATAGTCATATTTTTTTTGCATTTTTCCTCCCGCATAACCTTCGTATTTGATATAGCTTTGGCTATTTTAGAGGCAAATTTATCTAACGATTGTTTTAGTGACGAGTACTATATTGCTTACCCTAGCCACCATATATGCATTTTGTATAGTCGTCGGTGTCCATCTTTAATAATGTTTATTATTTCTTAATTTCGTATAGTATGGTTAATCCTTGAGACACCTAACACTAAAACCGTATGCCTTATTGTCCACCGTCCGGTAGACCTGCGTATTTGACGTGTTCAAGTACCGACTCCAAGCAACATCACCATCGGGCGTGGAAGACCAGTAGGACGTGCTCATACCGCGAGAGTAGTAAACACCATCAAGACTCTGGTATCCGGTGAGCAAGCCCTCAAAATCTGAGACGCCGTCTGATTTAAGTTTTGTTCCTTCATCCATGCCTCTCCATCCGGTGGTAAGGGTATCTAATGGAAACTCATCAGCGCAGGTTCGTGAAGCGCAAACCTCACGCTCCAGTGTAGTGAACTCGTCATGGGTGGGAATATGCCAACCCATTGGGCAGAGACCTTTATCCCCCGGAGTTGTGGAGCCGTTCATGGCTGCTGACCACTGATAAAGAAGTCCTTCATGTTCAAATGGTCCATCACCACAATATCCACACCAACCTTCATCACTCTCGTCTACCCAAGTTATATCTTTACAGCCATTACCGAATGGGTCACCATCATAGTTCAAGTTCTCTGCCATCCAACATTGGCCACCGATTAAAACGGTGTTATAAGTATTGCCGTCAGCGTCATTCATGGTGTTGGTGCCGCAAGTAAATGGACCGCCAGCGTTTACTACCAGTACAGCTGCGTTCGACCAATCAGAAATTGCCCCATTACTATCTTTTGCCTGCGCTTTTATCTGATAAGGAGCAGCGATTAACCAGGAATGTGACTTGCTTGCGGAATTTCCGCTATCCACAGAAGATGTCCATGTAGAAGTGCTTCCATCCCCCCAATCAAAATGGTATTGGACTTGGTCGTCATCCGGGTCGATTGCGGATGTGCTGAATTCATAAGAAATATTAACCATGCCCTCAGAAGCGCCTGTTGGCGTGTTCGGATTATTTGGCGCGCTATTTAATACATCGGGCGCGGCTATCGGTGTTAATGGATCGCCGGTTGCTAACCAACTATAAATATCCTTTGCCTCAAAGTAGTAGGTGTAGTCCAAACCGGATGTCAAAATCTTAGAAAAAGAATATAATTTACCATCATCATAAGTTGTGTCGCCCGCATCTACTTCCGTCATCGCAAACGGACTGCCGGATATTTCACTTTCGCCTTTTTTAATATGAACTTTAGGATAATCCGTAGTGGGAGCGTCATTATCAATATCAGTATATGTTAAGCGGAATATGAAAGAAGTATCTCTGTCGCCCGTTTCAGGATTTAAACCGTCCGAAACATAATCGGTTTCGCCTGTCCAATCAAGCTCAGGCGCATTATTTGACACATCGGGCGCGGCT
>CAZHQC010000194.1:0-2457 GCA_964534135.1 uncultured Elusimicrobiaceae bacterium | reverse complement strand
TTCCAGGGGCTGGGTTGAATACAAAAAAGAAGGCTCAAGCAAATGGAAAAGAATTGCTTCAAGATCCCGTATAATAATCAAAGAAGGCGATAGGATTAGAACTAAAAGAGCTTCAACCGTTCAGATTTATATGGATGACGGTTCCAAAATACAACTTTCTCCCAGATCTTCTTTCAAGCTTAATACCGAAAATAAAAAAAAAGCTTCGCTCGGCCTTTTCTTTGGCCGTATTCGTTCTTGGGTTAAAAAACAATCTAAAAAATTCGAAGTAAGAACTCCATCAGCCGTTTGCGCCGTTAAAGGTACTGATTTTACGGTTGCCGCGGATGCCAAAGGTAATACCAGGGTTGAGGTGTATAGCGGCGGTGTTATGACTGGAGATGCTTCCAGACATGGCGTTATGGTTAAAGCCGGAGAAATGGTTAAGGTTTCAGTTGGAGGGGGCCTTGGAAAAGTTGAAGATAATCCCAATCCTCCCGCAAGCATGAATTCCGCCATTGGCGATGCGAAATTGCTGGCCAAGAAAGAGCTTTATAATGAAATATCGAAAGAAAGTGTTTTGAAAGCAGCTCAAGCGGAATTACAGTCAGCGGAATATAAATCCAGAAAAGTAGCCATAGATGCTTATGGTTATAGAGTTAGACTGGAAGAGTATGTCATCAGGCCGCAGGTAGATCAGTTTAAATATGTGGTTTTAAATTCCAGAGATGCGAGATTTGATTTCGGTAAGATGATTTTCACTTTCAACAAGGCATTACCTAAAGATTTATCTTTAGCTACCGAAAATATGATTAGCGCTACGGGCGCGACCGTGCCTGAGTGGATTTTAACCGATATGAACAGCATAATGAGCAATACTCAGGATAAAGTTACGGAAGATGCCACAGGCGGTCATATGGTGGAAGGTTCAAGCCAATGGGATTTGGTTTTTAGCCAATATTCATTTTATGCCGCGGGAATTGCCGAGGCTGATGATAATGGCGGTTTAGGTAAGTGGATATGGACAAAAAATGATTACAATGTTGCCACGGGAGCTATCGGTTCGGCAATTTATTTGGGTTCAACGGGCCTGGTTAATGCTGTTAGCGGCGATGTTTTTCATAATGCTATGAAAAATATATTTAATGAGGGAACTTGGATACAAGCTGAGGATTTCCTTTTGTTTGATGATGGAAAGATAGCCTCTGCCAATGATTTTTCCTTTGGTCTTGGCGAAACTATGGATAGCGTTACCGATGAACTTAATTTTGAAAGAGTTTATACAAGTTCCTTGTTTGGTGGCAGAAAAATCGACATGTTGTACTCTGCAAAATTTCTTAAAAATGTCGGTTTATTAAGGTTTTAATAAAGGTCTTGATAATTTAAAATATATTGAAGTCCGACTTCAATAGAATATGCAAGATGTGTTTTGTTGAGTTTTTGATAATTTAGGAGGAAATATAAATGAGTTTCAAAGCTATGCTGGGTGCCGTATCAAGGAGCTATGCTCATAAGACGGCTAAGTCTATAATGGTTTTTGGTGCGTGTATTTTAAGTTCAAGTTTTTTATTTGCTGAAGTCAGTATAACCCCGGTTATGAATTTATCTTTAATGGGTGGAAAGTATTATCTTGATGGTAATGCGACTTCTTTTGAAGGAAATGCCAATCTCTTTATGTCTCCAAATATAAAAATGTCGGATAAACATGAATTTGTTCCCGTTTATGCGGGCTATTATAGCGGTATTCAAGATATACAAGAGCTTGCCGGTGGCGGAGTTTTAACAAGAGAAAGACAGGGCCATACCATTTCATTAAAATATATTCACACCAATGACTTCAATAAAATAAAACCCAGAATTTCCTATTCCAAAGAGTTAGTTAAAGAGACAAATAATGAGGACTGGAATGACGGTCTTTTTGATTATAATACTATGAGTGTAGGTGTCGAATTTGAGCAGGAAAGACCTTATGGAACTTTTTCCGAATCTTATGATTTCTTTTCCGTGAAATATCCCAACTATTCAAGTCTTATTTCTCAATCTGCAACTGTCATAGATTCAACAACCTTTAATCAGCTTTCATCCAATGCCGGTGAAAACACTATGGATAATACTAATCATTCGGCTTCTTTTGCCTTTACCTGGTTTCCCGAGCCTTGGGTTATGAAAGCGGCTTATTCTTTCACTTATACAAATTATGCCGATCAGACCATTGTGGGAGATACCGGCGCCTTTACATCCGAGAAACGCAAAGATATGGCAAATACATTAAGATATAGCCTATGGCGCGAGTCAAAACCGCTTAGTTTTTCCATGAATTCTCATTTCACTTTTTTGAGTTCCAATCAAAATTCATATGATGCGAACAATATGCAATATACAGATGATTTTTATACCTATTATCAGCTTGGAGTGGGGCCGTCTACTAGGGCGTGTTGACGAACACAGATTTATTATGTATACCTATATATAAAGTAC
>CAZHQC010000193.1:0-2460 GCA_964534135.1 uncultured Elusimicrobiaceae bacterium | reverse complement strand
CACTAGCGACTTGAATGTGCCAGCCTACTAATGCTCTTCTATGGTATAATTAGTTTTTATGAAAATAAGACTTTTCCCTAAATTTTTGATAGTCATGTTAGTAGTCTCTCTTATTCCCATTGTTCTTTTGGGAAATAGATTGATAACCATGGGACAAATTGGTGTTAAAACCGCTATTTTGGAATTGCACTT
The DNA here is from genome assembly GCA_964534135.1 of uncultured Elusimicrobiaceae bacterium. Taxonomy (GTDB): domain Bacteria; phylum Elusimicrobiota; class Elusimicrobia; order Elusimicrobiales; family UBA9959; genus JAKLQJ01. Next base: position 2,268 of record CAZHQC010000193.1, on the reverse strand, counting down.
AAGTACGGCAGATAAAATTTCTCACCATTTTGAATCTTTTGTTTCGGTTTTTGATAAGAAAGCCTTATTTATAATGAGCTCCATGAAGCAAATGGATTGGGAAAACAAACAGGTTTTATTGAGTTCTTTTGTCCAGTCAAATACCGAGGTAAAACAAATATCGGTAATATCAAATAAGGGCAGTGAAGTAATTAAAGTTGTCGGTTCCGGACTTAAAAATAAGCAGAAACTTTCCAATTATTCCAAAGACAAAGACTTACTGGAAGCCGTCAAAAACAAAAAAAGAGTTATCCGACTTTCTTGTGATGAGAATTCAAAAGACATAGTGTTCTATTATCCCGCTTTTGGAAAATTCGTTATTCGTATTCTTGTAAATATGGAAGAGATTTTCGATGCGGTTGAAAACAGTAAAGTGGGAAAAACCGGTTTTGCTCTTGTTACGGATTCCAAGGGTAGGCCATTCCTTTATCCTGAAGATATCGACCTGGACAAAACAGCTTTAAAAAAAGTTTCTTCTTGGCCTATTGTCGGGCAGGCTTTAAAATCTCTTTCGGTAGGTTCGCTTGAGTATGTGGATTCTTCAGGAAAAGCTTTTATAGGTTCTTATGCTCCTTTGTCGTCAATCGACGGAGCGGTTATAATCAGACAATCCAAAGAAGAGGCTTATGATTATGCGCTCTTTATGAAAAAAGAAGCCTTCTATTTGATTTTAGTGGTTGTTGTAATAGTTTTTATCGTAGCTTATCTCATGGCCAGGCAGCTTGTTCAACCTATAACACATATAACTAAAACCGCTGAATATGTGGTGGCCGGTAATTTTAATCACAAAGTGTCTATTAATTCTCGCGATGAATTAATGGATTTAGCCAAAACTTTCAATAGAATGATTGCTCAACTTAAAAAGTATTCCGACTTGCAAGTTGATAAGATAATCAAAGAGCAAACAAAAATAGAGTCTATCTTATTTTCTATTGAAGACGGGATTCTTATGATCGATTATGACGGTAATGTTCAGATGGCAAACAGAAAGGCGCGTTCTGTGCTCGGTTTGGATATGGCTGATTCCTTGGAAGGAAAAAATCTTCTGAATATGATCGGCGATGAAAAAATTAAAGATATAATCAAGGAAGTATCTGATAATCCTAAAGAAAATTTTTCGAGAGAAATAGAGATTTTACTAAGCAATAGTTCCCAGGGTTTTAAATGTTTTTCACTTCCTGTGGTAACTCCCAATAAAAAAACAAAAATGGGTTTGCTTATTGCCATTCATGATATTACATTGGAAAAAGAAATTTTGAGAATGAAAGATGAGTTTCTTCATTCCATAACTCATGATTTGCGTAATCCGATGGGCGCCGTTAAGGGTTTTGTTGAATTTCTACTTAAAGAAATGCCAGGTCCCATTAATGCCGCACAAAGAAAAATGTTAATTTCCATAGATAGAGCTTCTTTTAGATTGTTATGTATGATTAATAATATGTTGGATATAGCCAAGATGGAAGTGGGAAAGAAGGAAATAAAAATTGAAAAATTCTCTGTTAAAGCCATGGTTGGCAATGTCATTGATTTAATGGAATCTCTTGGTCAAAGAAAAAGAATTAAATTTAAAGTGGTTTCTGATGGGGATATGGAATATGAGGGAGATGCCGGTTTAATAGAGCGTGTGTTTATAAATTTAATAGGTAATGCCATTAAATTTACTCCTGAAGATGGAACTATTACGCTTGGCTTTAAAGATGATGGAAAGAATCTTGTGGCATATGTTGAGGATACCGGTGATGGTATTTCTCCCGAATATGTGAAGAAAGTGTTTGAAAAATTTGAGCAGGTAAAAGGACAAAGCGCGGGGGGAACCGGGCTTGGTCTTACTATTTCAAAATATGTGGCTGAAGCTCATTTAGGCAGAATTTGGGCGGAATCGGAAATGGGTAAGGGAGCTAAATTTATATTTAGTCTTCCTAAAAATCTTTCTAAAGATGAAAACGGGAATGTGATTATCTTATGACCTTAACATTCTCTTATTAGTCCGAAGGACAATCAAAAAAAATACTCGTTATACCGGGTAAGAGGGTGGCAGGGTGAGATATTTTATAGCTATAGTTTTTTTATGGGTCGCAATGTTTGCTTATGCAAACCTTGGAATTTCAAAATGTTAAAGTTAAAGTGGGAGATACGCTTTGGAGTATATCAAGGAAGTATCTTAAGAATCCCAAACAGTGGCCTAAAATCTTAAAGTATAATAAAATTTCCTCCTCTAATCCTTCAATA
>CAZHQC010000192.1:0-2518 GCA_964534135.1 uncultured Elusimicrobiaceae bacterium | reverse complement strand
GAATTATATTAGAGCAATGAAGCATGCTATAAAAAGCCTTGAAAAATTCCCATTGAGTAACAGACTACTTAAAGGAATGCATAAAATTTTGCTAAGCGGAGTTCGCGGAGAACATAAATTGCCTGGAGAATTTCGCAGAAGCCAAAATTGGATTGGGGGCTCAAGCCCCTCAGATGCTGCATTTGTTCCGCCAATCCATAATGAAGTACCTGAACTTATGAGTGATCTTGAAAAATTTTTACATAATCAAATAATCGAAGTTCCACACCTTATCAAAATTGCTATTGGACATTACCAACTTGAAACCATTCATCCATTTAACGACGGAAATGGACGTTGTGGAAGATTGATGATAACTTTCTATCTGGTGGCCAATAACTTACTCCTCAAACCATCTTTATATTTATCCGATTTCTTTGAAAAAAACAGAACATCTTATTACGACGCACTTTCTCGTGTAAGAGAATCCAATGATTTATCTCACTGGGTAAAGTTTTTCTTAAATGGAGTTATAACAACAGCTGAAAAAGGAAAGAAAACATTTAAAGAAATATTAAAGCTTAAAAATAAAATTGACGCTGAAATTGTAAAACTCAATAGGAAAGCAGAAAAGGCCCAAAAATTAGTTTATTATCTTTACAGCCAGCCAATTATAAGTATTAATGATGTAGTTCAACACCTTAAAATAACCAAAAAATCCGCTATTTCCTTAGTTAAAGATTTTGAAAGACTAAAAATATTAAAGGAAATAACAGGACACAAAAGAAATCGAATGTTCGCTTTTAAAGATTATATTAACCTATTTTAAAGTAAACTATAGCTTTTCTATAGTTTACTTTAGAGCCTTAAAGTAAACTATGTTTTTATGTAGTTTACTTTGTCGAATAATATAACCCTAATCTAGCGAACTCATATTGAGATATTGGGACATTTATGAGATATTCAAGCTGAACTACCTATTAGCGTTATAATATTATAACGCTAATGGGTAGTTCTTCTTTATCATCTTATAATATTATAAGATGATAAAAGAGCCTATGAAACAACTTAAAATAACAAAAACTCATATCCGAGAAATACTGGATGATTTAAGCCAAAAATCAGTTTTTACATTGTCACTTAATGATTTATGCATCTATGCAATATACAGAATAGAAAAGTTAGTTACAAAGGAACATATCGTTCATTATGACGAAATTCGATATAGACTTTGTGAAATAGGCCCGGGCAATCGCAGATTTGATTCTTTAGTTTTGGCAATTATTCTAGAATCTGACTTTTTTCAGAGAAAAGCATATACAAACATTATTAGAGAAAAAAATTGGTTTTCTGATCAAAAAATGGATTTAATTAAAAATCAATTATCATTAAAAACAAAAGTTATCGAGGAAATATATCACGCTTCAATCTCAGATCAAGTACTAGAAAAATTAAAAAAAGCATGTGCTATTATTTTTAAAGAATGTGGATATAAACAGATTGAGTATCTAAAAATCACAAATAAAAACTACTTGGAATTTAAAATTAATCACTCTTCAAACACTAAAAACAACTTATTGCTTAGATTTTATAATACACCCGAGTGGATTTACCCTGATTCATGGCAAATATGGGACTTATTTGAAACTGCATATAAAAAGAAATGTATTCCCGTATTGATAGCGCCCAGAATTCATGGTGCATGCTTTCAATTATTTAAAACATTGGGAATGTTTGCGAGAGCTAATTATTATATTTTTACAGATAAAACCATGAAAGAAATAAAAACCATTGTTTTAAAGAAAAAAAAGACATCTCTTCCTAATTTATCTTTGGGGAAATTTGAACCTTTGAATGCAGATAATTTTGAAAAAAGATTTGATAATTTAAAACAACTTTTAACAATAATCATACCGGAACATCTTGATGCTTTTACCTTACGACAGATAGCTAGTTCTAAAAAAATAATTTCTTCGCTTAATAAAGACCTACTAGATTCACTTGTTTTAGAAACTTCAAAGCTAAACGCAATTCAACGAAATCAAAGAATCGGAAAAATATTATCCTTTAAATTAGGGCATCTAAAAAATATTCGTAAAATGATAAAACAAAATGAAATTGTAATAAAGAAAACAGCGATGTATAAGTAAAACCCAATTAAAACAGGAATACTTTGTTAAATCAAGGAAAACGGAAAAATGGCAATGAAATCCAGGAATATCGCGGGGTTTGGAAAACGAATTGAATATTGGCTTATCGGCTTAATGATAAAAGAAGGCCTTAATGTTTATGGGCCTGTAAACGATTATGACGGCACCGATCTGGTTGTAAAAAAATCCAATGGAACATATATTGAGATTCAAGTTAAAGCCAGCGCAAAAACAATCGCCACGGGCTATAGTGGTTTGTTCGGAAACATTCCTCATAAAGATAAAAAAAACTATTTTTATATTTTCTATTCCGAGAAACTGAACATTATTTGGATTATGCCATCAAAAGACTTTTTAAAATACTCAAAGCAATATAAAACAGGGAAGAA
>CAZHQC010000191.1:0-2595 GCA_964534135.1 uncultured Elusimicrobiaceae bacterium | reverse complement strand
GCGTAGGGCTTAATTTTAAATCATTTGATTTAGATATGGGTTATGATTTATCTTCCGAAAAAATTGAAGATGATCAAACCGCTTTAAGGTTTGGACTTAGTTGGACTTTTGGCGATAAGGACGACTATCATAAAGCTGAAAAATATATGGCAAAAGGAATGAAAGAGAAAGCTGTGGCTCTATGGGGAAATATAACACCTCATGAAAAATATTATGCCATGGCTCAAAAGGCGTCTTATCAGTATGCAAATCCTCCCGAAATTATTATTAATGCGGAATTTAAAGATGAAAACAATGACGGCATATTATCATCGGAAGAAAGCGGCCACATACTTGTAAAACTGAGAAACAACGGTAAAGGCAAGGCTTTAAATGTACGGACCATAGTGGAACCTGCCGGATAGAGTAAAAGCTTTGGGAAACATCGATATGGGCTTTTATGACGGGCTTATAGACTCTTTGGAACCTGGGCAAAGCGCTTCATTTAAAGTTCCCATTAAAGCGTTTGAAGAATCAGAAAAAAACAATCTGGCTTTCAATATTTCAGCAAAAGAAGCGCGCGGCTTTAATGCGGAATCCTATTTATTTAATTTAAAACTTAAAGGATTTTCACCGCCACAACTTGCTTTGGCAAAATATACATTCAGAGAAGATAATAGCGGGAATACAATAGGAAATGCCAATGGCATAATAGAAAAAGGGGAACAAATTGAAGTTACCGGTTATATTGTCAACGCGGGGCTTACAATTGCCAAAAATGTCTCATTGGACATAGTATCTTCAAATAAAAATTTAAAAATTATTTACCCTTTAACTAAAATGGTTATCGGTAATTTAAAGCCCGATGAATATAAAAAAGTGGTTATGGTTTTCAATGTCTCCGAAAATTATAACGGACCTAAAAAGATGCCTGTTGAAATTAAGCTTAATGAAGAAAGGCAAAAATACTCGAAAGTCCAAGATTTGAATCTTGCTATAGGAAGTTTTTATGCGGGTACTATTGAACCAATATTTAAAGATTTTGACACTTTTGACACTTTAGCGAGTTTGCCGAACTTGGCGGGCCCCGTATCCGCCACGAGGGCGAGTGAAGTAATAAAGCTTATAGCGGATGAACCTCCCGTTTTGGAATTTGAACAAAAAATTATAGCTTCCGGTGATATAAACAATAACGGTATCTATGAACCGGGTGAAACTCTAAAAATACATTTAGGCATAAGAAATACCGGCGGGCAAACAGCCGAGAATGTAAAAGCAATTATCACTTCATATGATAAAACAATAAAAGGTTTATTGCAGGACCAAAATTTGGGAGATATTTATCCTGGCGAGTATAAGGTTGCTATTTTGCAAGCAAATATTCCAAATAATATTCCGAGAAAGGAAATCCCTTTTAATATAAAAGTTATCGAGAATCGCGGTTTTAATGCGAATAAAATTGAAGAAGTTAAAATAGCTTTTAAACCCAAAACAATAAAAATCATAAAACAACTTGCGAGTTTATTGCCGGTGCCGGATTCTTATTTTGGTAAAAACAAGAAGGCCGAGGCCCTTATAGTCGGCATTGGAAATTATAATGAAGACATAGGTTCTCTAAAATATACGGCTAAAGACGCGGAAATAGCGAAAAAATATATAAACGGCGTGATGGGTGTGGCAAAAAAGAAAACAACACTATTGCTTGATGAAAAAGCCACCGGAAGCAGAATAAATGCTTATGTAAAGAAAATGGCAAAGCGAGATGATTTGGATTTATTGGTTTTTTATTATTCTGGGCATGGCGTTCCGGATCCCGATAATCCAACCAATGGCGCAGATCCCTATATGGTGCCTTATGACGCGGATTTATTAATGAAAGACACTTTGATAGGGTTAAACACTATTGTTTCAACACTTGAAGGAAGTAAGGCTAAAGAGATAATTATTATTTTAGATTCTTGTTTCTCCGGTAGAGCGGGAAGAACACCAAAACTTTTTGCCATGAATCAAAAGGGCTTGGGCATAATCCCGAAATTCGCTCAGGAAAGAGCTCTTGTAATAGCGGGTTCAAAAGGCAATCAGGCAAGTTTGGAATTTGATAAAGTAGGTCACGGTTATTTCACTTATTATTTACTTTTGGGTATGAAAGGCGAAGCCGACAAAAACAGAGATGGCTTTATTACAGATAAAGAGCTTTGTAACTATGTCACAAAAAATATGGAAGAAGAGCTTGGTAATAGGCAAACTCCCGTTTGCTCAAATTTAAGCGGCTTAACATTGGGGAGATATAGATAGGAAAGGTGATACTAAATACAAATGATTAATCCAATAGTAATAAAAAAATTTTTTGATTTTATACAAACTCCTCAATTCGCTAAATACGAAAAAGATTTTGCGAAAAGTTTGCAAATTTGTTTGTCTAGTAATTATTCATTACGAGAAGAGCAATTAGTTGAAAAAATGTGTACTGAGATTAATAAAACTCCACCTATTTCTGGTAGGGTTAGAATTCTAACAAATTCAGTTTTTATTCATGGCGGGAAATCACAAGTTGAATTTGAGTATTTAGGTGGGGCTAAAACACAAAGAGAATTAGGGGATTTGATTTATATATTT
>CAZHQC010000190.1:0-2622 GCA_964534135.1 uncultured Elusimicrobiaceae bacterium | reverse complement strand
ATGTTCCGTATTTATTTCATCATTATAAGTTCCGTCACCATTAGCATCGCCAAGTTCATTATAATCAGCGCCATTGCCACTTGTGCCATTGGCGCATACAAGTGAGTAAAAAGTCATTATGCCGGGTCTATTATTACAGGTGATATTATCGGCAGTTGAGTACATATATGACTTGGCGTTGGTATAAGCTGATTTTTCATCTCCTTTCAAAGAGAAGGCCGTTGCATCGTGCAAGTATTGAAAAAGGTTTTCGCCTGAAAGTTTATCCGTGGATTTAAGATAGGGAAGTTCAATTTTTGGAGCCGGTGTGAGAAATTCAATCGTAATATCTTTTGAGGCATTGATTTTAAGCGTATCAAGAGCGGATGGCGTTTGAGCTACAATATTACTTAAAGTGGAAATCAGTATTGCGGATGATAAGAAGACAACGAATTTTAAGTTTTTTAGCATTTTCATAGTAGTGTTCATATGTACATATGATAAATAAAAGTATGATTAATGTCATGGGACCTAGGGCCTAGGTCTTTATAGGCCTTTAGGCCTATAAGGTGTATTTCCACTTTTCTGAAATATGATCCGTTTCTTTTGTTTGCTTTCTAAATACTATAATTTTGTTTGTTTAATTTCTCTATTTAAATTAAAATATTTGTGTTAAGGGGCAGGATTTTAAGGAGAATTGAAAGATCCCCCCTAAATTCCAGTGGAATTTACACCCCCTAAATCCCAGTGGAATTTAAGCAGGGGGTACAAGAGCAGGGGGGGCTTCGCACTGACGTAAAAGTATTAAGGAGGCTTCGTGAAATACATGCGAAAATTTGTTGACCATAATTACAGGCATTTTAATGCCGCGGCTTTAAAAAATGCAAGTAAAGCCTATGTTGATTTTTTGAAGAAAGACGGTAAGATGTTTGTAACAATTGGCGGCGCTATGAGCACCGCTGAAATTGGTTTAAGTTTGGCTGAGATGATACGAAAGGATAAGGTGCATGCCATATCTTGTACCGGCGCCAATCTTGAAGAAGATATGTTTAATCTTGTGGCTCATGATTATTACAAACTCATTCCCAATTATCGGTATCTTTCAGCTGAAGATGAGGTTAAGCTTTTGAAGGGGAAATATAATCGTGTTACGGATACTTGCATTCCAGAGGAAGAAGCTTTTAGAAGAGTTGAAAATCAACTTGTATTTTTATGGCAGGAAGCTGAGAAAAAAGGCAAAAGTTATTTTCCGTATGAGTATATGTATCAGCTCATAAAAAAGGGGCTCATAAAAAAATATTATCAGATAAATCCTAAAGATTCTTGGCTTGTGGCCGCATGTAAGAAAAATATTCCCATATATACTCCCGGCTGGGAAGATTCCACTATTGGAAATGTTTTTGCCGCCAATGTAATAAAAGGAAAGGTGAAATCGGTTTCAACCGTTAAGTCGGGTATTGAGCAGATGATTAAACTTATAGATTGGTATAAGAAAACATCCCGCAAAAATCCTATTGGGTTTTTTCAAATTGCTGGCGGCATAGCCGGAGATTTCCCAATTTGTGTTGTGCCTTTAATAGAACAGGATTTGAAAATGAAATGCAGATTATGGTCCTATTTTTGCCAAATTTCTGATAGCACAACATCTTATGGTTCTTATTCGGGAGCTGTGCCGAATGAAAAAATAACTTGGGGAAAACTGGGGCCGAAAACACCGAGTTTTATTATTGAATCCGATGCGAGTATTGTGGCTCCCATAATGTTTAATTATATTTTGAATAGTTGATAAGTTAGAGAGTAGAAATCAGAAATAAGAAAGCAGAATTAAGAAATTTCTAAGGAGAGTTAATTTTATGATGACTAAAAAAATATATTTGAAATTTATGGCTGAGGCCATTAAAGAAGCAAAAAAAGGCTTAAAAGAAGGCGGTATTCCCATTGGAGCCGTTTTGGTTAAAAGCGGGAAAATAATAGGTAGAGGGCATAATAGAAGAGTTCAAAAAAAATCCGCTATACTTCATGCCGAGATGGATTGTCTTGAAAATGCGGGCAGATTAAAGGCTTCTGATTATAAGAAATGTGTTTTGTATTCCACGCTTTCTCCTTGTTCCATGTGCACGGGCGCAGCGCTTCTCTATAAGATTCCCGTGATAGTCATAGGCGAAAATAAAACCTTTAAAGGGCCGGAAACTTATTCCAAAAGATACTTAAAACTTATTAATCTTAATTTGCCGGAATGTAAAAATATGATGGCCGATTTTATAAGTGATAAGCCCAAGCTATGGAATGAAGATATTGGTGTTTGATATAGTCACATTTTATTGATATGAGTATTATTTGAGTGCTTGTAAGTCTTTTAAATTGCTATAATTATGGCAGAGCGTTATTAACGTTCTACTAAAATCAGATTTACTTGGATAGGCTCAGTAAAAGAGCCTCAGCTGTCTTCCTTGATAGAGAGAAGAACTGGACGAAGCAGAGAGATCGGAGTTTAGATAACAAGGAGGATAGTATGGGTAAGAAATTATATGTAGGTAACCTTCCGTTTTCGGTTAATGATGAGAGCTTGAAAGAGCAGTTCGGCGCTCACGGTACAGTTGAAACGGCGCAAGTCATAATGGATAAATTTTCAGGCAGATCAAA
>CAZHQC010000189.1:0-2680 GCA_964534135.1 uncultured Elusimicrobiaceae bacterium | reverse complement strand
TGGATTATATTTATTCTAAAGAATATAAGGAGCTATATAAACCAAGAAATCTTGAAGCAGATTATGTTAATAACATAGATGGGAAATCAGTATATGTAGATGTTATTGCTCCCAATGATGAATGGAGAACAATAATTGGGAAGATGGTAAGTTTTTCAGCTAATGCGGAGAGGGCGAAAGAAGATTATGAGGTTTGGATAGTAACAAATTTTAATGATGATCCAAAAGTTGCTCAGGCAGAGGGAGTCGAGAAAGTAAAATTTGTTGAAGGCTGGAAGATGTATTTTCAAGAAATTAAGGGACTTATAAATGATACTTTAAAGTCTGATTTAACTGGGCGAGTGAAAATATTTCATTTAGAGGAAGATAATTTGAAACTCATTTGTTGAATATAAAAAAAGGAGAAATTGTATGAGCCAAGAATCATTAACAGATAGTACTGGAAATGTCACAGGATATATTGAAACGATGCCTGATGGGAAACAGTGTTTAACTGATCCACAGGGTACCGTGTTGGGATATTATGAACCAACTTCTGATACAACAACTGACAAATTTGGTACTACTCTCGGACAGGGTAATATTTTAACAACTTTACTGCGTTAATCAGGTAGGATTAGTAAACAGCCGACTATGGTTTGGATTAATTGGGGATAGGGGAAAATATTAAAAAATAAAAAGCCTCGGGGGAACTTGGGGCTTTTTTTATGAGAATTTGATATATTGTTTTTAGGGAGAAGGATTATGAAAAAAAATAAAAATAGATTGGGCATTTTTTTAGGTGGCGTAACTGGAATAATATTAGCGCGCGTAATAACTAGATATTTTGTAAATGATATGCCGGAATATATCAATTTCTTGGTAACAGCGTTTCTCCCCACAATAGGATTATTAGTGGGACATTATATTCAAACAAAAAACTGTAAAAACGATAGTAAATAAAGAAGACAGTTCTAATTGATTTGGGTTAGGGGAAAAGTTAAGATGATGATACACGAATATATTGAGAATCAAAGGCACTTATACATAAAGGAAACGAATTGCTATTACTTTAAGGTTTATCCCGGGCATTCGGTATCATCTGATAATATATTTTTTGTTCACGCTACAAATGCGGGGAAAGTGCCCAAGGCAGATATAGGCATATATACATTGGATAGCGCGCCGGAGTTTATTTACAATCGGCTTAAAGAATTTTTTAAAACTATGCCCGTTATACAAAAATTCTCTTTTAAAGATTTTTGCCCGAATTGCGAATTTAATACATTGGACAAGGAAATTAAAGTAACGGGAATTAAATTAAATTACTGTTTTTTATGTGGAAAGAAGTTAAAGGGTAGATTTTAATTCAGGGAAAAAGATTATGAAAAAACAGACAGATATTGTTTTATATAAAAGCAAAGATGGAAGCATTAAGCTGGATGTACAGCTTGAGAAGGAAAGTATATGGCTATCTTTAAATCAATTGTCAAATTTATTTGGTAGAGATAAGTCGGTAATATCAAGGCATTTACGTAATATATTTAAAGAAGGAGAGCTGACGCGGATGGCAACTGTTGCAAAAAATGCAACAGTTCAAAAAGAAGGCGGCAGATCCATTTTTAGAGATATTGAATACTATAATTTGGATGCAATAATTTCGGTTGGATATAGAGTGAAGTCTAAGCGTGGCACGGAATTTAGGATTTGGGCAACGAATGTTTTGAAACAGCATTTGATTAAGGGATATAGCGTAAATAAAAAACGCTTAAGGGTGTTAAAGCAGACTCTAAAATTGGCGTCTGATATTTCAAAGCGTAAACTGCTATCTGGAGATGAAGCAAGCGCATTGCTTCAGACTGTTTCAGAATATGCATATGCTCTTAAACTACTTGACGATTATGATCATCAGCGAACAGTTGTTCGCAATGTCTCACGTCGTAAAGCAAAACCGGTTATATATAAAGAAGTAATGAACCTTATTGAACAGATGCGCATTAAATTCGGAGATTCTCCGGTCTTTGGTCGGGAAAAAGATAAAAGCCTGCATGGTTCGCTTAATGCTGTGATGCAGAGTTTTGGAGAGAAGGAGTTGTATCCTTCTATTGAGGAAAAAGCCGCGCATTTGCTGTATTTTTTGGTAAAAAATCATAGCTTTGTTGATGGCAATAAACGAATTGCCGCCGCTGTATTCTTGCGTTTCGCGGAGAAGAATAATCTGATTTATGACAAAGATGGTAACAAGCGAGTTGCCAATAATGCATTGGTTGCTATGACGCTAATGGTTGCTGAAAGTAAACCTAAAGAAAAGGATGTTATTACAGCGATGTTGGCGAATTTGATTGCAGGGAAGTAAAGTTTATTTACAATCGGCTTAAAGAATTTTTTAAAACTATGCCTGTTATACAAAAATTCTCTTTTAATGGGTTTTGCCCGAATTGCGAATTTAATACATTAAACAAGGAAATTAAAGTAACGGGAATAAAATTAAATTACTGTTTTTTATGTGGAAAGAAATTAAAGGGTAGATTTTAGTTGATTTGAGTCTGGTTTAAAATATTTAAAATAAAAAGCCTCGGGGTTTCCTGGGGCTTTTTTTATTGTGAGGAGATTGATTGTTTGGGAGGTAAAGTTTTTAGCTCACTCCCTTGTATGTTACACTTCAAATATAATGTTATATAGAAGTAAGAAGTTATGGCAT
>CAZHQC010000188.1:0-2822 GCA_964534135.1 uncultured Elusimicrobiaceae bacterium | reverse complement strand
AGTGACCCTCAAAAAACTCTAAAAGTTTTGGAATCTCTCTCAGCAGAAGATGCCGCCGATATTATTAAATCCCTTTCCATTTCAGATTCCATTGCCTGTCTTGAAAATATTCAACCTCGCTACGGCGCGGCCATAATGGAAGAATTGGATTCCGATTATGCCGCTTCAACTATTCATAAACTCACACCTCAACAAACCGCCAGCATGTTTAGATTCTTTTCAGACGCAAACAAGAAAAAATTTTTAAATTTCCTTGACATAGAATTGTCCATTAAAATTGGAGAAATTCTAAATTACCCCAATGAAAGCGCCGGCAGAGTAATGCAGCCCAATTTTCTTTCCTTTAGAAGCGATATTCGAGTGCGAGAAGTTATAAATAAATTAAGAAGCCTTGCCAAAAGCCATGTCCCCACCACTTACTGTTATGTGGTAAACCATGAAAATAAGCTTATCGGCATTTTAAATATGCGGGATTTAATAATCTCCGATTTAAACCAGTTCATCGAAGATATAATGAAAAAGGATGTGGTTAAGGTTTCTCCTTTTACCGATAGAGAAAAACTTATTGCCATATTTGGCGAAAAACACTATTTAGGCATACCCGTAGTTGATGAAGATGATAAACTTATCGGGGTGGTTAATACTAAAGACTTGATAGAATCCACAGAAGAAGAAGCCTCTGAAGATATCCAAATTTTATTCGGAGCAAGTCCTGAAGAAAGAGTTTATTCTCCCTTGGGCTTTAAAATAAGAAAGCGTTTGCCCTGGCTATATATAAACCTTTTGACCGCCTTTCTTGCAGGCGCGGTTGTTGCTGTATTTGAAGATATGATAAGTAAAGTTGCCGTACTTGCGGTATTTTTGCCAATCATAGCCGGCCAAGGCGGAAATGCCGGCACTCAATCTTTATCGGTAATTTTAAGAGCTTTAGCAATGAGGGAAATCAAACCCTCTGCCGCTTATAAAGCCGTACTCGTTGAAACCGCCGCCAACCTTATAAACGGTTTGGGCATAGGACTTGTCACAGCAGGCGTAGCTTGGGCATGGAAAGGAAACCCTTATTTAGGCCTTATTGTAGGCATCGCCATGTTTATAAATATGTCAGTGGCAGGACTTGCCGGAGCTTTCATACCTTTAATGATGAAAAAAATGGGTTTTGATCCGGCGCATTCTTCAGGAATATTCTTAACCACCATAACCGACGTAGTGGGTTTCTTCTCATTTTTGGGCCTTGCATGGTTCTTCCTTGATAAACTTATTTAATCCTATCTTTATATTTACTTTCCTTACTTTTTCTTTTTAATAGCTGACTTTTGTCAATTATTTTAGTAGAATCTGGTTAGAGTATTTTTACGATTAAACACACATTCTCAATGGAGGTTTTACATGAAAAAAATAGGAATATTGTCAGCCATTTGTTTTCTATTAGCGAGCTTTGTAACATTTTCAAATGCCGCTCAGAAAATAATAACTTTTGACTATAACATCACCACCAAACAAAATGGAGAAAAAGAACTCCAAAACATAGACGGAAAAATTATAAGAGAACTTAAAATAATAAATGCCATCGTGGCGGAATTTCCCGATTATGTGAAAGACTCAACCATATACAAACTTGCCGGCGTCACCAATGTAGAATTGGATGCTTATCAAATTTGGATAGAATCCAATCAATCTTTCGCCGATATCACAATCCCCTCTGTGAAAAAAATGATAAACAATATTGAAGTCGCCAATGAAGAGACTCCCTTATCCTTACCCAATAAAATAAATACCAAAGAGGAGCAAAAAGGCGAAATTCCATGGGGTATAGCCAGAGTTGATGCCGAAAGCGCATGGAATACAACCATGGGAGAAGGCGCAAAAGTAGCTATTTTAGATACGGGAGCAACATTTTCTCATCCTGATCTTTCCTCCAATTATGCCGGAGGCTACAATGCGATTAATCCTGAACTGGCTCCCATAGATGACCACGGTCATGGCACACATGTAGCGGGAACCATAGCAGCTATAAAAGATGATAAAGGCGTTGTAGGCGTAGCCCCAAAAGCTACACTTTATGGCGTAAAAGTTTTAGACGGCGCAGGTGGCGGATCTTATTCCTCCATAATAGCCGGTATCGAATGGTGCGTCGATAACGATATAGATGTAATAAATATGAGTTTAGGTGGGCGCTCTTCAATAGAATCTTTTCATGATGCTGTAAAAATTGCCACTGAAAAAGGCATAACCATAGTCTGCGCCGCAGGCAATGATAGCGGAGCCGTTAACTATCCCGCTAAATACGCGGAAACACTTGGTATTTCAGCAAGCACTTCTTCCGATGCCATAGCTTATTTTTCAAGCAGAGGCCCTGAAATTGATTTTGTGGCACCCGGTTATAATGTCTATTCCACCGCTAAAGACGGAGGATACACAACCATGTCGGGAACTTCAATGGCCTGCCCTCATGTAGCCGGTCTTGCCGCGCTTGCCGTAAGCTTAGGTCATAATGGCCTTGAAGATGTGAAAACTGCACTTACGAAAGCCGCAGTTGACATTGGTTTAGAAGTAAACTTACAGGGTGCAGGAATGATAGAAGCCGGGAAAATTAAATAAAATTTACCTGTCTTTAATACAAATTAAAATAACCCCTCAATTTTCATTGAGGGGTTATTTTTTTATCTGCTACTTTACTTCTATTTATTGTTATTCTTTAAATGACTTGTAACCTGTGCTCCCGAAGACTAAAAAATTCCCTCTTCTTATAAGTCTTTAGTCCTACTAACTACTAGTGTTTTGACCGCTTAAATAGTGGCATAATTTGCTAAAATCTTTCTTAA
>CAZHQC010000187.1:0-2831 GCA_964534135.1 uncultured Elusimicrobiaceae bacterium | reverse complement strand
CAGCTTCTCGGAATAGAAAATATAAAAATAGTTTTTTTTATCTTTATGAGGAATGTTCCCAAAAAGTCCGCTATAGCCTGTGGCGATTGTTTTGGCGCTGGCTTTAACTTGAATCTCAATATATGTTCCGTTGGATTTCTTTACAACCAGATCGGTGCCGTCATAATCGTTTACAGGCCCATAAACATTAAGGCCTTCTTTTATCATTAAGCCGATAAGCCAATATTCAATTCTTTTTCCAAACCCTGCGATAGTCCTAGATTTTATTGCCATTTTTCAGTTCCCCCAATATCCACCGGTTTTTGGAATTCCACGATATTTAATTTTATCGTTAACTTTTGCTTTTTTAAGCCATCGTTCCAATGTCTTTAGAGGTACACCCAATGCTTTAGATATAAAAGGAGCTCTTTTTCCAGGATTATCTTTTATGTAAGAAACAACTAAATTTACACCCTCATTTACACCCTCATTTACACCCTCATTTAATCCCTCGCTTTTTATGAACTTTTGCTTTGGCATATTATCAGATCGATAAAATATTACTACAAAGCCACTTTTGATTCTATTGAATTTTACTTTAACATTTGCCGCTTTGCATTCATCGGTGATTCTTTTTAATCCTGATCCCCATTTTTCAATATCTTTAGTAAGGTAAAATGTATCCGCTATCAAGGGATTTCTGGGGATGCTTTTTTCTTTGCCCTTAATAAAATCTTCGGGCGTATAATCGCAGGGAAATTGGCCGGGATTGAAAATTTCTATTCTATTTTTATAAATACCAATTTCATTTCCGGATGGATTATTAAAATCCCGGTGACATAAAGAATTTACGATAGCTTCGCGAATTGCCTTAATTGGAACTTCAGGTGTCTCAATCCTTTTAAAATCAATTATATCCGCCCGCCAATTTATATGTTCTTTTACATATGTCTCACATTGATTTATCAAATCAAAAAGAGTTCCTTTAAATAATTGAATATCCAGGAAAGTTACTTTTTCATTTGTGGCAAAGATTGCAGCTCTTACTTCAAGGCCATTGTTTTTAGAAAATAATGCTTTGCCGGCATTGAGAAGTTTAGTATTTTTTGTGAGATTTAATTTATTTAAAACATTTTTTGCCATATCAAAGGCAAAACTGATTCTTCCAGTTTTTCTGCCTCGTTTAATGAATGTGCGTAATGCGGTAATATTAACGGCAGAGGAAGTTTCTGAAACTTTAAACCCCCATGGATAAATATAATTTTGTTTTTTTGCCAGAAGTCGCTCTACTTCTTTGACAGAAAGTTTCTTGTTTTCGTCGCCGGATCTGAGATAGAAGCGCCCATAAGCGGAGAAAAGATTTTCGTGACCGCTAAATTCAATAACAATGCAATTTTTATCATTAATTTTTTCAATTTTGATATCAGGGTAAATTTTAGGTTCTATGTGAGTGGTTATCGCTCTGGATATATCTTTTAGTGTGCTCTTGCCAATTTGTTGGCCTAGTATGGATCCATCGTCAGATATGCCGAAGAATATTTGACCTTCCCCATGTTTATTGAGAATAGCGACAATAGCAATAATAGCTTCTTTTAATTCCGAAGTTGATTTTTTAAATTCCACTGTTTCAGACTCTTTATATTTCATATCAATACCTTTCAGATTTTTCTTTGTTTCCCCTAGAAGTTTTACTAAATTCCCTATAAATTTATTCTATTAAATTCTCAATCAGAATAGCCAACAGAAATAATAGCGTCTAAATTATAGAACTTAGTTTGATATATTTTGTTATCACTGGCAATGTGCAAATTTTGCACATACTGAATCTTCTTTTAAAGTAATCTCTTGGGCGATTTTATGACTAATCTTTTTCCCTCTTTTTGAACTTGTAAGAAATCCTTACAAGTTGCCGTTTGGTCAACTTCGCCTCCTCGTAAATATTTTTAAGATGTTGGGTTATATTTGAGGTTTTGTGCCAAAAAGTTCTGCGGTATGGGGTCTATGTCTAATTGCCAATTAATCGCCATAATCGCCAACAGAAATAATAGCGTCTAAATTGTAGAACTTAGTTTGATATGTTTTTCCATCTTTCGCAGTTATTTCCATTTTGGAAATAACTGAATCTTCTTGTAATTCTTTCGCTTTCAAAAATGCTTTTGAGATGTTTTGTAATAACAGATCGTCCAGTTCCAATTATAATCATATATTACAATATATTTTTCATAAGAATCTCCGTAGCTAGGCACTGGGGTAATTCAAGTTATAGTTAGGGCGGGACATTTTTTCCTTTTTATATTAAAGTTTAAAATAAGAGGTGTTTCGGTGTTTGACTGGAGGACTCTTCAGAGTTTAAACATTCAAAACTAACCTTAGTCTCATTTATTAAAGGAAAACTTTATAAAAAAACAGTGGCATCTTTTATGATGCCACTGTTTAATATCTTTTTGCGCGATATCTTCCCCGATACCTTCGCCTACTGCTGCAACCAAATCATAATCTAAAAACAAAAGAGTCTCTCCCAACACTAATAGTATAGATGTTCTTGCTTTTAAGGGAATGAGGCGAAGGACCTTTGTTTTTTTGAATTAAGGTCTATTTAGATTCGGAAACTAAACAGCCCGTATTGGTAACATAAATTATTATCAAGTTTTATAAGACTTACCTTTCATCGGGTTGGGTAATTCGGAAGTATCTTAATTAGGGCGCGGACTATTCTTTTTTTTATATTGAGTTTAACTAAAAGGAATTGGCAAAGATTTGCGCCGAACGATATTGGGTTTTTGGCTAAGGACTGGAGTGTATCTCTCAGAGACAGTGAGGATGTTTGAAAACAAAAGCATTGTCTTTTGTTT
>CAZHQC010000186.1:0-2835 GCA_964534135.1 uncultured Elusimicrobiaceae bacterium | reverse complement strand
AAAAAATTACCGTCGGGGAGAGATTTTTTTATCTGAAAAAGTGCGGAAGTCGGGACGCAAGTGATTTTTAAAATCCATTCGCGTTTAAGAAGCTTTTGGTAATTTCCGTTTTGCCACCTTTTAAAGCATACTTCCCAAGTAAATCAAACTCTATATTTAAATAATCACCTTGTTTAATATATTTAAGACAAGTGTTTTCATAGGTATGTGCGATAACCGCGACTTTAAAGCTTTCACTTTTTAAATCAAAAACAGTAAGACTTATGCCATTTACAGAAACCGATCCTTTTTCAATGAGGTATTTGTCATTATGCGCCTCAAATTCAAATATAAAACTATCGGCAGTTTTCTTAATGGAATAAAGTTTTCTTACGCCATCTATATGTCCGCTGACAAAATGACCGGAAATTCTATCTCCAATTCTTAAGGCCCTTTCAATATTTACATATTTACCCTTGGATAAATACTTAAAATTAGTCTTACTAATCGTTTCAGGACTTATATCAAAAGAAACCAGATTACCTTCAATGCGGGAAACAGTAAGACAAATGCCATTAATCGCAATACTCTCGCCAAGGGAAATAGTCCAGTCTTTTGGCATATCAATTTCAAATTTCTTATCTGATAAACTTTTTATCTTTTCAACAATTTCTATTATTCCGGTAAACATAGTAATTCCTTTTATAAAAATTCAGCTTCAAACATAATATCGGGACCGATTTGTTTTATGCTTTTGAAAACCATTTTAATACCCAATTCTTTTCTGCGTTTGTTTAATATATCCGGCCAAACCACAGAATTTTTTGATTTCTCTCCACCAATAATAAGAGGGGAGAAAAAACCTATAAATCTATCCGCAAGGCCTTGAGAAACAAAAGAGCCAAGAACTCGTCCTCCGCCTTCCACAAAAACATGCCCTATCCCCATTTGCCCAAGTTTTTTTAGAAGAGATTTTAAATCCACTCTTCCATTTTTATCTTTGGTAAGAATCAGAACTTTAATATTTCTTTTCTCAAGTTTGGCTATTTTTATTTTAGAAGCTTTTTGAGTTGTAGCAATTATAACTCTCTCATTTTCCAAAACCTTAGCCTTAAGATTAATTCTCAAAGAAGAATCAACAATAACAATAATAGGCTGTTTTTTTACTTTTAGATGTCTTATATTCAAAAGAGGATTATCTTTAATAATTGTCTCAATTCCGGCTAAAACGGCATCCGCTTCAGCGCGTAGCTCATGGGTTTTAATTCTGGACTTAAGAGAAGATATCCAGCGGGACCGGCCCATAAAATCGGCAATTCTCCCGTCAAAACTCTGAGATACTTTAAGAGTTACATAAGGAGTTTTTTTCTTCATAAATTTATTGAAAGCAAAATTTATATCTTCACAGGATTTTTTTAAAACCCCGGTTTGAACTTCTACTCCCGCCTTAGTTAATATTTTAAGGCCTTTGCCCGAATGAGCCGGATTGCAATCAGTAGCTCCAACTATAACTTTTTTTATCCCGGCTTTTATAATGGCCTCAGTGCAAGGGGGAGTTTTACCGAAAGTAGAACATGGCTCAAGGGTAACATAAATACTCGCTCCCTTAAGAGAGCCTTTAGAACTTTTTATTGCATTTATTTCAGCATGAGCTTTACCGTATTCTCTATGATAACCCTTAGCTATTATACGGCCGCCTTTAACTATTACGGCGCCCACCATAGGATTTGGATGAGTATCGTAAATACCCTTAACGGCAAGCTTAAGAGCCTCGCCCATAAAGAATTCATCTGTTTTTCTATCTGCCATAAAACCTTCTCTTAAAGTTCGGTACTTCTATCCTTCTTCGCTAAGCATGTCATCAAAAAACCCACACCTATTCGGCGTATTTAATGCCATAGCTTCGGAGGATTCCGCTCTAAACCCCACTCTACAAAGAGTGGGTGAGCTTTATATCTTTTTAAATAAATTGGCCATTTCAATTGCGGAAAGAGCAGCATCCGAACCTTTATTTCCTTGTTTGGTTCCGGCTCTTTCAATAGCCTGCTCAATATTATCCGCAGTGATTATGCCAAAAATAATGGGCTTTTTATTTTGAAAAGAAGCTTGAGCGATTCCTTTTGTGGCCTCAGATGCAACAAAGTCAAAATGAGGCGTATCTCCTCTAATAATGGCGC
Organism: uncultured Elusimicrobiaceae bacterium; assembly: GCA_964534135.1. Lineage (GTDB taxonomy): Bacteria > Elusimicrobiota > Elusimicrobia > Elusimicrobiales > UBA9959 > JAKLQJ01. Next base: position 679 of record CAZHQC010000186.1, on the reverse strand, counting down.
CAAGACAAATTACAGCGTCAACTTTTCCAGACGCAAGCTTATCGGCCACCAAGGGAATTTCAAAAGCTCCGGGAACTTTAACTATGGTTATATTTTTTTCATCCGCGCCATGTCTTTTTAATGTATCCAAAGCTCCTTCTACAAGCTTGGCTGTTAAAAAATCATTAAACCTTGCCGCGACAATCGCAAACTTAAGTTCTCCCGCTAAAAGTTTACCTTCAATTGTTTTCATTTTATCTCCCGGTTTATTTTTTTATTATTTCCTGCCACTGTTTTCTTATTTTTAGCCTATATCAAATGGCCCATTTTCTCTTTTTTTGTTTTTAAATAATGCTTATTTTTACAATTCGGTGCAATCACTATCGGAACTCTCTCTACAATCTTAAGACCATAACCTTTTAAGCCGATTATTTTTTTTGGATTATTTGTCATCAATTTTATTTTCTTAATACCTAAATCAGCAAGTATCTGAGCCCCTATGCCATAATCTCTTAAATCGGCTTTAAAACCCAAAGCATGATTAGCTTCAACGGTATCATAACCATTATCTTGAAGATGATAGGCCTTTATTTTATTGCCTAATCCAATACCGCGGCCTTCTTGTCTCATATAGAGAAGGGCTCCGGATTTTTCTTTGGCTATCATTTCCATAGCTTTATGAAGCTGACTGCCACAATCA
>CAZHQC010000185.1:0-2996 GCA_964534135.1 uncultured Elusimicrobiaceae bacterium | reverse complement strand
CCGAAGACCATATTTTAACATAAATTCCGGCATTATAACCTATTGTTTACCACACTATATGATAAATGTCAATCTCGTTTTCGTCACGTTAACTCATTTTTTGTCAATGAAAAATTCACCCTAAATTTTTATTTTTTAAGGTAAAATTATGTAAAAAAAAATAAACAAGAATAATCACTCTTCTTTGAAGGGTCTAAGGAAATGCGAAAAATAACAGAAGATTTTAAGAAAAAAAGGAGGAGGTCTAAAACTATCTCAAAATCCCATTATTAAATTTCTATAACTAAAAAACGGTGACATCTGCAGGATGCCACCGTTTAATAATACTTCAAAAAAGTTTTTACTGCGATTAATACATAACTTTTATCATTCCCAGCTTATTTGCTTCGCCGCCGCTGAAAGGTAATTTTGTCTTATCATTATATATGGCCTCATATAAAGTGGCCTCATCCAGATAAGCTCCAGTCAAGTCGGCTCCCCTTAAATCAGCGCCAGTCATATTGCTTTCTCTAAGGTTTGCTCCTGTTAGATTGGCATTTGTTAAATTAGCGCCAAATAAATCCACTCCAATCATTCTGGCTTCAGTCAAATTAACAGCGGTCAAATTGGCTTTTCTTAAATTAGCTCTGGCCAAAAATACAAGTCTCATGTCAGCGCCGGTAAAATCACTACCCGTCAAATAGGCGGAACTCAAATTAGCTAAATACAACTTAGCTCCATTAAGCTGGGCATGACTAAGATAGATATTCGGCATCTCGGCAATAAACATATTGGCACCCTTCAAATTTGCTTCTCTCAAGGTAACTCCCGTGAGATTAACATGAGTTAAATCCGCGCATTCGCCGTCTTTGTAATTCTTAACAAGGTCGTAAGCATTAACACTATTATAACCCTCTTCACCCAAACTATTTCTACAAACTCCATCTGCTTGAAACTTATAGACAAAATCACTCGCAAATGCCGTTCCACCTAAAAATAGCACTGTTGCAAATATTATTACTTTTTTCATTTATATTCTCCATTTAGCTTCTAAAATTCTCTTCTATAATTTAACAATATCTCGCAAATGTTCCATAGAAGCAAAAGTCCTTTAATTTTAAGAAAATAGGCCCATATAAAAATAGGTCCTTTAGCGTACCTTTCACTTTGTTCAAGGCGAGTAACGCCTCGCTCCGAAATGGAAACTTCGCTCGATACTCTACAAAAGGGGAAACCACTATATGGTGTCCCCTCAGCGATTTGGAAAGGGTAGAGATAATCTCCCCGTTTCATCGTCGCTCACTTCTCCGATTAAAAATCGGAACATTCACTAAACCCCTCTTACAATGAGATCTTCTTATTAAATTATCTAGCCCAACCTTATTTAAAGAAAAAATTGTATATAATGTAAAAATAGCGATATAAGGTAATTTATGGAGGCACTTGAATGAAGAAAATGAAAAAGATTTTTATTTTTTCCAGCCATTATGGCAACCGTAATATTTTTTAATACAAATGGTTTTAGCCAAAAACAATATACTGGTGAAACTAAAGAAACAGTAACTGAAATACAATCCTTAATTGACCAGGCCGGGGCAAAATGGACAGTGGGAGAAACACTTCTTTCCGACAAATCATGGACTCAATGGAAAAACTATGTGGGTTTAACATTCGAACCTATAAATGCTCCTCCGGTTAAAGATGATCTATTATCCGCAGAACCACCAACTACTTTAGATTGGAGAACAGCTGGCGGTAATTATGTAACAAAAATAAGACATCAAGGAGAATGTGGTAGTTGCTGGGCTTTCGCCATGACCGCAGGTTTGGAATCTTATGCTCTTTTAAACCAAAATATTCCAGGAACAGACCTTGATTTATCGGAGCAAGCCATGCTTTCCTGCAGCGGAACGGGCTCTTGCAATGGAGGAAGATTAAACGCCTCTTATTTAGAAAAAACCGGCTTGCCTCCTGAGAAATTTTATCCTTATACAGCTACCAATGGAGAATGCTCCTCTCTCACAGAAGGCTGGCAAAATGAAGCTTATAAAATAGGCGACTCGAAATCTGTTTGGCGCAAGGAGTCTTCTCTTAAAAAAGCCTTAGTCACATACGGCCCTTTGCCTACCGCTATGATGGTCTACGAAGATTTGATGCATTATAAATCAGGAATTTACAGTCATGTAACCGGTGAAAAATTGGGCGGCCATGCGGTATTACTCATAGGGTACAATGATACTGAAGAATATTTTATAGTAAAAAATAGTTGGAGCACTAACTGGGGAGAAGAAGGTTATTTTAAAATTGCCTATTCTGAAGTAAAATACCCCATCATGTTTGGAATGAGTACGATAGCTTATACCAATAAAGACGGCGACAGTATTATTCCTATTTCCGATAAAATGAAACAACTGAATAAAGCTATAGGCGGAAAAGAAATCCAACTACGAACAATGCCAATATTCGAGCCATTGCTCGATTGGTAAAATTTTCCAAACAAACAATAAAAAAAACGGCGCTTCATAATAGAGCACCGTTTTTTTTATTGCTGAAAATTAAATTAGGCTGCCCTTGGCAGCAACTTTTTCTTTATCCTGTCAAAATCCCCCTAGCCCCCTTTGCAAAAGGGGGAAGATTTACTTGATCACTGTGGGGTGTCCGTAGCAAACCTTCGTTAGCCCAGTCCACTCCCCTCTTTAACAAAGAGGGGTTGGGGGAGATTTATTTGCTGCAAATTCTTTATTACTAAATATTGGCCGTCTGATGAACATAGTTCCTGATACCCTCTGCATATTCCAGAGGAATATAAAATGCGAGGGCAGGCGACACGTGACATAGTCAACTGGCATAGCCTTGAAATTCCGTTACACTAAATTAGCCCCGCCAAAGGCGGGGAACTCTTCTTTAGCCTGTCAAAATCCCCCTAGCCCCCTTTGCAAAAGGGGGAAGATTTACTTGATCACTGTGGGGTGTCCGTAGCAAACCTTCGTTAGCCCAGTCCACTCCCCTCTTTAACA
>CAZHQC010000184.1:0-3056 GCA_964534135.1 uncultured Elusimicrobiaceae bacterium | reverse complement strand
TGTTAGCGGCGGTGCAAAAGTGTACAGTTTTCGCCGGAATTAAGTGTACACTTTGAGCTGTTTTTCTCTATTTTTGTAAACACCAACATACTCCTAAAAAGATAAACAAAAAAATAAAGCCCTTTATTCGGCTTTCCTCTTAAAGTTTTATTCATGATCCCAAGCGTCTTTGTCTTCTTTTCTTAACTCTATAGCTGCTCCCCTCAATCTTGATTAACTCCCCGTGTTCAATGAGCCGCTCAGCTATCGCTGTCGCTACGGCATTATCTTGGAAGATCTCCGGCCAGTCTTTGAAGGCCTTGTTGGTCGTTATTATCATTGAACCGGTTTCGGCTCGTTTTGATATGACCTGAAAGAAAAGATCTCTTCCCTCTTTATCCATGGGAATATAGCCAAGCTCATCAATTACGAGCAGTCTTGGCGCGCAATATTTTTTTAAAGCGCGCTCCAGACCGTAGTCACTCTTGGATGCCACTAATCTGTTAATCATGTCCGCAGCCGTGGTAAACAGGGTTTTGATTTCCCTTTGGCAGGCGGCATATCCGATGGCAATGGCAAGATGGCTCTTGCCGACACCTCCGGGACCAAGAAATATTAAGTGCTCTTTGTTGTTAACAAAATCCATGGTGAAGGCATTAAGGATAATTGCTTTCGGAATACGGGTCGCATGGTCCCAGTTAAATGAATCTATGGTTTTTACGCTCGGGAATTTAGCTTGCCGCGCAAGACGAACAATGGTGTTTTTATAGCGGTAAGCCAATTCATGCTCAAGCACAAGATTAAAAAAATCTTTATGCGCCATATTTCCTTTTACGGCTTCTTCCAGAAGTTCAGGCAAATGTCGTTCGGTATGAAATAAAAACAACTTTTTTAGCATTGTTGTCATGTCATTTTTTATCTTTAGGTTGCTCATCGGTTTTATCCTTTTCAAAAAGTTCATCGTAAAGCCCCATATCGGTTTCTTCAACTGTAAGGCTTGTCCATTGCGGTTTTTTGCTTAATATCATCTGTCGGGGTTCAGGCGCGTTACGCGCTGTTCGCTGCTGCAATATTATGTTCTGAATATAATGCGCGCCAAAAGCTTTATAGTGTAAAGCGTGGTTTATGGCATTTATTACATCCGATTTTCCATATTGATTAGCCATGCCCTGAATTTTTTCAAGCTGTGATTGTAAATTCAACTCCGCGGTTACAAGACCTTTTAAATATTCTTTGCAATCAGCGCTCAATCCAAGGAATAATTCCACCAGCTTTGTCATTCGAGCTTTTTTCCTTTGCGCCAATAATCCTTCATAATGCTGCGGGTTTTCTATTACAAGGTATTTTTCGTAGGACCTTTGATGGGATGTTAATATTCTGGCTTTATCATATACGAATATTTGCTTGGCAGTGGCTTTGATTGTAAGTGTTTTGCCGGCATAGGCGCAAGGAATCGAATACCTATTGCTGTCAAAATGGATAAGCGCCTGGCTGGTTGCCATAGCACTTGCGATTATTGAACAATCATAATCATTTTGAGGCAAAACCAGCAGTTCATTTTTTTCGGATTCAAATCGGATTATCGGTTTTTCCCTTGTTGTTCCATGTATTCTCACATTAGCTTCTTTATTCAGCCATTCAAGCGCTTCTTGCTGTATTTGAATATGTGAATTTATTAATCGTCCCGCCAAAAAAGCCGAACGAACATATTTTATTCCCGATTCAACCTTGCCTTTTTCATTGGGCTTCCTTACCGCGCATATTACAGGCTTAAATAAATAATATCCCGCAAAATCCATGAATCTTAAATTAAACCGTATATCGGAACCAACATGGGCAAGAACTACCGTTTTCAAATTGTCATAGTTAATCTTTTTAGGTATTCCGCCAAAGAAACGAAACGCGTTTACATGCGCGCCCATAAAATCTTCTATGCGTTGTGACAGCGTAAATTCAATGTACATCATTCGTGAATACGACAAAACCATGACAAAACAGGATAATTGTCTTTTGGCGTTTCCAATAACGATATGCCCTATATTCGCCCAATCCACTTGCGCGTATTCACCGGGCGGTGTTTCCAAACGCAGGAACGCGGATGGATGCTTTCCCGTTCTTATTGGCTTGATGTAATCTTTAAGTATTGTATAACCGCCGCCATAACCTTGTTTTTGTATTTCCATCAGGATTTTGGTTCCTGTTAGATTCGGATATTCGTTTAACCGATCAGTTATATACACTTTAAACGGCTCAAGCCTGCTTTCAGCTCTTCGCCCTTTTGGCTTACTAATAGGCGGGGTTATACCACTTTCCAATGCGCGACGCACTGTTTTGCGATGAATTCTCAATAAGCGTGATATTTCGCTTATTGATAGTTTCTCAACTTCACTCAACCGTCTTATATTTGCCCATAGTGTTGTTTCCATGATTATAGTTTACATGCTTAACAGCGTAATTGCCCATGTGTTTTGTATATCGGCGCGTTTCGATTCGCCATAATATCCAATATCCCGTCGATTTTTAGATTTAATGTGTTTTGTATATCGGCGCCTTTTATATTGCGGATTTGCTTGATTTTACCAATGAGCAATGTGTCTTGTATATCGGCGTTTTTTACCTTTAATTTTAGCCTGCGCAGCTTTCGTCTTCGGTTATCTTTACGTACATATTCAGGATGGCTGGCGCGGTATTTGGCAAGATAGCCGGGATGTTTTTTAAGCCATACTTTTACTTTTACATAACGCAGGCAAAAACCATCGGGGTTATTCTTTTTCCAGTTCCTTTGCAATTTGCGCTTGTATTTCTTTTTACAGGAAATATTGCCACAGGTTTTTTGAGTCTTTACCGCGCGAATATACGGTGTATAATATTTGCCACAATAAGGACAATATTTTTTAGGAGGAGTGTTTTTTCGTTTCATGGAGTTACCTCTTCCATGAAAGTTTATCAAAACGGTTTTTTAAATGATTTATTTTGGTTTAATGAAATTGATACGGAAAAATAAAATTAAAAAAAATGTTATACACCTGTACACTAATTAACGGCATTATCTGTATACTTTAGAAACGGCGTTAACA
>CAZHQC010000183.1:0-3065 GCA_964534135.1 uncultured Elusimicrobiaceae bacterium | reverse complement strand
AAGAAAAGTCCTTCAGCTCCAGCCGTTAACATTTGCGTAGTGTTTGCAGCTGATTGATAAGGAATGGCTCCGTTTGCGCCTCCGGTTAAACTAGTAGCTTCTGTTGCCGTTGCGGCATTACCGGTTATATTTCCACTTATATTGGCGCCGGTCAAATGAGTTAAAGCGGAACCATTTAAAATAGGTAGATTACCGGTTTCGTCGAGTTGAATCAATTTATTTGCTACATTAAAGATGTTTCCCTGTAAAGTTGCGCTTGAAGAATTTAAGCTGATATTGGCTTCTCCTATAGGATCATCCCAAACATTAAATTGATTCCCGTCAAAAGACATAGCGCTGGTTGGATCGGTAATTGTTGTAAGTCCTTCTTTTGTTATCATTGCTCCGCCGACGCCGGCAGTGTCGGTTCCGCAAGCCCAAGCTGAACCTGAAATTTTTAGCACTTGACCATCACTACAGCTGTTAGCTAATTTAGTTATTGTTATCGCATTGTTTTGTATGGAATTGGTGTATATACTGTTTACCGCTATTGAACTAGCAATTACTGTTTGGGCTAATAATCCGGAACTTACATTATTTGCCGTGACTACAATAATCGCATCGCTTGAGAGGCCTCCGGCCATAAGAGCATAAGGAGTGCTAACTATTTCTTCCCGCGGGGTTAAAATTTCTAAATTAATTCTTATTTCCAGATATCTGGGGCCGGAAAAAGTAGCGGTTGAAATTGCGTTTGGAGTTCCTGCTGATAATACTGTGCTGAACATACCATCAACAATGTCGAGATTTTGAGATGAACTTGTCCATAAAAGATTGCCTCCACTAGACGCGTCATAAATTCTAAATTCGAAAGTTTTTGAGCCTGTTACAGGAGTGCCATCATCTTCAATTTTACCTTGATAATTTATTTTAAGTGGAACAGCGCAATAAAGTTCCGCGCTGATAAAATTTAAAAAGATAAATAAAATAAGTGAAATTTTTTTCATAAATGTCTCCAAATGATAAACTCAAATTTTAATTTATAATTCATACTTCAAAATGTGTCTTTTTAGCAGTGTTATTTAATTATCATTAATTTTCCGGTTTTTGTTTGTCCTCCGGTATTAATGACATAAAAATAAACACCGCTTGCTAAATTTCTCCCATTATCTGTTTTAACATTCCAATCGTAATAATCATGGGAGTTCTCTTTGATTAGGGTTTTAATCTTCTGTCCTGCTAAATCATAAATCTCTATTTTTGCCAAAGTGGAAAGTCCTTTGAATGTTATTTTAATATGTCCCAAAGAAGGATTAAACGGAACAGGATATGCGTATAAAAGATTTGGAGAGGAGGACGGAAGAGTTTTTGCAACGTTTATAAAACCTCCGCTTACCGTAAGAGTTCCGACACCGCTTTTTGACCAGCCTAAGCCTCCGCCCACCAAAGAAAATTTCATTTTTAAAGAATTAATCGCCGGAGCTTCTCCTCCTCCCGAATACCAACCTCCCATTTTAAGAGATAAGGATGCCATGGCTATGTTTAGATTAAAAATGGTAAACATAAATGTTAATAATATTTTTTTCTTCATGCTTGTGATTTTCATTTTTTATCTATTGTTATACTGAATCTTAAGTCAATTTTTTAAAGTACAATGACTAAAAAAAATCCCAATCCCATTGTTCATTATTTTTTCTATTCTTCTTAGAAGATTTAAATTTTATCGTAGCTGATAGGGTATGAACATCTCCCAAATCAGCATAATTGGAATACGCATAGTCTATGGAAAAATCTCCGGTTTTATGACCGTTAATTAAAAAACCCATACCGAAAGTTAAAGGGGAGCCGATATCTCGGAAATTTTGCCAACCAACTCTTAGGGAAAATGTTTTAAATAGTACTTGTTCAAAGCCAGTTAGTAAATATGTTTCACCATCTGTTCCCATTGCTTCTATGGAATAAGTGTAATCATAATCGGTGTTTGTGTTACCTGTTTGGGAAAATCCGCATTTCCATTTAAAAGGCAATGAAAAACTTTCGTTAATAAATTTCATTTTTGAGCCAATATTTTGAACGACAAAACTAAGGCGTATTCCCGGAAGGGCAGGTTTTATTAAAAGTCCGATATCGGTGGCAAAAGCGGATGCTTTTTTTGTATCCAGGCGTTCCGATATATATTTTAGATTTACTCCAAATCCCAGTTCACTAAAAAAATTATTCCTATAAAATTTAAAATGCATGGCATGGGTTAAATTTAAAGCTAAATCCGAAGAACTTACTGATTCCAATTGGGCGCCATTTAAATCATAACTGGCTATAGAGTTTATATTTAGCAGATTTATCCCAATACCGCTTACTCCATTTTTTTTTATGAGGGAGTGATAATGCTAAATATTCGTATTTTACATTTTCAATGTAGTTGCTATGTCCAAATGAAAAAAAGGGTTTTTGAAGCCAGCTTATACCGGCTGGATTGTAAAAAATAAGAGTGGGATCATTATCAAAACAGGAGTAGGCTTCACCTAAAGAAGCCGGCTTGGCTCCAACCGGAATTTTAAGAAATGAAGCGGCTGAGTTGGAAGAACCGGATGAGAAAACCGGTAATGCTAAGGTAAAAATTAGGAAAAAAGCAAACAATAAGCTTAAACTCAGAATATGCCATGTATGTAAACGCATGTGTTACTTTCCCAACCCCTTTTTAATAGTTAAAACACTTTACTTGAAAGAGGATAACTTCGTCAGTATTTTGAGTGTTTATTAATTCTACCGTTTTATTAAACGCTTAGCAAAAAAATGCGTAGCATTTATTGTAATAGATTGATTTTTTTTATTTAGGATAGTGAATTTGTGAGCTGAAATTCACCTTTTTTAATTTAAAAAAATAAAGATTTCATTTTTAAGGGTTGGGTAATTCAAGTTATAATTTGGGTGTGGACACTTTCTTAAAAACTATTGATAGAGGAAGGCTGTAAGTCTGTAGTGAGCGATTTCTGAGGTTTAGCTTTGAGAGTAAGGTTTACGAGGGAATTTCTCCGAAACGACGAGGATGTTTGAGTTAAAAAACATTGTTTTTTCACGAGTTCCGCAGT
>CAZHQC010000182.1:454-3077 GCA_964534135.1 uncultured Elusimicrobiaceae bacterium | reverse complement strand
TGGCCACAGTATTTTCTAAACGCGTCCCTTCATTTCCCTCCACATAGCCGCTATCATAAAAATATATTTTTGGCTCCTTCAATATGGATCTGGCAATGTTTTTATGATAAGGCCTGACAATGAAAATAATATGCAGACTTTCCAAGATATCAATATATTTGCGGACAGTATTAGGCGCTATCTGAATATCTTCCGCCAATGAAACATATGATAATGGCGAGCCGACGCGTTTACGTAACATTTCCAATAAAAGTTTGATTGCGCGAATTTCATTTATACGACTAAAATCCATTATGTCTTCCCGCACAATATCTGTATAGTATTGTTGGCGCCAACGCCGAGCATATTCATCTGATGAAGAAAGAAATGGCTCCGGAAACCCGCCTAAAGTGTTTAATGCCGAAACAGCTTCATACGCCGGCATAGTTCCCGCTAATTCTTTCACTGAAAGCGGATTAAGATGATAAAGAAAGTATCTACCCGCTAGAGATTCGCCTGTCTGGCGAAAAGTATCTAATCTTGCGCTTCCCGTAATAAGAAATGTTTGATTAGCGCTACGGGTGTCAAAAGTTCCTTTTAAGTAATTTTTCCAATTTTTTAGTTTGTGAATCTCGTCAAGAATTATTAAATTCGTATTTAACGGCCATATACGCTTTTGTATGGTTTTTAAATCTTCTATATCGTCATTATTTAAATATATTGATTTCTTAAATTCTTGCTGTATACTTTTAGCGAGAAAAGTTTTTCCCACTTGGCGGGGACCGGTAATAAATACCATTTTCTTTTTTAAGTCATTAGGCACATTTTTTTGTAAATATCTCTTCATAATAGATATTATTGCAGAGTATTGCGGAATAGTCAAGACTATAACGCAATGCATTGAATTATAGTCGCATTTTAAGTTTTGAATATGAATTAAGGTCTTTTGTTGTTCGCACTTTCAGTTTACATGGTTTTTCAGCTATGCTGATGGCGCGCGCTATGCCTTTTCGCACCATAGCTATGCGAGCTTTTTTTCAAGTAGTTTAAGAAATTTATCAAAAGTGGAAAAAGTTATTTGTTTGCCTTTAATGTCAGCAATACCCTCATATCCCCCCGAAACAACCATACCGCCTATAGTTTCGGGATAATGATTTATAAAATCATGAAAAACACTTGGTATTTCCTCCGATGAAAGAGAAGCCTTTACCTCTAAAAGAAAAGGTTTACGATTCTTAAGAATGATAAAATCTATCTCTTTTCCGGCTTTATTTCGCCAAAATCTTATCTCTATATTAGGTTTTCTCAATGAAAGCAACTGTAAAAACACAAAAGTTTCAGCTATAATACCCTTATCTTCTCTTCTTGCATAAGGTGTGAAATCCTTAAGCAAAACATTCCTTATCCCCAAATCATAAAAATATACTTTCTTAGACTTCTTAAGTTCATTTCCTAATTTCTTAGCATAAGAATATAAGGAATGACAAACATATGTGTTCTCAAGAATTGATATATGTTTATTAACAGTAACAGCGGTAAGCCCCACTTCCCGGGAAAGACTGCTTTCCGAAATAAGTGAACCTTGATTTTCAGCAATAAGATATAACAAAGAATTAAATGCCCTAATATTCTCCTCTTTAATCAAGGATTTAATATCTTTCTGAATATATGTTCCCAAAATCTCGCTTAATAATCGCATTTTAGCGTCGCCGTCTTTCATTTCCAAAAGACCGGGAAGTCCGCCATAAACAACATATTCATTAAAAGCGCGCTTAGAATTATTATTCTTGGCTAATTTTTGAAGAAACTCATCATAATACAACGGCATTAATTTAGTAATCCATCTTCTACCAGCCAGACTTTCCTTAAGATGTTTATGAATTTCAAGAGAAGAAGACCCTGAAGCGTAAATTTTTACTTTCTTTTTACTGTCAAACAACATCTTAAAGATCTTAGAAGCATTTTTCAAATAATGAAATTCATCAATAAAAATTACCTCACCCGCTAAAGATAAAAAATTATATATTTGAGCATCCGAACCGTTGAACAATCGCAAATCTTCCGGCAACTCTAGGTTATAATAAGCGGTTTTTAACCCTAATGCCTTGGCTTTTTTATGCAATTGTTTCAACAAAAAAGTTTTTCCTACTTGCCTTGCTCCAAGCAAAATAGAAATTCCTTTAATATTCATTTCATCCAATAATTGAGGATAACTATTGCGTTTTATAATCATATGACTATTCTATACCACTACTATAGAAAAGTCAATAAGCAATCCGCATAGCGCTTCTGTAGGTGGTCGGGTTACCCTGACCACCTGCTTTGGCGCTATAAGCGCCATTACAAAATACGCTTCGCAAGCGGGTGGTCGGGTTATTGAGCCTGTTTGTAGCCGCGGCATCTTATGCCGCCTATAAAGCTTTTCTTCCCCCTTTTACTTCTTGACGGATTCGCCGACTTACTTGTAGCCGCGGCATCTTATGCCGCCTATTTGTAGCTGCGGCATCTTATGCCGCCAATAAAGCTTTCTTCCCCCTTTAACAAAGGGGGCTAGGGGGATTTTTATATTAATCCAGCTTTCTTCTTTACTTGTAGCTGCGGCATCTTATGCCGCCAATAAAGCTTTCTTCCCCCTTTAACAAAG
>CAZHQC010000182.1:0-354 GCA_964534135.1 uncultured Elusimicrobiaceae bacterium | reverse complement strand
TTATATTAATCCAGCTTTCTTCTTTACTTGTAGCTGCGGCATCTTATGCCGCCAAGCCGTTTGCATCTTAGTAATTTATTGTTTTTGTTGTTGACTCTATGACCCCAAGAGTCTCAGACTCTTAGACTGTCCCGCTGTCTAGCTACTTTTAACTCAAAAACCAAGCATTTAAAATCCTGATTCTTGAATAAGTTTTTTAATTTTTTGCGCAGGATAAACCAAAACATCAGACCTCTTTTCAATTCGCTCTCCGCCATATATAACTGCGGAAACTTTATCTCGATTCGGAAATAATTTGTTGAATTTATTTAAAGATTTAAAATAATCTTTGTTTATCGTTTCTCCCGACTTAAT
>CAZHQC010000181.1:0-3087 GCA_964534135.1 uncultured Elusimicrobiaceae bacterium | reverse complement strand
TTTTTGCCTGACGCTCAGGAATTTTTAAAAAATATTGAAAATAAAAATGATTGACACTAAAAGTGAACATATTAAATAATTAAATCTATTTTGCAAAAGCATATACTTAAATGCGAAATTAGAGCTTTTGGTTCTCGCATCCCAATCTTGAAAACTTCTTGAGTCACTATCTTGCAGTGCTACTCTCTCCCCCTACATAAAAACTGTATGATTTCAAACTTAAAAATTATTAATGCTTGATTGGTCCACAATACGGCTCAAAGTCTTCTATTCTTTTAAGCAAAATTTCATGATCATTAAAATGGTAAGCCGTAATAAATTTAAGTGGAACTTGAGGATTTTCCGCTTTAACTATAACAAACAAATAGTTTGATACAAAACCATCATGAGTTGGAACCCTAAAACATTTAACATAGGCATAAACAATCCACTTCCATTCTCTTTTTTTGTAAATTTCTTTTGTATTTATTAAAGCATGTCTAATCCAAGGAAGACGCTTTCCTCTATAACTTTGAAAAAACTCTGTATCTGTAACATGTTTCCCTTCTCTATCCTTATATAGATGCCGAAATCCATCAAAAGGCAAATTTATTTTTCTGCCATAAAAATCTTTAATTTCGCCTTCAACATTTTTCTCATAATATTTAAGTGCGTCACCTTCATTTAAATTCTTTCCCAATAAATCGTTTAATGGCACAGTAGAAGCTTTAATCGTAGAAGTTTTCTCATAGTGAAAAGTTATTAAATTTAAAGCAGAACGAACTTCTTTCATTTTCAACTGATTTTTGTTTAAAGTATTCTGTCTTGAACATATTACTTTTACCGCTTCAATAAAACATTTTAAAACAATAAGCTTATTTGGCAATTTCAAATTACCTAAAATCTTAAGTAAAGTTCCCACTTTACTTAAATACTCTGAGGAATCATCTTTTTTAAAATATCCATTTAGATTCATCATTATTTAAAAACTTCCCCCTAATAAAAAAGCCCACCTTAAAGATGGGCTTTAAATTGTGCTGACGCAAATTCCAGTATATGGAAATCTATCGGACTAATCCCGCCAGCTAGACACCCGAGTAAGCCATACACCATCTCGACTTACTATAAGTATACCAGTTTTAATATCATTCGGCAATAAGAACAGTTTTTTTCCTCTATTAATAAAACTAATACCTATTCTGCTAAGAAAACAATCAATCCTCTATACTTCCACACTTCTATACCTCTATATAATCGTAGGAAACGCTGCTTTGTTTCTCAGTTATTTTTCTTTTCCGACGAGAAATTATAGTGCGAATTTCATTAAAATCACCTTATGAAAAGGGTAATTCGGCTGTATCTTAATTTGGGTTGGGCAATCTCTCCCCCTATATAAAAAAACTGACTGAAGGATTGGTAAAGATTTTGCGGAGAACGATATTGGGTTTTTAACCTAGGATTTGTCCTGTTTAACCCCTGAGGTTTCTTCGAAAACCACATTTAACCAACCTCAGGGGTATTATCTGAGGATGTTTGAGGGTAAAAGCTATGCCTTTTGCCCGAGTTCCGGAACTGACGAAAGTCCGAAAGCCAGTATTAAATAAAACCCACAAGTGAGTGAGCCGTAAAAACTTTGCCAATCCCCTAACAGGTCTAGTGATTCTGGTCGTTCACAAAGTTTCCGACACTTTATGAAGCATAGCTTCGTTTACTGTAAACTTACAGGCTTCTATATCTTTCTTTTTTTACCCCGCAGTCCTTTGATGTCTCGCAACCAAGAAGTTTCGCAGCCACCTACATGGTATATATTTACGTAAACTTACTGACAGGCCCCACTCAATAAATACAGTGAGTCGTAAAAACTTTGCCAAGCCACTAACAAAACCGTATATGAGCGACTCTGGTCGTTCACAAAGTTTCCGACACTTTATGAAGCATAGCTTCGTTTACTGTAAACTTACAGACTTTAATCATCCCACAAGTAATAATATAACAACTTAATTTAAAGTTCGTATTTTCCGGTCTTATGACCACCGGAACGTTTTAGCAATCCCGCATCTAACAATGGCCTTAATATAAAATGCGCGCCGGGCTTGGTCACTTTAAGGGCAGACATTATCTCCTGTATGCCGCGCGGGGCTTCTTTCAACAGAGCTAAAAGCCTTTCTTGATTTTTGGTAAGTGAAATAGACTTATTACCTGTAAGAGCTCGTATAGAATCTATTCGTTTCCAAGTACGATTCAATGCTTCCAGTACGGTTTCCGCTGAATATTCCACCCAGCCAGACATATCACCGCCTTGTGATTGAACACGGTTCAAGGCCCGGTAATAGGCCTGCCTATCCTCAAGAAAAACCTCGTCCACCGCAAAGATATGATTGGTATCGAACTGCTTACGGTAAAGTTCCCACGTAGCAAGCGCACGCCCCACACGACCGTTACCATCACCAAACGGATGTATATATTCAAACTGGTAATGCAGGATAGCGGAACTTACAAGCGCCGGCCATTCTTTACCGGGATCGTTAAGCCATTGGCACAATTCCTCGGTTAAAGACGGAACTGATACCGGAGGTGGCGGGGTATGATTGCCAACAAAAACTTTATAGTCCCTGAAAGCACCAACCGGTCCGCGATCCAATGCCTTCTTGCGGCCTATTATAGCGTGCAATTTTAGCACCTGCGGATTTTTTATGGTAGAAATATTGGAGTTCTTACCGATGAAGCGGAGAACTTCGAAATAATTTAAGATTTCCTGCACCGCACGGGGCTTGGAGCCGGGAAGAACACCACCATCCGCCAAAGTTTTAATTTCCGGCAAAGTTAAAGGGTTTCCCTCTATGGCGGTGGAGCCATGAGTCTGCCTGGCAAAAGCTTCGCGTTGCATATCAGGAAGCCAACTCACGCCTATAAGAGCGCCCTGTATTTTAGAGTTAATATCGGCGGCCTCGGCAACAATGTTCATAAGATGCTTAGTAGGGTTGAATTGAGGGTCAAAAGTCATAATGCTATTTTAATAAATAAGTAAAGTATAAGTAAAGTAATAAGTAAAGTATGTAGTAATTTTTTTAAAATGTCATATATGCGTTAAATAGAAATGTCATAGTC
>CAZHQC010000180.1:0-3101 GCA_964534135.1 uncultured Elusimicrobiaceae bacterium | reverse complement strand
GCGACTACACCTTAAAACAACTTAAAACTGGTTTGACAAGCTAATCCACTAAAGTGCTTGATATATCAATGCCATCTTTAAACGGAATAGAAACCGCGGTAAGACTTTTACGTGAAGATAAAACAGCAAAGATAATATTCTTAAGCATGCATGATAAAGAATCCATGATTGAAAAAGCTTTACAAACCGGAGCGAAAGGATACTTACTTAAACAAAATGCCGCCAAGGAAATAGCCAAAGCCATTTATGCCGTACATCGCGGAGGATATTATCTTGATTCCTCAATCTCAAGCATTATACTGGATAAACTGATAGGAGAATCAAATAATAAATTTAAATCCGAAAATACTCGCAGCAAACTTACCACAAAAGAAAGAGAGATAGTCCAATTAATAGCGGAAGGCATGGCAAACAAAGAAATCGTTCGCAAATTAAAAATTTCAATTAATACTGTTCATGCTCACAGAAATAATATAGCGAACAAGCTTAATATTCACAAGCAAACCGAACTTGTCCAATATGCCTTTAGAGAAAATATTATCCAATTATAGCCTTCTTCCTCTTATCTCTAACCCTTTCTAATTAGATACTTTATCTTCCAGAAATAGCCCTTTAAGGCGATTCACCTATTTCTTTAAATACGATAAGCTATTTGTGGGGAAGCGCTAATTCAGAATAAAAAATATTTTTAAACTCGACTAAGCGCTAAAAAAAAGGGGGTAGGACATGAACAAAAAAGAAATAGTCAAAATCGCCAAAATCAATTTGGCGGAACTTACAGGATTCAATTATCCAAGAATTCGATATATATCAAAAGAACATCAGATTTGGAAAGCTACTATCGATATAACAGAAGAATTTCTCGGAACACTAGCTCCTGAAATCATTTGGACTTATGATGTCTTAATTGATTTGTCCGGAAATTTCCGAGGATATTCCAAAATAAGAGGAAAGAGAAAAGAAAAAAACACATTAAAAAAATCACTTAGAATCACAGAAGAATCTCTGTGGAAATATTTACTTGAAAATCCCAGATATAGTCATATATAAAAATTTTAATTTTGTGATGGGGGAAAATATGGGCAGAAAAAATGAAAAGACTTTAAGAAGGCTCCGAACAAGAGAGAAAATGTCAATTTCACACTTAAGGAAATCAAAAAGTCCTTTAGATATCGACAAATTGGATGAACTCTTAAATTCTTTGGATGCGATGAGAAAATACGCGAATGTTAAATGAACATTTCACAAAATATCTGCCTCCTATTATCTGTTTCCTTTTGACTGAAACAAAAAAAGGGGGAAGTTAGTAAAAAGTTTTACAGTTTTTTAGATATCCTGTCAGCAAGTTTTCATTCAGGAATGGGAATTCCGAGGAGTTGTGCGGAACAAGCGCCTAAGGCGCCAGATGCAGGAAGATATATCTGACTGCTCCCTGTCCTGCAATAAAATAAGTAAATGAAAACTTATTTCTGACGACACCCCCGCATTAGATTTGGGGGAATCTGAGGATGAAACAAATCTACGGGGGTGTCCGCGGGATTTTAGCAGAAAGTTGTCAGCTAATTGTTTAGCGGGTCCTGTCAGTAAGTTTACCATCAGGGGCGGGGTCTCCTAGAGGTCGCCCCTATGCATCTCACCCTCCAATAAGCCCAAGTCGGGTTCCGAACATCCCTGAGTGGCAAATCTTACTGCCACCCGCTTTGTACTTACTTTTCCTTTTAAGTAGGGGAGAATATCCCGCCCAACCCTATTTAAGATAAAGCCGAATTACCCTATCAAAAGGAAATTCTTTATAGAATTTGATATATTATTTTTGGAGGGTTTTATGAAAAAAATAATTTTAAGATGAGAAACAAAATAAACAAGGGGGAATTGTGGTCATAAGGGTAACATTTGATACTTGTATTTGGCGTTCACTTGGACCAAAAGGAATAATAAAATTACATTCTCATTTGGATTCAGTAGAGATATCAAATAAAATTGAAATTTGGGGAAATCTACCATGTTTATATGAAACGGTAACTAATTTCATTAACGACGGTAACTCTAATACAGCCGCAAAGATTACAGAACTGAAGAGATTAATTTATGGTAATCGAATTATTCTTGAACCAAAAAGAGTAATTGAGATGTTAATATCAGAAAAATATAAATTACCTTTTCCTCAATCAGATATAAAAAAAGAAAAAGAGCAGAATTTAAGGCTTTCCAAGACTATGATGAGTGAATCGTTTTTAAAAAAAAATGCATGGAAGATAGTGAAAAAATTTAATGATGATGCTATAACACATACAGATTCTATTAATAAATTAGCTGAATTCTATAAAGAACAGCTTGGCGATAGAGCAAAAGAGGAAGAATTGATAGATGAATTATTCCATAGCGAGGACTATTGTGAAGCTATGGGAGAAAGCCTATCAGAGATATTTAATCTATCTCCAGAATTTGAAAGGATAATGTCTGTAAATGGTGGATGGACCGGAAATGATAGTCTTAAATTTGTATTAATGTATCTCAATGCAAAAATTAAAGAACTAATTCTTGTGAATAGACATCCGCAATCATCAGATTTAATGGATTTTTATCAATTTATTTGTAGTTTAAGTGTAGATAAATTTGTAACCAATAATACACACGATTTCCAAGACCATGAATTTCTTAGTGATAGATTGTGGACATGGGATAAATTTAAATTAGAAACGAAATTTGAAGAAGAATAATTATAATTAATAGAAAAAGCAGGTAAATTATATTTATATAGGAAAAATATTAAATCCATTAAAAAAGCGTGATTGGGTTAAAAACTTCATGCTAATAAAAATACTGTGGGCTTGCCCCTGCCCCACAGCGCAAGCGTACGGGGCATGGGGTTAGCCCATACATTTTATTTAGTAACTCCTTACAATAGGGTAATTCGGATTTATCTTAATTTGGGTGGGCGGGACATCTTCACATAAGAAGTTTGAAAATCTAATTAAGGCATGGCAGTAAGATTTGCCAATCAGGAGTGTTCGGAACCCGACTTGGACTTATAGGAGGGTGAGACACACAGCAACTATGTTGTCAAGCTCTTATTAATTGTTCTTTGAAACTCCATTCAG
>CAZHQC010000179.1:0-3157 GCA_964534135.1 uncultured Elusimicrobiaceae bacterium | reverse complement strand
GCTTGCCCCGTTAGAGATAGGTCACTAATCAAAAACCAAGGCGACCGTTAAGCTCTATTGGGGTGATTATTTTAGCAAAAGAGGATTAGAGTATTAGCACCTGTCAGTAAGTTTACCCTCAGGGCGGGGTCGCTCAGTAATGTTTGCACAAATACTCGAGATGAGTAAAACCCTGTAAGTTTACAGAGTCGCTCATGCGGAGGTTTTAAACGCCGTTGCTCTCTTCGGTTTATTCGGCGGCTACGGAACTCAATCGAAAACAAAGTTTTCTCTTTCAAACATCCTCGCCGTTTCGGAGAAATCCCCTTATAAACCTTGTTCACAAGCAACTATGTTGTCAAGTCATTATTAATTGATCTTTCAAACTCCATGCGGTATTTGTTTTGCACATAGCATTAAGCATGACAAGTAATTTCCGCATACATGCTGTAATAGCTACTTTTTTAGGTTTACCCTTTGATACTAATCTTTCGTAGAATTCTTTTATAATAGGGTTGAACCTTATAGCTGTTAATGTAGCCATATAAAGAATGGAACGAATATTCGCCCGACCACCTTTTATTGTTCTTTTGCCTTTAAATTTACCACTATCGTTGTTAAGTGGCGCAAGGCCAGCTAAAAGAGCTATTTTTTTACGGTCTAATTTGCCAAGTTCCGGCATAAAAGCAATAAGTGAACTTGCAAGCACAGGACCGCAACCCGGCGTGGATTTGAAGATTTGAACTTTTTCTTTGTATATAGGTGAAGATTTGATAAAGTCATTAATATTTTTATCAAGTTGTTCAAGTTCTTTTTTAAGCCAAGCTATATGTTTTTTAATACTTTTAGCCATAAAGCCATTAGCAGAAGAAAACCTGTTTTTTTCTTGGCCGAGTATAGAGACCAGTTGTGCTCTTCTGCGAACGAGAAGATTAATTTGCTTAAGTGTTTCGTCCGGGAGCGCTGATATATTAGGCTTTATAGCTTTGCCAAACATGGCTATTATTTTAGCGTCAAGGCAATCAGTTTTGGCAAGTGTACCTGTGGCCTTAGCGAAGTCCCTTACTTGGCGCGGATTGACTACAGCGACAGGTATATTTGAAGAAGCTAAGATAGACGCGCCATTATTTTCAAAACCGCCAGTAGCTTCAAGGACTACAAGAGCTGGATTAAAAGATCCAATGATTTCAACCAGCTCGGATAAACCTGTTTCAGTTTGTGAAAACTGAAAGTGTTTATCGTGTTCAAGGATATAGACATCAAGATTTTCTTTGGAAACATCGATGCCTATATATATTTCACAGTTAGGTTTTGAGTTGGACATAAAGTCCTCCTTTAAGGTTATCCGACCTTGTGAAATTCGGGCTTAAAAGCGCCTTGCAACAATTCGGATTATGAGAATAGTGGGATGTGGCGCTCCATGCTTGAGAACGGTTTTTTTAACCGAGGCTAAAACGAGCTGCCACATCCTACAACTTAACTATATTTATTTTACTTATCTATTAAAATATAACATACAAGGCTAAACCTCAGAAATCGCTCCCTAGCAAACTCACAGCATTTTTTTATAGAAGTGCCCACCCTAATTACGATAATTCTGAACTACCCTCATGCCGACAAATGGAAATTCCTAATACTAAATACGAATAACCCCATAGCCTAAAAAAGGAAACTTCCTATAACACCAAAACGCCTCTTAATTAAATCTCGCTTAATTTTTTGTGAGAGTGGACTGTGCTATCGAAAGGACTGCTATGGACACCCATCAGTGATCAAGTGTCCACACCCTATTTAAGATACACCTGAATTACCCAACCCGAGACAAGGAGATTCTTATAAACCATCCTCTTCCATTTCCCTTAATCCTTCCAATCAAAAACCCGGTATTTACTCACATCCAGAACACCTTTTAAAAACAGATGCGGAGCATAATTCCACAATAAACATTGTTCGCTTTTTTTAAAACATTCATGATAATATTTAAGATTAATATCAGGCATTCCTGAAAGTTCCACAATACGGTTTGAATTAACCGGTTCAAAATCAGTTTCTAAAAAAGATATTGTTTTATCCCCATCTCTATCTACTCTATCATTGAGATAAAGTGTATTTGAAAACTTCAAAATATCATCAAGAGGTATTTCAAACCAAAGTATGCTTTTACGATGTAGTAACCCAATCTCATTAAGTGTTTTATATATGAGAGAAGGATGCATAAGTGAGGTGTGAATCACATCATTCCATAAACAATTTAACGGAGGTATAGTTATATCTAAAATCCATTCTCGCCCTTCATATTTTTTAATTGAACTTTCATAAATTGAAGGATGAATTGTTTTTATATCATTAAGAGAATAAAGCTTATCGCCTATAAAATCAAAACTTTTGCGATGATAAACGTATGTATTTTTCATTTTTTAACCATTACAATCCCTTTTCTCTCACACCTGAATTACCCAACCCGACACAAGGAGAGCTTTATAAATATTATTAAGAAAATTATTGTTTTTTATTAAAACTTTCCTGTTCTATGTTAAGCAGTTTATACAATTTACCGTATTTTAGTTCTCTTACATCAGGGACACTATAATCAGATAAATTCACCTCTTTTCTTTCCCAAGCGGCAGCAACTCCATTCTTAAATCTTATTAATGCCTGCTGAATCGAAACTTTTTCCACACCCTCACTAAGACTTTTTTCTTCCACTTCTTTAAAATACTCACTCCCTTTCTCATCAC
Organism: uncultured Elusimicrobiaceae bacterium; assembly: GCA_964534135.1. GTDB lineage: Bacteria > Elusimicrobiota > Elusimicrobia > Elusimicrobiales > UBA9959 > JAKLQJ01. The sequence goes on along the minus strand of CAZHQC010000179.1, from coordinate 440 downwards.
GTTTTACTAGCATACCAAGTTGAAGCGTAGCACCACATGCTTCTATAAAAATTTTGTCATTGTAAATATCATAAAGTCGACCGAAAGTTTTACCCATTCCAGCAAAACCTTTTGATGCATCTTCAACAGTTGGCCATTTCAGCCCTAGATTATCAGCAAGTGATAAAGCTGCTAGGCAAATATTGGTACATCTCGAATTAGCAAGTCCTTCAGACATTCCCCATTCAAAACAAAAAACCCTATCATTTTTTATTTTTTGAGGATACTTTCTAAACAATTCCACACTCTTTTCTGCTTGACCAGATTGACGCAATAGTTTTGCAAAATTTACTATAAAATAAGGGTTGTCACGATTATGTTCATATGCTGTTTTTGCAAGGCGTACAGCTAGTGTAGTGCTTCGTAAATAGCTTTACATTTGGCTATAAATATAATATTCT
>CAZHQC010000178.1:0-3181 GCA_964534135.1 uncultured Elusimicrobiaceae bacterium | reverse complement strand
GGCTATGCCTATCGGACGACCAAGGCTGTGCCAGTGTCGTATCAGAGGCTATGCCACCGACGCCTGCCCTCACGAGATAGATTCCTCTGGAATCTGGAGAGGGGATTAGGTGCTATGCGTTCCGGGTGGTCACAAATATGTTGGATTTTTAAGCCCTTAAAGATTTTAAGGAGTATGCATTATTTTTTTGTCAGTTGTAATTTAAATTTAATTTTGGACCCTAAAACAGGAGGGGTTATGAGCTACTTTAATAAAAAAGATAAAGATAAAAAGGCTTCGCCAATACTTTCAAAATCGTCGGGTTTTAAGACGACAAGTTCTTTAGGCAAGATATCTATGTTTTCAAAGCCTTCGGGTAATTTTCTTAGTAAGTTAAAAAACCTTTCTAAGAGAGATCTTACTATGATGGTAAGTGGTCTTGGCATATTAGTCATCGCTCCCGTTGCCGGAAACTATTTAAGCAAACCCGCTCCTGATAACCTTTTAACTCCCGGTTTCGGGAATAGAGGTTCCGCAGACCCTTCTTCCATTTATGAACCCGGGATAAATTCTCTTTCTGTGGGCTCTCCCGGTGCCGCCGGAGATGTTGTAACTCCTTTGAGTGTTAGAGATCCTCTTTCTCTTATTAGAGGGTCTAAGCCTAAAGCTTCATCGGCGCCGATAGCTCCTCCGTCAAATTACCGTAATTCACTTAAAGATGTGGCAAAAAATTCTTTTTCAAGAGCGACAAAATCTGCAGGCGCTCCCGTAGTTGTTCCCAAAATGCAAGGTGGTTTAAGATCTATGGGTTCTTTTGCAGGTTCCGGAGGAAGTCGCACCAGTGGAAAGATTTCTTCGGGAAAAATGCTTGCCGATGCCAAAGGCGCATCTTCAAAAGCCGCGAGCCGTTCAATGACAGGTCCTGTGGGAGGAGCCGATTTTAAGGGAGTAGCGTCAAGTCCCAGAGGTTCTTCAAAAGATGCTATGGAAGCATTAAGAAATAGAGCCGGTAAATCCGCAAGCCATTTTTCTGCCGGCAGCGCGACTACTGGCGCTGTTGATGCCGCAAAAGATGCGGTGGATCTTGCAGGTCACGGCGGTTCGGGCCAAGGTTCAGGAGAAGAATATAAAGGCGGTTCCGAGTCAAGCTCAAAGAATTCCCATAGCAGAGGCGCTCATAAAGAAAGCGCGGCTGAAAAACTTGCCAATTCGCTTGCGGAGAAAAGAGCAAATGCTGAAGAAGATCATAGGAATTGGATGAAATATGAAGTGCCAGAAATGATTGCGGAAACCTTTATAGAGGAAGTTCTTAATAAGGGTATTATTGCTCCTATTGGAGAATTAGTTGCCAAAAGCACAAAAAAAGCTTTAGGACTTAGTTCTAGTTCCCCGGCCCCGTATTGTTGGCAACCGGCGAATTATAATCCTGCAACAAAGGCATGGCAGCCTCCCGCTATTAAGGGAAAAGTTTGGTCTGAAAATTGTAAAGTGTACGGAGCTGTTAAATACAAGTATGTTTCAGCTGGTAAAGAGAAGCAACAAGGTGAGGTTTTAAACTGTATATGTGGTTATGCTGCAGAGCCTTTGGTTGGCAATGCTGCGGGTGGAGCTGTAGTAGATGATGGTAAGGAACAGCCGCTTGTGCCTGAAAATTTTCAACCTGTAGTTAAAGATTTTGATGGCCAGATGACAGCTCTCATGACTAATATTAAAAGTGGTGAAAGCATCATAAATAAAAAAGGCAGTGATAAGAAGCTTAAGCCTCTTTTAGAAGCGGTGCATAGCGGTATAGGAGAACTTAGTGATTCTGCAAATTCTTCGGTTTTAAAGGATCTTGAAGGCTTGGAGTTTAAGGTTAATGAATCATTAGCTAAGTACAACGGTCAAATTGCTTCTTCCAGGAACAAATATCAAGATACTAGAGCTAAAGCTAATCTTTTTGTTCTGCAATTGAAGACTGTTTTAAATACCCCAACACTGAAAGGAAAGACTAAGGCTATGAAGGGTGGTATAAAAAGTGAAGGTGTTATATCCACTGATGCAAAGGACATAATAGACGCAGCGATTATAGGAAAGGACGGAGAGATAGGAAAGATTGAGAGTATTAATAAGTCTGTGGGAGATTATAAAACAAGCTTGCAACGTCATGAAGCGCGATCTAGGTTTTATCAAAATCAATCCGAGCTGGTAATAGATATCGGACAGGGGTATATAAGGCAAGCTTTTGTTGATGTAAAAAGTTCCGCTGATAAAATAATGAGTGACGAAGGAAAACTAAAAGATAAGTTTCAACAAATAGCGGGCCGTCCCGAGAGTACTGGGGGAGATACGGCAATGTTAAATACCAAAGATGATGTAGGGCCGGAACCGGCGTTTAAAATGATAGTCAAAGCAAGAGGTATAAGTTGGACCAAATTATGGGAAAAAGATAGTAAGTTTGATACTGATGAAGTTGCAAAAACTGAAAAAAATAAATGGGATGCTCTCAAAAAGCAATTAAATTCAGGTGATGGGATGACGGACGGTAGCCTTCTGAATAACTTTATTAGCAATGGTATGAGAAGTATTTCAGTCAATCAAGGAATAAACGAGAGTATGGGTGATATTCCGAATGTTAACAAGAAGGCGTCCGATATGGATACTCAGATATTAAAGATCAAAGGCTTTCTGATAGGTATGGGTGTGAACTCGTGTTATTTTGACAATAGTAACCCTTGTGGTGGCGGAGAGGAAGTTCCTTCCCACGATAATGGTCAAAATAATCCTGTCATTATTAATCCTGGTCCTGAGGATGGTGTCACTGGCCCTGAATTACCTGTTAATGATGATACTGCGCCTAAACAAGATCAAGGAATTCTTAGCAACTATAAGAAGAATTTAGAGGGAAGGAATAGCGCCATACGGACAGCTAGAGCGGCAATGAATACAGCTGAAATTGATAGTAATCTCGCTAAGAAGAAATTCGATGAAGCGTTTAGTTATTGCGATTCAAAATGCGGCGATGGATTTCTTGCAGATGCTTGTTGGGCCGGATGTAGTGTGCTTAAAAAAACAAACAAACTGAATCAGGAGTTTTTAGATGCTTCTGAAAGATTATCGGGAAGAATAAATAAAATCAGTGAAGTTAGAGGAAAATGTAAGACATGGCGAAAAAGTGTTCCCGAGCTATATAGAGCAAGTCTTGGTGCTTGTAGTAACTAGT
>CAZHQC010000177.1:0-3219 GCA_964534135.1 uncultured Elusimicrobiaceae bacterium | reverse complement strand
TTCATTACGATCCCGGCCCAGCCCGCTTTATAAGCTTCTTTAGCTTGATCATAACCGTCTGAATGAGGGCTTGCCGATATTATGAAAGGGGATTTTATTTTTCTGCCGAAAAAATCCGCTTCAATTGGAACCGGCAGCATATCTTTTCCCTGTAAGAGAAATTCACTTTTAAGAGCTTCTTTTATGACAGGCTTTTTTTGTCCGCGCAGGTGAGCGTCAACTTCAATGGCCGCATTTTTACCGGCGGCAACGGCTTCAACCACAGATAAAGGCACATTCTTTGAATCTCCCGCAAAAAAAATATTTTTCCGGCCTTTGTTTTCGAAAGTTGGCAGATTTTTAATGGCCAGTATGACAATATCCACATCGGGTCTTATGCTTTCAGAACCTTTTATATCCCGGCTTTTGGAGTCCAGCTTAACAATTTTAATGCCGTTAATTTTTCCCTTCAAAGAGAGAATTTCGGTAATTCTGGATTTTGGGATAATGTCTATTCCTTCTTTTAAAATTTCATGGAGTTCATCTTTTGGCAATTGTATTTTGCCAGTACTTTTTCTTGTGAATATTTCAACAGTTTTTGCTCCGTGCTTTAAGGCTTGCCAGGCGCAATCGGCCGCGACTGCTCCTCCGCCGGCAACAATGACATTTTTTCCTTTTAATTTAATTTTGTTTTTATTCACCAGATAAATCAAGCCTTCAAAAGCTAAATCCTCATTGGGAATATTGAGTTTTATTTGGTTTTTTACGCCTACGGCCACAACAACCGAAGCGTATTTTTTTAGCAAATTATTTGGGGCTTTAATTTTTTTATCTGTAATTATTTTTATTTTTCCGAGAGTTTTTATAAATTCTATTTCCGATTTTAGAACTTTATTCGGCAGTCTTTTTTCAGGTATTAAATTGCACATGCCGCCGGCTTTAGCTTCTTCTTCAAAGACATCAATTTGATAGCCCATTTGAGCCAATAAGGCAGCTGCGGCCAAGCCCGCGGGGCCTGAGCCTATTATGGCAACTTTTTTTCCTTTTTTCAAAATGCTTTTATAGGAAGGTATTACTTTCATGTCTTTAGCTTTTTGAATTATAGTGGCCTGAACTTGGGGTATATTTATGGGCTTGTCAAAATCTTTTCTTGAGCATCCGTCCATGCAATACCAATCAGGGCATACGGCTCCGCAAATACCGCCAAGGGGATTTGCCGACAGAATTAAATTTGCGGATGCGGCAATATCCGATTTTTGCATCATTTTGGCAGCCATAATAAAATCAGCGGGGGAACAATTTGCGGGACAGGCCTTTTGACAGGGTTTTTCCTCACAGTATAAGCAGGTATCCAACTCATGTTTTAATTGCGCGTCAGATAGGAATATATTTGGTTTTGTCATAATGGAACTCCTGAAATTTTTTAATTTTGATAACTCATTTATTATAATATATATATACTCATCAGTTTAAATCTCTGAGTTCGCATTGTAATTCAAACACTTAGTCTATACAATAAGATAGATAAGGAGTTCGAAGGATGAAAAAGAGAACAAAAGGCACCCTTAGGAATCTGCCTGTAAAGTGAACTTGTTACACTTTGAAAGATTCCAAGGCTATGCTGGGTGTCGCAAGTCGGACTATGTCCATCAGGCGACCAAGGATGTTAGTCCCGTGAACAAGAAGTTACACGGGGACAAGGCACAAAGTAAAGACAAGGAGAGAACGATGGCTTTAAAATCAATTTTGATAAAAAATTCATTAAGACTTGTTTTAATGGATGATAAATTTACCGAAATAGAAAATGGTGATATTTATATAGAAGGGCCTGAAATAAAAAAAATCGGCAAAAATCTTGACGAAAAAGCGGACTATGTAATAGACGCTTCCAATTGTGTGGTTTTGCCGGGTTTTATAAATACTCATCATCATCTTTATCAAACCTTAACTAGGAATCTTCCAAAAGCCCAAAATGCTAAACTTTTTGACTGGCTTGTTTATCTTTATGATATTTGGAAAAAAATAGATTCCAACGGCATTTATACCAGCGCGCAAATAGGCCTTGGAGAATTATTATTGACGGGCTGCACTACAAGTAGTGACCATCTTTATTTGTTCCCGGAAAATAATAGCGACAATTTTATAGATACGGAAATAGAAGCCGCAGGCGCAATTGGCATAAGATTTCATCCTACAAGAGGTTCAATGTCGAGGGGTAAATCCGACGGCGGCCTGCCGCCCGATTGTGTTGTTCAAACAGAAGATAAGATAATGGCCGATTGTGAGCGTTTGGTAAATAAGTATCACGATACGAGTAAATTTTCAATGACACAAATGGTTTTGGCGCCTTGTTCGCCTTTTTCCGTTACAAGCGATTTACTTAAAGTTACGGCCCAGATGGCAAAAAAATGGGATGTAAAAATTCATACTCATTTGGCTGAAACCAGTGACGAAGATGATTTCTGTATTAAGCTTCATAAGATGAGACCGCTGGATTATATGGAATCCGTTGGTTGGCTTGAAAATGGTAATGCTTGGTTTGCTCATTGTGTTTATATAAATGAAGAGGAAGCCGATAGAATGGCTAAGACCAAAACAGGCGTGGCTCATTGCCCGAGTTCAAATTTAAGGCTTGGCAGCGGTATTGCGCCAGTTAGAATGTTCCTTGATAAAAAGGTTCCCGTCGGACTTGCCGTTGACGGTTCTGCTTCCAATGATTCATCTGATATGCTGGCGGAACTTAGGCAGGCAATGCTGGTTCATAGAGTTAAAAGCGGTGTGGCCTCCATGCCCGCAAGAGATGTTTTCCGCATGGCTACCCGTGGCGGAGCTGAGATTTTGGGTAGAAAAGATATCGGTTCTCTTGAAGTGGGAAAAGCGGCCGATATAGCTATTTTTGATTTAAGCGGCATAGAATTTGCGGGGTCTCATTCCGACCCTTTAGCTTCATTATTATATTGCGGCGCAAGTCACAAAACCAAATATACGATAGTGAATGGAAAAGTTGTTGTTAAAGACGGTAAGCTCACGAATATTGATGAAGAGAAGCTGGCTGAAAAGGCAAATCAGATTGCACGCAATCTGATAGGTTACAGGGAACAGGGAAACAGGTAACAGGGGGAAGAAATGAAGGTGAAGAAATTTGAAGATCTTGAAATTTGGAAAAGATCTACGGTTTTATGTGTTGAGGTTTATAAACTTGGAGAATCTATTAAAAATCATGCTTTTGCTGCTCATATA
>CAZHQC010000176.1:0-3222 GCA_964534135.1 uncultured Elusimicrobiaceae bacterium | reverse complement strand
AATAACAAAAACAATTGTTTTTTTATTTCCCATCACCTGTCTTAAAACCAATATACTAGGCAGTGACAGAGCGGGACCGGATAAAAGCAAAGCCAAGGCAGGCCCTTTGCCCATGCCATTTCCCATAAGCCCTTCAAGAATAGGCACTTCCGTTAATGTGGCAAAGTACATAAACGCTCCCACTATGGATGAAAAGAAATTCGCTCTTAAGGAATTCCCACCCACTGCCATTTCAACCCACTGTGAAGGAATTATGCCTTCATGACCGGGACGTCCAAGCAAAAAACCGGCCGCTAGTACGCCTATAAATAAAAGAGGCACAATCAACTTTGCAAAATCCCAGGAGGAAACAAACCAATCTTCCATCTCCCCCTTAGTGGTATTAAGAATATATGAAAGGCCAATAAAACCCATAGCAAATGAAATCACCGGATATTCGGGTAAAAGAAGAGCAAGAATAATTGCCGGCACAGAGGCAATAATAATCTTAAAGAATTTAATATCAAAATATTTAATAAGAGTGACGGCAAATATCACAGCTGAAAGTGAAGTTAGAAGCCATTTTTTGATATAAATAAGATGCCATATCCCCGTAGCATCAGACGGCTTTGCCCAATTGGCAAAAACAAGAACTCCGACCATAGCGCTAAAATAAATAATCGTCTGCCATAAGGGCCTTAAGTCATCTTCTTCAGGCAAATCAATTTGTTTTTTTGCTTTATCAAGTTCTTCTTTCCTAAATATAAAATGCATTGAAAGCCCTATAATAAGGCTAAAAAAAACAGCTCCTACTGCTCTGGCTATACCAAGTTCAAAGCCTAAAACTCTTGCTGTAAGGGCTATGGCAAGAATATTTATAGCCGGTCCGGCATATAAAAATGCAATGGCGGGCCCAAGTCCCGCGCCTCTTTTATAAATTCCCGCAAAAAGAGGTAATATTGTGCAAGAACAGACAGCCAAGATAGTTCCCGACACGGAAGCTACGGCATAAGAAACAATTTTATTGGCCTTTGCGCCAAAATATTTCATTACGGCATTTTGACTGACAAAAATAGAAATTGCTCCGGCTATAAATAAAGCCGGCAGAAGACATAAAATAACATGCTCTCTCGCATACCATTTCATCAAATAAAGCGCTTCAAAAATGGCATTATCGAAACGAGGAAAACCAACAGGCAGGAAAAAGAAAAGTCCAAATAAACCCAGAAGCCCCACCAAGTATTTCCATTCTTTATTCCAATTCATTTCGTCTCCTTATTTTTTTGTTGAGCAACAAGAAATTTGCTTTATTTTTTCTTTAGCGGCCGTTTTGGCAACCTTGGTAACACAATCCATAAATTCCAATACGCAAGGGCATCTAAGCTTGTAAAAAATCTGATTTCCCTTTCTATTTATATCCACAAGTCCGGCATTTTTAAGCACGGACAAATGTTTGGAAACAGTGGAAATATCATTGCCTATAGCCTTTGTAATTTCACATACGCAAATATCATTTCTGGAAAGCATATCCACAATTGAAAGCCTTGTGGGATGTGCGAGAGCCTTTAATACTGATGCTTTGATTTCAAAATCTTTTGTTTTCTTCATATTGGCTATTTTGCCAAATAGCCAAATAGATTGTCAAGCCTCTGGTGGGTGCCGTCTCAGAGAGCTATACTCATCAGGCGGCCAAGCCTATGGCGCCACAAGTCTATACATTTTTTTAATAATAAAATTTAATAACATGGAAAAAACGACGAAAACTACGGAGAGCTTAATTCAAGGTTTGTTTAAATCTTTTAAAACTTAAAAAAGTTGCGCTAATCCACATTAAAAATAATATTCCGACATTAAACCAGAAAACATGAAGATTTCCGCCTTTAAGCATTATATTTCTAAGAAGCGTCAGAAAATAATAAATAGGATTCAGATAAGCCAAAAAAATTATGGCTTTTGGCATATTTTCAACCGGAAACATTATCCCGCTCATTAAAATAGCGGGAAACAAAAATATAAACCCCCCAAGCATAGCCTGTTGCTGGGTTTCAGCTATTGTGGATATTAACATTCCTACAGCAACAGTGGTTAAAACAAAAATAAGCGAAGCCAAACACAACTGCCACAAAGGACCCCTAATGGGAACATTAAATACAAGATATCCGACTAAGACAACTAAAATCACATCAATAAAACCAAGGAAAATATATCCAAGAGCCTTGCCCCATATTATTTCAAAATTATTTAAAGGCGCGGAAATTATAGTTTCAATAGTTCCCATCTCTTTTTCGCGGGTAAATGACATGGCGGTCAAAATTATAGTCACAATACAAACTATCATACTCATAACACCCGGAACAAGAAAAAGCGAAGACTCCATACTCGGATTATAAAGCACTCTTACGTCAAAATTAAGAGGAGAAGTTTCTGCAAGATTGGGATATTCTTTTGCCACCATCTTTGAAACTATTTTCTTGGCATAAAGTTCAATGGACCTGGCCTTAATTGTATTTAAAGAATTAATAAGCAACTGAATTTCTCCCTCTCCCCTTTTAACGGCTCTACTAAGACCATCTTTGGGCATAATCATCACCGCATCGGCCACCCCGGATTCAATAAGTTTAATAGGATCCGTAAAATCTTTATTTTCAGCTTTCAGAAACCACCCCGAAGCAAAAAAACTCTCAGTTATTTTTTCAGCTAAAATATCGCTCGGCGTAAATATAGCGGCCAGTTTTATATTGCGAATTTCCATAGAAAGAGCTAAGCCAAAAATAGTCATTTGAATAATCGGCATTACGAAAAGCAACATTTTCATTCGAGGGTCTCTCAAAATCTGAGAAAGCTCTTTTTTAATAAAAGCAATTATAGTTATCTTCATCGTTTATGGTTCCATATCCGTTTTAAATTTTAAAATAGCTAAGGAGAGTAAAATAAAAGCCAAAAGAGAAAGAGCCCCCACAGACGGGAGTAATTCAAAAAAAGACGAACCTTTTAAAAATATACTCCTGGTCGCAGTCATAAACCAACGGGGAGAAAGAACCATTACAAAATATTGAAAAAACTTTGGCATACTCTCAATGGGAAAAATAAAACCTGATAAGAGCAAAGACGGCAAAAGCCCCGTTATAATAGAAAACTGCATTGCTATTGCTTGTTGGCGAGTAAGAACTGAAATAAGCACCCCCTGAGACAAAGAGGCAACTATATAAATAAAACAAACAAAAATAAAAAGCGTGTGACTGC
>CAZHQC010000175.1:0-3313 GCA_964534135.1 uncultured Elusimicrobiaceae bacterium | reverse complement strand
GACTATGACATTTCTATTTAACGCATATATGACATTTTAAAAAAATTACTACATATAGATACTTATCATCAATAAATTCTATAATAGATAAGAGGCTTAGACAATATAAATACTTCTGCTCCTCTTTATTATGCCCCCTTAGCTCAACTGGATAGAGCGCCTGCCTTCGAAGCAGTAGGTTAGAGGTTCGAGTCCTCTAGGGGGCAGTTTCCTAAATGAGCCAATATTTTGGCTCGCGGGTGGACTCGAAGCGTATGAGTGTCCCAGAAAGGGCGGACTATGTTCCGCAACGAAGGAGGGAAGGTTACGTAGCGAGCTCTGTGAGTGTAGTGACCGAGTCCTCTAGGGGGCAGTTTCCTAAGTGAGCCAATATTTTGGCTCGCGGGTGGACTCGAAGCGTATGAGTGTCCCAGAAGGGGCGGGCTATGTCCCGCAACGAAGGAGGGAAGGTTACGTAGCGAGCTCTGTGAGTGTAGTGACCGAGTCCTCTAAGGTGCAAAGCCGCTTAAATGAGCCAATATTTTGGTTGTTCGACATATATAGTTTATTGCGAGAGGCCACATCCCACTTATATCTCAAGGTGTAACCTTGACAAATTCGGCAATTAGTGATATACTATTATTCGAATATGAGAATATGTTAGATAGTAAAAAATTATGCGGAATAAGAAGAATGCCTTGTTATGCAATGTAAGTTCTGTAACCTTTTTGTAATCTTTTAGTCATCATATTGAAAGACAGAAATCTAATAATATAAATGTATGAAACACCTCATTTTATTTTTTACACTTTTTTTCTATTTTCATTAAGCGAGACGCAAAACCATGACTCATCTTTACTTATGGCTAAAAGCGCGCCGGCAAAAGAAGATGGAGGACAAGAAAATAAGACGCTTGGCAGAAAAGCTTTAACTTTGATTGTTAGAGAGATGAAAAATTCAGATTCAGATATTAGGATGCTCTCTTGTGAGATACTCGGTAAAATAGGAAACAATGCAGCTATAAAAGTTCTTAAAAACAGTTTAAAAGACATTAGTAAGCATGTCAGATTGCGGCAGCTGAAGCTTTGTATAGGCTTGAAGATAAGGAGGCGTTAAAAATAATTTTGGATATAATTAATGATGCTCCGGACAAAAAACCTATTGTCAATACTCCGCTTTTGCAGATGAAGGAAATATCTAAAAATAAAATCAGAGAGCGAGCCATTGAAGCGGTTGTTAGAGTTTTAGATGATGAGTCAAGAAATTTGCTTTATAATCTTAAAATTGACAATTATCCCGCAATACGTGATGTAGCTTCCAGAGAACTGGGGATGATGGGGAGATGAGGCATTTTATATATGCTCTTGAAAATGATGATGAACCCATAAAATATGAAGCGGCTCTTTCATTGTCTAAGATATGTTCAAGCTCTTCAATTGAACCATTAAAGATAGTTTAAAAAAAAGAGCCTTCCATGCGTGTTAAGATAGCTATCTTAGATTTCTTTTTATGTGTTCGAGGCAGGAAAAGTTTTATGGAAGATATGCTTAAATTATCATCTTCGCGCAATGCCACTATAAGATTTAAAGCCACATTGGTGCTCGCGAATATTAAAAATAAAAAAGTTCTTAGCAGAATGGAAGAGGTTTATTCGAGCGATAAAGACTTAGGTATGAAACTTGCGGCCATGAAAGGTCTGATAAAGCAGGGAAAGACAATGGAAACAGGAGTTTTAAATTCGGCGCTTGCATCTAAAAATTTGGAAATAAAACTGCTTGTTTTAGATATTATTAAAAGTTTTGATAGTACTATTGCTATTCCTCTATTAAGATTAGCTTTGGAAAGCAATGAACCTAAAGTTAGGCTTGAGGCCGCGCATTAAATAGTAAAAAGATTAGTTAAAAAGCGGAAGAAAAAATGAAATTTATGAAGAAAGTATATAGCTCAATAATCTCAATATTATTTATGACCATGATGGGTTTATCTATCATGGCTTTATTAAGTGCAACAGGCTTTAGCCAAAACATGCTTGGCAGTAAACTTAAGAAAAGACCTCATGGAAAATTTTCTCCTCTTTCGGATTCTTTGCGAAAAACTCGCAAAAAACCTAATTTAAATCAGCATAATGCTTTTCATAAATTTAATAAAAAACATCTGAATTCTTGGAAGGTTCGTTATAGTCCCAGGACAGCTTTGCCTGAAGCTATAGTTGGAGGAAAAACCTTGCATTATTCGGGAAACTCTCAATCTATTGCCAAACAATTTATTGATGAGAATAGCGAAATGTTAAAAATTGATTTTTCAAAATTAAAATTTTCATATTCAAAGAAATCTATGGGAATTAACCACCTTGTATATAAGGAAGTATATAATGGTCTTCCGGTGGAATTTTCATATGTTAAATTACATATAAAGGATAATGGTGAAATAATCGGCTATCAGGCCAAATATGAACCTGTAATAAACGTCTCGCCTCTTCCTAAAATAAACGCAATATTTGCCAGAGGAATAATTTCAGCGGATTATGGTTCCCGGCCCAGAGGTTCGGCAAAACTTGTTTATTATCCTGATGAAAAAGATGGCTCTGTAAAGTTAGTCTGGAAAATAAAAGCCAGAGGTTCAAAAACAAATCCCGGAAGTTGGATATATTATATTGATGCCGAAAATGGGGATATTCTTTTTAAATATGATGATTTGCGCTATGCTTGCGGCGGCACTGTTACTACAACTACCGGCACGGTTAATGCCATGGTTTATGAAACATCTCCCGAGCCATATGAGGATCCTCCCGTTGCGCCTTTTCTTGAACCCGTATTAAAGCCTATTACCAATCAATATGTTTGGATTGAGGATTATAAAACTCGCGTAACAGCCAGTGATGGAGAATATTGCTCGGCTGATAACGGCAAGGTTTTTGCCACCTTAAAAGGTCCGTATTTCAGTGTGGTTGATTTTAGAGGCGCGAGCGCTTATTTTGAGAATGGCGGAGGAACATGGGTAGCTCACCTTAATAGTGCTGCGGCTTCAGATCATCCTTACGCTAATAACCGTACCTATACATACTCCTCAACAATTGGCGCTATTCCGGCGGGCTTTGCATTTACAATGCCGAGATTTACAAATTTTAGCGTAGGTGAATTGGATATAGACAGTGATGTTCTTGATGGAGATATGCTTCATATAAAAAACTCGGATAACGAGGAGATTGCCGCCTATATAGGTCAAAGAGATAGTTCCTTTTTTGGCGCGCCCATTGAATCTCCAACCTATTCTCTTGTTTTAAAAACTGATGAAAGCGGAACCTATAATGGTTTTATTGTGGATATTTCAAGTT
>CAZHQC010000174.1:0-3326 GCA_964534135.1 uncultured Elusimicrobiaceae bacterium | reverse complement strand
CCTTCGTTTTATTTAGCGGGGTTTCTCATTCTGCTTATCGTGGTGATAGCACGGTTATGATGCAGGGCTTTCATTGGACTTCCTGGCAATCATCGCCATGGTGGAATGTTCTTAATAACCAAGCGGCTGATTTGGCAACAGCTGGAATTGATATTATATGGTTTCCTCCTTCATCCGATTCTCTCAGCCCTGAGGGTTATTTGCCAAGAAAACTCAATTTACAGGATTCCAAATACGGAACGGAAACTCAGCTTGTCTCGGCTATAAAATCATTTCATTCACAAGGCATAAAAGTTATCGGTGATATTGTTGTAAATCACAGAGTAGGCACATTGGATTGGGCTGATTTTACAGATCCCGCTTGGGCGCCAAACTCGGTTTGTTCGGACGATGAATGGGGGCAAGGTGAAGGTAATGCCGATAGTGGTAAGACTTATCATGCGGCTCGCGATATTGATCACACTCAAAGTTATGTCAGAGAAAGTGTCAGTGAGTGGCTTAATCATTTAAGAAATGATATTGGCTATGATGGTTGGCGTTATGATTATGCCAGAGGCATAGCTCCCGAATATTATAATTTATACAGTCAAACTTCAAATTCGACTTTTTCCGTCGCTGAAATCTGGGATAATTTAGATGTAAATAATTCCGACGAGCATAGGCAACAGCTGTGCAGTTGGATGGATTCAACCGGCGGAAATATAAAGGTTTTTGATTTTACAACAAAAGGAATATTGCAGCATGCCATTAACAATCGGGAATATTGGCGTTTGATAGACAGATATTCGACTCCTCCCGGACTTATAGGTTGGTGGCCTACAAATGCCGTAACCTTTGTTGATAATCATGATACGGTTAATAGAGTTTCATCGCCCGGTCATAAAGCCTGGCCTTTTCCCGCAAATAAAATAATGCAAGGTTATGCCTATATTCTTACTCACTCTGGCATTCCTTGTATTTATTGGTCTCATTTTTTTGATTATGGCGTAAAAGATGAAATTACAGCTTTGATAAAAATTAGGAAAGCTATGGGTATCAATTCAGGAAGTTCCGTTCGCATTATCAAAGCCTCCCAAGATGTTTATTCCGCCATAATAGATGAAAAAGTAGCTATGAAAATAGGTCCCGGCTATTGGGAACCCGGCGCCGGCTGGCAGCTTCAAGCTCAGGGCTATGAGTATAAAGTCTGGGTTAAAAGATAAAATTTCCAAACTCTATCTTTCTTTTCGTTCTTTCCGCACTATTCTTTCATTGATACATAGCCATTATTTTATGGCGGATTTAAAGATATTGATGCTTATGGGTAGAGAAGTAACCGGGAAGAAAAATAAAAAAAGGATATTTCATTAATCTTAATGAAAGAAATGATAATAAAGAAAATCAGAGTAAAAAAACTGCAGGCTGATTTGTTTATGCCTTTTACTATTTCAAGCGGCAGCCATGCGCGCCTTGAAAATGTTGTTTTTGAAATTGAACTTAAGAGCGGGATTAAAGGTTTTGGCGAGGCGGCGGTAGCGACTCATATAACAGGTGAGACTTTAAATAAAACTTCTAATAATCTAAAGCGCATAGGCGCAACCTTTGAAGGAAAAGATATTGCCGATTATTTTAAGTTATTTGTTTTTGCCGAGCAGAAACTGGATAAAAATCGCTCCGCTTTAGCGGCTGTTGAAATGGCTATCCTGGACGCTTTAACTAAGTCTTTAAATATCCCTTTGTGGAAATTTTATGGAAATAAATGTGAGAAAATTAAAAGCGATATAACTTTAGTTATTGGCGGAGAAAAAAATAATTATTCTTTTATAAGAAAAATGGCGGAGCGCGGTTTTAATGTTTTTAAAATAAAAGTGGGAGTTGATTTTGATAAAGATATAAATAGAGTTGTTGCCATTTCGCGCCTTACGGGCGGAGCGGGTATTTATCTTGACGCTAATTGCGCTTATGACACTAAGACAGCTTTTAAATTTATTAAAACTCTTGAAAAACAAAAAGTTATTCCCTTGGTTTTTGAACAGCCGACGGCAAAAGATGATTTCCAAGGGCTTAAGTTTTTGTCAGATAGGTTGAATATGCCCGTTTGCGCTGATGAGAGCGTCTCGTCGGTTGAGGATGCTTTTCGTATTATAAAAAATGGTTATGCCAATGCCATAAATATAAAACTAATGAAATTTGGCCTTATGCGCTCAAGAGAAATTTATAATTTGGCTAAAATTAAAAACATTAAGCTTATGATGGGTGAGATGCTTGAAAGTTCGCTTTCATCTGCTTGCGCCGCTCATTTTGCCGGCGGGCTTGGCGGTTTTGATTTTATAGATTTGGATACGCCGTTTTTTGTTAAAGATAAAATAATGAACAGTGGCTCTATAATAAAACGCTCGGGAATATATGAAGTAAATAAAGTTAAAAAAGGGATAGGAGTAAAACCGATGTAGAACATAGGTTTTAGGTCACAGGTTCCAGGTCACAAGTCATCAGTTTTAAATCTTGTTTTTTATTTTAAATTATTGTTGTTTTAGGAGATAATATGAAGATATTAATATTTGCGGTTTCATGGTTTTTAGCAATTTCAATTTTAAATGCAGGAGATACGGAAAAAATTATTAACGAGAGCAGTTCAACCACAAAAAATGATAATGCTAAAGTTGAAATTATTAAATCATCAACAGCTCTTTTGGGTAAATCCAATAGCCTTGCGCCTAATAAGGTAGATGGGAAGATTATTTTAAGTTCGGATACTTTGAAATCCAAACCTAAGGTTGAAGAAAAAAAGAAATTAGAGATTTTTACTATTGCCGAATTAAGAAAAAAACAAAATATGGAAATAGTGGAGCTCAAAAAAAAGCAAAATAAAGAAATTAAAGCTTTTGAGGAAGTTTCAAAGGCGCGCATAAAACTAAAGTCAGCGCATAGAAATGTGATGAAAGATTTAAAATTAAGGCACAGAGCGGAACAAATGGAATTTAAGAAAGCTCATCCTCTGAAAAAGGGTGAAGTTAAAAAGAAGGGTAGTAAGATAAATCAGAATAAAAAGGAAAAGTAAATAAATTTTATATATGGGTCTTGGCCGCCTGATGGTCATTCATATAGTTTATGACATCTGATTGAACCGAAAGGTTCGTTGTACCACGCCTAGCGCTTTGATCCCCTCTCCAGATTTCTTCAAAATCTCCCCCGTTAAAGGGGACGGTTCTAACTAGTAAAAAGTAAAGTAATAGAGTAAAATATAATTTAAAATAAACGAGGTAAAAGGGACGATTCTTACTTTCTTATTTTTTTTTGCCGTTGTAACAGTTAAGTTATATACCCAAAGGCACCTGTTACCTTTG
>CAZHQC010000173.1:0-3385 GCA_964534135.1 uncultured Elusimicrobiaceae bacterium | reverse complement strand
TTTCGAGAATCTCCTGTTTTTTATCAACACTTCCCCTATAAGATGAAAATTTAGGCGCTAATATTTTTGTAAGGAGTTTTATGCGATTAAGTCCGCGCCATAGTTTTGGCCCTTGAAATAAGTATTCGTTCCACCCCCGACCATAAAAATCAAAGTCCTCGGAATGATTAGCTTCAAACCAACGAATCGCTTCCACTCGCTTCGAATAAAGCTCAAGAGGGTGAGAAGATTTTGCATTTCTTGCAATTAATGTGAAAAGTTTTTGTTTCCGTTTTATATCCTTGAAAATGGTTACAGGGAGTATTTTGCCATAGTTAAGTTTAAAGTACTTACGATTATCGACCATGTCATCATTCCATGTAAATATTTTCTCAAACTGTTGATGAAAAGATGAATCCCAGTTTCTCGGAATAATAAGATCCGCTTCCTGTAAAATTACAAACTTACGAACTTTCCCTCTCCATATGCCAATAAGTTTATCAACAGGCTTCTTCGGTATATCAAGAAAAAGAACAATATCCGGAATTTGTCCTTTTTCAAAACAAACATCCTGCGTATGACACCACCCCCCATCTTTGACAAGCCTTCGTTCTAAAGCACAAAAAGAAGCCAAACGACCATCAGGGTCAGATGGATTTGGATCGGAAAAAATCGCATCCTTATAATACGAAGGACCATCTACCCACACTGCCAATTTTACGGAATTACCCATATATTCTATTCCTTTGAACGAATTCTCAAATATGTCTTATAAATTTTGCTATATATTTTTGGGAATTTTCTCTGAAAAGAGATTGCAAAAACACTTAATAATAATTTTTTTCCTCCAGGGAGAAAAAATTCATGAAAAATTATGAAAGGCATACTCATAAAATGCTGCAAAAAACCCCTACCTGTAAAGATATTAAAGAGAGAAAGATTATCCATCAGCATCCTCTCAAAAACCTCCAATTCTTTAAAACTATGCTCAACGGTAAATAATGGGACAGAGGCATCTGTAAGCCAAAACTCATCATCAATTTTTCCCGCCTCACACATCACTCGATAAATATCGGTTCCAGGATACACCATAAGCTTACCAATACCGGCAATAAGATTATATTTTATTTTCTGGGTAGCTCTCACCAAATCGATAGTTTCTTTAATTGTGGAGTCATCCTCTCCGGGGAAACCACACATAAGAAATGTCGTAATATCAAAATTATATGATTTTAAAATCTTAAACAAATCCAAAACATCTTTTTTATTTATTTGTTTATGTATGGATTCTAAAAGTTTAGGAGAGCCGGTTTCAAGACCAAACATTATTTTATAAAAACCAGCTTTTTCCATCCACCTAAACATCTCATCTGAAACAGGCTTAACTCTGGCGCTACAGACAAATTTAAGATTTAAATTTTCGTTTATAATAAGTTTACACAATTCAATTACCCGTTTATTATCCAAAAGCAAAGTGTCATCATGAAACTGTATTTCCAATAATCTTGGATATTTAGCTTTTATATTTTTTATTTCTTTAAGCACATTCTTAACACTTCTTTTTCTGTAACGACGCTTACTTATAATTTTAAGGCAACAAAAAGTACAATCAAAGGGACAGCCCCTAGAAGCAATAATATGACCGATAGTCCTTGTAGGCTCATTATCAAAGAGCACTTCATGTTTAGGCTCCGGTAAGGAATCCAGATCCTCAATCAAAGCTCTTTCAGGCGTAACTTTCACGCTTCCATCAGAATAGTAGGCAATGCCTTTAACCTTAGCTAAATTTCTCTTTCCAGATATTGCCTCAACAAGCTCTAGAATTGTTACTTCACCTTCACCTATAACTATTACAACATAAGGAAATTTCCTTAAAATCTGTTCATACATAACGGAAGCATGAATTCCACCCAAAACTATTTTGGTTTTGGGCGATAACAAATGTAATTTTTCAATTGTCGAAAAAGTTGCCACACGATTCATACTAAAAATCTGCACTCCAACTATTTCCGGCTGAAATTTTTCTATTTCGCTAAAAAATTCGGTATCTGAAGAAGAATACTCAATATTATTTAGATATAAAGCTCTAACCTCATGGTTGGCTTGTTCAAGAATAGCATGCAAATACGCAATCCCCAAAGAATACGCTGAGTTGCGATTATTTTCATTTCGACTTTCAGGCTCAATTGCCAATGTTGCCAGTAATATTTTCATTCTATAATCCTAAAAACTATTCCCAAATTTTCTTTAATACTCTATTAAGTCGCTCATAATAAGTATGTTCTTTTTTAACCCTTTGATAACCCTCTAATAAATTTTTTTTTCTTTCAATTTCATTAGATAAATAATATTTAATTTGTTGAGCGCATTCCTCAGGCGAACTAAAAACCGCAACTTCCTCACCTATTTTTAGGTATTGCTCAATGCCCGCCACATAATTAGTTAATTGAAAACCGCCAAAAAGAGGTATTTCAAAATTACGAGCTTTAATCTGTTCAGATTTTTTAGGTGAAATAAAATAAGTAATTAAATTTTTTATACCGCCAAAAACATATCTCACATCCAAAGACACACTGTTGGATAGATTTAGATTTATTTTGGTTTTTAAAAAAATTTCCTCCATTTCTTCGAAGGTTACTTTTCCAGAGGGCCATCCAAGTCCAAAACAGCTAACCTTGATACCTAATGTCTCCAACTTAGTTACAAACCATTGCCGAACTCTATTTTTTGCTCCGACAAAAGAAACATCGTATTTATAGTCAATTTTTTTGAAATCAAGAACTCTATCAGTATATGATTGAGCCGCCCATTGAGTTAAAATAGGATTAATTCCAATCTTTTTATAATCTTGAACCCTGAAAACATCCGTAGTACAAATATGCGTAAAGTGCGGAGCTAATTTCGAAGAATAGCTTTTAAATCGCCAAGTGTCATCCCCAAACCAAGCACAGGTGCTCCAATTAGTCTTCAAATAATCTAATGTGTTAAACTCAAATTGATTAGTATATGGAATAAAAAATATTAAATCCGGATTAAAATCTTTAGCTCTAGCAATAAGTTTTTTTTGAAGTAGAGGAAGATTATTTATATAGTCGTCATACCAAAATGGTTCAATATTAGACGCAAGTTTACAAAAATTATTATAAAACCATGACTTATCACAGGATGGACCTCGGGCCTTAATACCATAATCCCATTGCATTAGAACAAGAAGAATTTTTTTATCCCATTTTTTTTCCATATCTTTTTAATTTAGTATTTCCTTAAACAACTCTTAATCATATCAATTTCAGAATCTATTAATTCGGGATAATTCCCAAAATAAAATCCGCAATCATGTAAAAATTGAGCTCCCGGCAAATCATATTTATCATTAACATACTTACTGTAAAATGGTTGATTTTGA
>CAZHQC010000172.1:0-3385 GCA_964534135.1 uncultured Elusimicrobiaceae bacterium | reverse complement strand
TTAAAAACTGATGAAAGCGGAACCTATAATGGTTTTATTGTGGATATTTCAAGTTCTTTGGTTTTATCTTCGTCCACTTATCAGACTACAAATAATGCAACGGGCTCTATTCTCTGGTCTACGGCTACAACTCCAAATACCACTAATGACCAAGTAAATGCTTTCTATCATTTAAATAAAATTCATGATTATTTTGAGCATATAAACAAAGACCCTAATAATGCGAATGCTCCTGCTGCAGATATTGACCAGCATCTTCCCGTAATGGTACATGCTCACGGCCAGCCTGACAGAGTGGCATCTCTTGGCGGTATGAGGAATGCTTATTATGATATGGAAAACAATAATATTTTCTTAGGTGAAGGTCCTTTGGATACTTCTAACAATTTTAGATCATTTGCTTTGGATGGTACAATTGTGCGGCATGAATATATTCACTATGTAATGGGGAGAATTTATCCCATTATAAATTTTGGTGAATTTGGCGCTGTCAGTGAAGCTATGGCCGATTATTTTGCCATCGCTTCATTTAAAAAAGACGGCAATCCTATAACCAAGTTAGGTAACTTTATTGGAGCGGGAGAAGCGGCCACCAGAAATCTTGTTGGAACAAAGAGTATGCATAAGGATTGGGTTGGTGAAGTGCATGATGATAGTTTAATTTTGTCACAAGCTCTTTGGGATTTACAAGACGGTCGGCCTTATGACCTTGGAACCACCACTCAAGATTCTTTTTCCGGTGCGCACAGAGCTGACCTGTTTACTTTTGCTTCTCTCTTTTATTTCCCGGATAATTTTGCCAATTTTTATGATGCTATGATAATGGTTTGTGAGCAGCTTGAAGGCGAGACTTGCACTATCGCAATGAAGAATAAAATTACCAATGCTTTTTCTGACCATGGTATTGCGGTTTCTCAGTCTGGCGGAGATCAATATGAGAACAATAATGGTCCTGAAAGCGCGACTGATATAAGCACTTTTACGACGACGGCTGCCGGCACTAAAACTTTAAGCGCCAATGTTTTTCCTTTAGGTGATGTGGATTATTATTCCGTGCCTTTAAGTGTTGGAAACCTTACGGTAAAGCTTGATTTACCTGAAACTTCTCAAGACGGCATCTATTTCGCTTATGCAATTTTCCTTTTTGACGCTTATAGAAACTATATCGTAGACACGTATCCTGCAATCTATAATGGTTACAATGAATGGACCTGTCAGGATTTCGGTAATTGTAAAACATTGTCAGATAGTGTTACTCTCAATCATGCCATAACCCAAGCGGGACGCTATTATTTGGTTGTTGCCGGAGCGCCCAATCAATATTATGGTAATTCACCGACCAATAGCTCCTCTTTATATACCTTAAATTTGGAATATTCTCCCCTTGCTTCCGCGCAAGCTACGCTTTTTTCAGCGACTTTTGATAATGACAGAATTAGCTTTGAGGCGCCCTATACGCTTTTTAATATGAAATTTCATCCTTCTTCAGCCACTTTAACTTCAGCTGAAACGGTTTTTTCATATGCAAGGCTTTTAGACCATAATAAAGAGCCTTTAACAGAGACTCGAACGGATATAAGTTCAAGTTATATGGAATTACAAGCCGGTAGTCTTGGCTATTCACCAGTACCGGACTATCTGGGACGAAATCTTATGACGGGTAATGTTAAAATTAAATCAGGCTTTGAGGCCAGGTATCCCAGTATTGGAACTGTTTACCTTGAAGTTTTTGGCGTCAATCATATCGGACAGATTGTATCTTTAGGTATTTCAGGCGCGCTTCATCTTACAGCTAATAAGGCTGACGTGGTGACTTATAATAATATTATAAGCGCCGGAACGGGAACTGCCACAATAAAATATGATTTGTTAACCGGCGGACAATTAACTATAAAAATTTATACCTCGAATGGCACCCTGGTCAAAACTTTAATTGATACCACTTGTCCGGCCGGCAAAGGCACACTGGAATGGAGTGGAAAAAACCTTTCCGGTCAAAATATCGCAAGTGGAATTTATTATGTCAAAGTAAAAGGCCCAGGCATAAATAAAATCGATAAAATCGCGGTGGTAAACTGATGAGAACAAACAGAGACAAGAGGCAAGAGGCAAGAAGTCAGAGGAAAGAGAATGACTATCTTTCGCTCTATAGTCGCCCTTTTGTCAGCGGGATGTTTACTCTTCTCTATTTGCTATTTTCTGTCCTCCCCATATCTGCCGGGGGGCCGGGAACCGTGGCTACGCAATTTCTTAAAACGGATATAAATCCAAGAGCTCTTGGCATGGGCGGCAGTTTTGTAGGTGTTGCAGATGGCATTTATACCGTAACCTATAACCCGGCGGGTTTAGGCCAGCTCTATCTTCCGGAAGTGTCCGCCATGCATCTCTCGGGTTTTTCAGACAATAAAACTCAATTTATAACTATGGGCGCTCCTCTACCCTTTCGTGGTCTTTCCGGCATAGGTAAACCGGGTATGGCTTTCTCTGCTTTATTTGAAAGTGATGGAAGCTTTACTTATCGTTCCATAGATCCCATTAATGGCTCTATTCATACTAAAAAAATGGAAGCAGAAAAAAATATGGTTTTGGCTCTTTCTTATGGTGAAAAAGTTTTTGATGAAGATATAAATATTGAAGGTTATGACGCCTCAATTACTCAGTATATGGGTCTTTCGGTTAAATATTTAAATTCAAGACTTTTGGATACATATTCAGCTTCTTCATTTCTTTTTGACGTAGGTTATTTAATTAGTGAAACCAAAATAGGTCTTTCTTTGGGCGCTTCCATTTCAAATATGGGCGGCAAATTAAAATATATTGAGAAAGAGGAATCATTGCCCACTATCTTAAGATTCGGAGCTTCTTATTTTAAGCCCACTATTAAGGATCAAACTTTGCTTTTTTCTTTGGAAGGCGATATTTATACAAATGAAAAATTAAAAGCCCTTAAATTCGGTTTGGAATATCATTTTCAAAAAGTATTTAATTTGCGTATGGGCTATAAAGCTATGGCTGATAATAATGGCATGACTATGGGATTGGGATTTTTTCATGAAGGCATTGAATTGGATTTTGGTATGTCTGTTTCAAATGAAGTCTTTAATACCTCGCAAATTTCTCTTACCTATAAATTCCGCAGTTTTAGAGGCTATAAGCCCTCTAAAAAACGCGAATATTATACTCCACCCCAAAAGGTTAAAAAGAAACCAAGGAAAAAACGCGTAGATCCGAGAAAGAAAAAATCAAAGGATAGCGACTTCTTTTGGATATATTAAAGAAGTAAAAAGCCAGACACAAGAGGCTAGATAAAAAAGAAATTCCTTATAATTACCCAAAAAATCAGGTAACTTTTGATTGCCCAGGTAAAACGCTAAAATACCTTCAC
>CAZHQC010000171.1:805-3415 GCA_964534135.1 uncultured Elusimicrobiaceae bacterium | reverse complement strand
GTTTCGGCCTTGCGATAAAAGACATTTCGGTTGATTACGCATTTTTCCCAATGAGCGATTTAGGCAGCACCCATCATTTAGGAGTTAAATGGGCGTTTAACGGACCATTGCCTCAAAAGAAACCTAAGGCGCCGGCGCAAACAGCCGTACCGGAAGTTATTATATCCACGCCGGAAGCTGTGTCGCCTACACCTGAAGTAATAATATCCGCGCCGGAAGTTATTATATCCACGCCGGAAGTTGTCTCGCCTACACCTGAAGTAATAATATCCGCGCCGGAAGTTGTGGCGCTTATGCCTGAAGTAATAATATCCGCACCGGAAGTTATGGCGCCTACACCTGAAGTAATAATATCCGCGCCGGAAGTTCAGATTTCAACGCAAGCTACGGAAATTATTGCCAAACCGCAGATTCCCATTTCCCCCATTACAATTTCTTCGCAAACAATTGAAAGTTTGCCTGCTTCGCCTCTCAAATCAGTCGGGATAAAAATTGGGGAATCCATACTTGACCTGGAGCCGCAGAACGTTTCAAACGCTTTTAATTTAAAGGTAAAACGCGTATACTGCTGGACTAAAATAATTTCCACAAAATTCCCGACTAAAATCAAGCATATTTGGTATGTTGACGGGAAAAAAGTTGTAGGAATCAATTTGCCTGTCAAAGCGGGAAGTTGGCGGACATGGAGCACCACAGGAGTTTTCTGGGGTCGTTGGAAGGTTGAAGTTGTTGATGAAAACGGCGTTCTTTTAGATTCCATAAAGTTTACCGTCGGCGATCAATATTATAGCGGATCATTGTCTATAACAGAACCTGTGCTCAAGTCAGTCGGGATAAAAATTGGGGAATCCATATTTGATCGGGAGCCGCAGAATGTTTCAAAAACTTTCAATTTAAAGGTAAAGCGCGTATACTGCTGGACTAAAATAATTTCCACAAAATTCCCGATTAAAATCAAGCACATTTGGTATGTTGACGGGAAAAAAGTTGTAGGAATCAATTTGCCTGTCAAAGCGGGAAGTTGGCGGACATGGAGCACCACAGGAGTTTTCTGGGGACGTTGGAAGGTTGAAGTTGTTGATGAAAACGGTGTTCTTTTAGATTCCATAAAGTTTACCGTTAATGATTGACATTAAAACTAAACAGGAAAACCTGATAAATTTTTTAAAACCAATAATACTTATGGAGAAACTATGAAACTATATAAATACATTTTTGCGTATATCGTAGCGTTTACAATTTTGCTAAGTGCGGGAGTGGCTTATGCTGCCGCGCCGCAGACAATAAACTATCAGGGTTATTACCGCGAAAACGGCGCTCCTTATATCGGAACTCGTGCGATGATTTTCAAAATCACAAACAGCGATGGGCTCACTGCTTATTGGACTTCAGGCGCTATAACAGTTAACATTTCAACCGGCGTATTTAATGTCGTTCTTGAGCCCGCCTCAGTTGACTGGGGAAATATTAACCCGTATCTTGAAGTCACAATAGAGGGCGACACACTTTTGCCGAGGGAAGCTCTTTCTTCAAGCGTTTACGCTCTGTATGCTTCTACCGCTCAGACTGTTATTGACGGTGCAATAACCAGCGCCAAACTGGCGAGCGATCTCGACGCCGGTAAGCTTACCGCCGGCAAGCTTCCCTCCGCGCGATTAGACGCTTCGTCAGTGACTTTGCAGGGGAATTCTTTTAATACAGCGAATAAATTGGTACGGCTTAACGGTAGTGGTTATCTGCCGGCATTGAATGGCTCGGCTTTAACAGGTGTGCAAGCCACCGGCATCGCCGACAATGCTATAACAACGGCGAAGCTGGCCGGTAATGCGGTAACTGACGCGAAGGTGTTATTGTCAACTGAGGCTATCAATTCAGGCAAATTCGGCGACGAGCGTGTAGCAATAAGCACGCAGGCCGTTTCGGGCGGTATTTACAATGCGGCGGATAAGCTTGTGCAACTGGACGCGAACGGTAAACTGCCCGGTTTGGACGGTTCGGCTTTAACTGGAGTAATCGCAAATTTAATAGCTGCGGCGAATGTTCAAGCTGGAAATTTAGGTTCAAGCGTAATTGTTTCATCAATAGCGGCTAATGCGGTTAAAGACGTCTCAATAGTGTCCATGGATGCAGATAAACTTACCGGACCTTTACCTGCGATAGACGGTTCAAATTTAACGGGAGTAACCGCAAGCGCGATAGTGACGACAAATATAACAGCCGGAACATTGGGAGTTGATGTTATAGCGAGTTCAGTGGGCGTGAATGGCGTAAGACCCGGATCGATAGTGGCGGGCGCGATAGTGAATGCCGACATAAATGCAGATGCGGCGATAGCGGACACCAAATTGGCGACAATAGCGACGGCGGATAAAGTATCCGATTCCGCGTTATCGTCCAATGTAAATCTTTTGGCTGGCGCGCAAACGGTAAGCGGTGTTAAGACCTTCACAGCCGCGCCGACAATTTCAAATGTGGCCTTAAACTTAATCGGAGCCGACGGGAAGATAGTAAGTCAATCGTCAATAACGACGAGCGGCGGTTTTTTCGGCGACGGCTCAAATTTAACGGGAGTAACCGCAAGCGCGATAGTGACGACAAATATAACAGCCG
>CAZHQC010000171.1:0-705 GCA_964534135.1 uncultured Elusimicrobiaceae bacterium | reverse complement strand
GGAAGATAGTAAGTCAATCGTCAATAACGACGAGCGGCGGTTTTTTCGGCGACGGTTCAAATTTAACCGGACTTTCAGGTGATAATTTAGGCGACCATACAGCTACAGCAATATTACAAATGGGCGTTTACGGCGTAAACACTTCAAGCAATATAACAGCCGCGAGATATCAAATAAACGGTAGTACGGTTGTGGCAATATTGCCGGGAACCGGTAGTTTAGGTATAGGCATTGATGCGGGAAAGGTGAATATAGGGAATTTCAACTCTTTTGTGGGTTATCGGGCGGGCTACTCCAACACCACGGGGTTTAATAACTCTTTCCTGGGCGTTATTGCGGGCCTTAACAACACCACGGGTGAAAGTAACTCCTTTGTGGGCTATGGCGCGGGTTATGCCAACACCACGGGGAGTAATAACTCTTTCCTGGGCTACAAGGCCGGCTATAACACCACGGGTGGTTATAACTCTTTTCTGGGTTCTTATGCGGGATTAAATAATACCACGGGGAGGGAGAACTCCTTTGTGGGCTATCAGGCGGGTTACACTAACACCACGGGGGCGCAGAACTCCTTTGTGGGCTATCAGGCGGGTTACACTAATACCACGGGCGGTTATAACTCCTTTGTGGGCTATAAGGCGGGTTACAAGAACACCACGGGGAATTATAATTCTTTCGTGGGCTCTTATGCGGGCCAATACAACA
>CAZHQC010000170.1:1726-3429 GCA_964534135.1 uncultured Elusimicrobiaceae bacterium | reverse complement strand
AAACCCAATTTTTAATTGAGTTATGATTATATGTATAGGCAATTATCAAAAACAGAGATGATAAAATAATTTCAATCAAGCCAACTGCTGCGAAAACGATAAGTGACGCTTTTGACAATATAAGAATAATTTTGACAATGGCAATGATAATAAAAGCTGAATTTTGAGCATAAACAGTATATTTTGATTCTACCTGAGATTGAAAATACAAATCTATTACATTTATAGACTGGAAAATAAATCCGCCCGCGATTAAAGCCACAAGCACAATGGTTAAAGGTTCGTTAGGACGCAATAAAAATATGGCAATCAAACTAATAATAAACGCTATCACGCCGCCAATAAGTTTTAAGCCAAAAGATGAACCCAATATTTCATTCGTTAACTTAGGATATTTAACTATTTCCCTGATAACAATGCCATCCAAACCCAATACGGCAAATGCTCCAAAAAGGGCTGTAAAAGCAATAGCAAAATTCAATAGGCCATAATCACTAGGCCCCAAATATCTTGCCACCCAAACCCCAACAAACAGCCCCACACCCATACGCAAAGCTTTGTCAAAAAAAAGCCAATTGATATTGGAAACTATTTTTTGCAAATTTGGTCTGTTAGCAATTTTTTTCTTTAAAAACCCAGGTAAGAATTCCAGCCATAAAGGTTTCTTGTAAAAATCTTCTTTTATCATAATAAATAAGTTTACAAATCCCGCCTCAATAAATATTAAAAACCTTACAGCTAGGAAATGTGTTGGGACTTTAGAATATTTTTTTGATGACAGACAAGAACCTAATCTTCAAACTCTCAAATCCTATTGATTTTTTTAAATCCTCTATTTTGGGTTTGTTCTCTAAGTCTATTATTAAATTTTCATAATAAACTTTTATGAAAACTAAAAATATTGAAAAGAAAAACACTATCAAACCGGTATTTACGACTATTTTTCTGCGTTGAGGTTTAAATCTTTTTTCTGGAACTTCGGCTTTTTCAATTACTTGAATTATCGACGTATCTCTTGCTTCATCAAGTTTTGCCGCGCCATATTGCTTCATTAGTATTTCATAAAGGGTTTCATTATATTTAAACTCTCTCATCTTTCTTATGTATTCCGCTCCAAGCACAGATAGTTTTCCTGTTGAAAACAAAGAATCATCTCCAATATTTTTTGATTCAAGTTTTGACAATTGATCTTTTAAAGCTAATATTTCATTTTCAAGTTTTTGCAAATCAGGGTTTTGACTGGTGGCATAAGCTTTCATCACTCTAAGCCCCACTTCTTTACCGGATATTTTGGCTCTTATTAATGAGGTTTCCTCAATAGCGGCTTTTGCCTGTTCATCTATCTTGATTGTTCCAGTTTTTTGCTGGAAAGCCTGTAAACCCTCCTCAGATTTAATAAGAGCATTTTTGGCATATTTTAACTGCTCCTCAAAAAATAGCCTTCTTTGAGATGCTTGTGTAACCGCAAGATTATTATTTAAATTTCTAAGACCCTCAATAAAATAATTGGCTATATTAGCAGAGATTTCTGGATTTCTATTTATATAAGAAACTGTTATTATTCCACTCTTTTTGTCATCCTGCACATTTAGATTTCCGGTTAAAATTTTCCGCGCCTCATATTTCTTATCAACTTCAAAAATCTTCAATAAATCAAGATTTTTTATCACATAATCCAAGACAGGCTTTGTTTTTAAAAGACT
>CAZHQC010000170.1:0-1626 GCA_964534135.1 uncultured Elusimicrobiaceae bacterium | reverse complement strand
ATAAATCAAGATTTTTTATCACATAATCCAAGACAGGCTTTGTTTTTAAAAGACTAATATATAAGCTATTTGTGTTCTTCATTCCAAGCATAGCGGGAGAAATACCACCCATTTGACTTGCAAACATTGCCATACTGGAGCTAGCTTTTTGAGGTGGCAGTATTTTTGTTTCCGCTCTATATACGGAAGGAAGAAGAAGGCTTATAATGGCGGCAATAATCATTGCGCCAAATGTGGCCTTAAAAATAAAGGATTTGTGCTTTAGAATTACGATTAGGTAATCAAGAAGGTTAATTTCTTCGGCATTGTTAGGGGGTGATTCGAGATTATTTTGGTTCATAAGATATCCTTTTTTAAAGCTGGGCAGCTTGACGGCTAGACTGCTGGACAGCTTAAAAAATAGAACAGCCAGGCAGCCAAACAGCTAGGCGGCTAGACCCTCCTTCGCTAAAGCTTCGGAAGGGCACGCAGCTTGAAAAATTAGAACTGCGAGACTGCTAAAACAACAAAACAGCTAGACGGCTAGGCAGCTGGACGGCTAAGCAGCCGGACAGCTAGGCAGCTAACAGCAACAACAAAAACTACAAAATCACTAAACAACTCTATTTTACTAATTTATTGCCACGAACTGATTCCATAAACTTCCACAATTTACTTCCTACTTCACTGCTGACATCTTTTAACTTATCATACTCATCGTTTATATATCCTAATTCCTTTGAAAAATAAAGTAAATATTTAACCTCGGCTAATGAAGCAAATGCTATATCTAAAAACCTTGACAGTTCCTTGTCACCTTTTCTGGAATAACCTTCAACTATATTTGTCGGTACAGACAAAACAGCTCTTCTCAATTGAGAAGTTATTCCATATACTTCTTCTCTTGGAAAACCCTTTGTCACGGAATAAACATTCAGAGCAAATTGATTCGCTATTTTCCAAACTTCTAACTTTTCCCATCTTTCCATATTCATATCCGTTTACCTGTTTACCCAGCTAAACTATTGCTATACGGCTGGACTGCTGGACGGCTAGACAGCTTAAAAAATTTACAGCAAAACAACTAACAACCTTTTAAATCCCTCTCGGTCTCCCTTTAACAAAGGGAGAAGAACTACAACCTTCTAAATCCCTCTTAGTCTCCCTTTAATAAAGGGAGAAGAACAAACAGGCGGCATAAGATGCCGCAGCTACAACCTTTTAAATCCCTCTCGGTCTCCCTTTAACAAAGGGAGAAGAACAAATACGGAAGGGCACGCAGCAAAACAGCTAACAACCTTTTAAATCCCTCTCGGTCTCCCTTTATTAAAGGGAGAAGAACAAACACAACTGATGAATCAGGCAACTACACAGCAAAGCAAGCTTTGCAACTACAATTAAACTCGATAAATCGAGCAACTACAAAAACAACCTTAAAAATCCCTCTCGGTCTCCCTTTATTAAAGGGAGAAGAACAAGTACGGAAGGGCAAGCAGCAAACGACAAACGACAAACTTAAAGACTCAGTATCGAAAGCTTATAAATTTTTTGCTTTTATAACTGAAATCATCTCACTCATTGGTAAAAGATATACTTTTTTTATTCTTTGAAAAATCTCTTCGGAAGTTTTTTCATCATAAATATGGG
>CAZHQC010000169.1:0-3456 GCA_964534135.1 uncultured Elusimicrobiaceae bacterium | reverse complement strand
GTATGACATTTCTAAAAAACTAAGACTATGACATTTCTAAAAACTTGCAACATATACTAAGAAACAAAAATGAGAGGAAAAGATGGCAAAAAGCATTTTAAGCGCAAAAAAATTCTGGAAAGCGAAAGCTCCAAATTATCCTTTGCCCTTTGGTAAAGAAATATTCTCCAAAACCAAAAGAATCTTAAAAAAGATAAAAGAAGAAAATATTATTTTTAAAGACAAAACCATTATTGATATAGGCTGTGGCACCGGAATATACTCTCTTCCTTTGGCTCTTGAGGCAAAAGAGGTTACCGGCACAGATTTCTCACCCATAATGTTAAAAAAGATGAAGGAAGTGGTGAAAATTAAAAAAATAAACAATCTAAAAACCATATATTCTTCTTGGGAAAATTTTGAAGCTAAAAAATATAAAAAAAAATATAATATCGCTTTCGCATCCATGACTGCCGCTATAAAAACAGCCGCTGCCATTAAAAAAATGGAAGCGGTGGCTATAGATTACTGTATTGTGGTAAACTGGGCGGGGAAAAGAAAAAATACTTTTATGCGGGAAATTTATAAACACTTTGACGTAGAAGAGAAAGCGCCGGACTTCATTGGAAAAATAACAGAAGCTTTAAAAAAAAGAAACATAAATTATAAAAAGATTCTAATTGAGGATTCTTGGAGTTTTAAGGGAACGGCTAAAGAAGCAGGCCTGCAAGCTCTACCTCATCTTCAGATAAATGGAGTTAAGATATCTTTAAACAACCTTGAAAAAATTATTGTAAAAAAATTTGGACAAAAACTAATTCATCATACAACTTTCGCGGGAAAAGGAATTATAATCTGGAAACCCTAATTTATTTTAGATTTAAAACTATTAATCTGCTCTACACTTCCAAGCGCCACAATAATATCATCTTTTTCTAAAACTCTTGTCTCAGAAGGATTTATCTCATATTTCTTATTTTTATTTCTTATGGCAACCACTAAAGCATCGTCCATTTTCTGAACAAAATCCAATTTGCTGCCTATGATTTTCGAATCAGGCTTTAAAGAAATTTCATCAAAACGGACATTTTTATTTTTCGCATCTCGCAGCATATGGTCAAGAAAATTAACAACCGTAGGCCTTATCATCTCGGATGCCATTCTTAAGCCGCCGATAAAATATGGATTTATAACAATATTAGCCCCGCTGCGCAAAAGTTTGTTTTTTATATTTTCACCTTCTTCATTTTGAACAGATATTATTTTTAATGAAGAATTTAAACCACTGGCTGTCAAAGCGATAAAAGCATTGTCTTTGTCATTGCGCAAAGCGCAAAAAATTCCTTTAGCGGTTTTTATATTGGCTTTAATCAAAATATCATCATTAGTCGCATCTCCCTTAACTACGGCAAAGCCTTTAGACGAAAAGTCATCATATTCTTCATCGGTCAATACAATAAGTATCAATGGGTTATTTGTTTTTTTAAGTTCCTCCATAATGCTTAAGCCAATATGAGTCGCTCCGCAAATAATATAATGATTATTTAAATTCTTGATTTTAGACTCCATCTTTTTTCTCCTAAACACATTTTTCAGATGACCTTCAACAACTATTGAAGCCAGTGTGGTAAAAATATAAGTCATTATTCCTATCCCACCAAGAATTAGAATAATAGTAAATATTCTGCCATGCGCGCTAAGCGGGTTAATTTCGCCAAAGCCAACAGTGGCAAGAGTAATAACAGTCATATAAAGAGAATCTAAAACACTCCACTTTTCAATAAAACAATAACCAAATGTTCCTATGGAAAAAACACTGATTATCGCAAAAAAACTGCTTATAAGCTTACTTCTTATATGCCCCACTCAATCCTCTTTTCTATTTATAATTACTTTTCCTATACAGCGACGGAAGTCACAACAACTTCTTTTAACTTAGGCTTCTTTTCACATTCCTTTTCAAAAGCAGTATCTCTCAAAACATTACGATATGCCGGACTTTGAAAAGAATAGTCGAATTTTGTATGTATATCATATGTGCCGGCAATAAGGCCGGCAACATCTTCAACAAAAACTCTTTCCTCATCAGTGGGAATAACATAAACCTTGGTTTTTGAGTTAGGAGTGGATATCTCAGTTTCAGCATTTCTTGTTTTGGATATATTATTTTTTTCCTTATCATATTCAATTCCAAGAAACTCAAGTCCATCCAAAGCCTTTCCTCTTGTAATGGAACCTTTTTCTCCCACTCCGGCCGTAAATATCACGGCATCAACACCGCCCAATGCGGCGGCATAAGCGCCAATATATTTTTTTAATCTATAAGATTCTATTTCTATGGCAAGCTGACAGCGTTCATCACCTTTTTCAGCCGCCAATTCCACATCGCGTCTATCGGAATACTTTCCGGTAATCCCCAGAATTCCGGATTTTTTATTCAATATATTAGTCATATCCTTTGGAGAAATATTTTCTTTCTGCATCATATGCAAATCAATAGCAACGCCATGATCTCCGGAACGTGTGCCCATAACTATACCTTCAAGAGGGGTAAAACCCATGCTGGTGTCAAAAGAAACGCCATTTTTAACAGCATTTACGGAAGCGCCGTTTCCAATATGACAAATAATCAGATTTGACTCAAAAATATTTTTTTTCAAAAGAACACTCGCGCGCTTAGCCACATAAAGAAATGATGTGCCGTGAAAGCCGTATCTTCTGATAGAATGATTTTTATACCATTCATAAGGCAAAGGATAAATATAAGAGGGAACAGGCATAGTCTGATGCCAGGCAGTATCCATTATAGCCATATGTGGGACTCCCGGCATAAGTTTCTGAGCTGCTTCAATACCGGAGATATTGGGAGGATTATGTAAAGGCGCCAGAGAAGAAAGCCTCTTAAAAGCTTCCAAGACTTTATCATCTATAATCACGGATTTGACAAAATCCTCTCCGCCATGAACAACTCTATGGCCCACGGCCGCTATAGACGATAAATTATCAATAACACCGTGCTCTTTATCCAAAAGAGTTTCAAGAATTAATTTTATAGCTTCATCATGATTAGAACAGGATTGTTCTTTTTTAAATTTATCTCTACCCGGAGCTTCATGACTTATAAAAGAGCCTTCAATGCCAACTCGTTCAATAATACCGGATGCCATTGGAAATTTCTTTTCCCAATCAAAAAGGGAATATTTTACGGAAGAGCTGCCGCAATTTAGTGATAGTATTTTCATCCTACCACCTGCCTGCGGACATAGTCTGCCTTAAACTTTAAATCAACATTCGCCTTTGGCGAATAGGTAGGTGGTAGGGTCATTTTTCTATCCTTTATTGAAGTGTTTTTTAATTAAATGGAATGTAACAATATAATCATTTTATCAAAAAAATGTTAAACTGACTAATCGGTAATTATTATTTGTAGTAATTTTTTTAAAATGTCATATATGCGTTAAATAGAAATGTCATAGT
>CAZHQC010000168.1:0-3506 GCA_964534135.1 uncultured Elusimicrobiaceae bacterium | reverse complement strand
TAAGAATCTTTTACATGTTTGGATTTGTTATTTTAAGTTATGTGAGCTTTTGGGTATACTGTTATTGAGCAATACGGGAACTCAAATAATATATAAATGCCATAAGGCGAATGCAATAAAATCGGGGCAAGCGGCGTTAACTTATATAGGAGCCAAAATGACCCTACCACCTGCTCAGTACACAAGGTGGACTTACAAAGAGTACCAATCAAAGATTGGTGAGGAGGTGGTAGAGTGGACTGGGCTAACAAAGGAACACCACGGACACCCATCAGTGATCAAGTGACGGATTCGGAGCTTATCAAGGCTTACAAAAAAGGCGATACACAAGCATTGGAAACGATCATGGAAAAATATAAAACTCCAATTTATTCATATCTTTTGAAAATGGTCAGAAATAGGGACTCCGCCAATGATTTGTTCCAGGAGATATTTTTAAAATTCATAAAGAATATAGATTCTTATAATGAAGAAAAAAAATTTGCCAATTGGATTTATACGGTAGCGCATAATACGGTTATGGATAGTTTTAGAAGAAATAAAAATCGGCATATTGAGTCATTGGATCAAGTTAAGGGAGAGGATTTTAAATCTCTTGCTGAAACAGTAGCTTCTAAGGAATTGTCTCCCGAGAATGGTTTGATAAAAAGTGAAAGCGGTGAGAGAATTGAGAAGGCTTTTGAAATCCTTTCAGATGAACAAAGAGAAGTATTTATTATGAGACATTATTGGGGACTTTCTTTTAAAGAAATAGCGGATATACTTAAAGTTCCCATTGGTACGGCTTTAGCAAGAATGTCCAGAGCTTTAGGTAAATTAAAAATAGAATTGGGGCATATCGGGGAGGCCGTATGAACTGCAAATATTCCGAGAAAATTTTACTTTATTTCTATAATGAAACCGATAAGGATGAAACGGAGAAAATAAAAGAGCATTTGCTTACTTGCGTGGAATGCAAAAAGAATCTTCAAGTGTTAAAAGGTGTTTCAAATCATCTTGATAATTCTAAGGCACAGCCACCCGAATCTTTGATTGAAGGGCTTGTTCTTCAGGCGCATAAAGAAGAAACTCCTAAATTTAATTTTGGAGATATTTTTGAAGGTATTCGCAATCACTGGAAGGTTAGCGCTTCAACTTTGGTTTTTGCTGCTTTAATGGTGGGAGTGTTTCTGCCTTCAAGTATAAAAGAAGTGAATCTTAGTTGGACTTCAAATATAGATAATGATTTGGATAGTTTGGAATATAGCATGTATGAAGAAAAAGATTTCTCGCTTGGCGACTATGGCGAGTCCGGAGAAGATTCGGAGTATGAAAATACTGAAAGTGAAATAGAATCGGAAAATGGGAGGATATTATTATGAAAAAGAATATAGTGTATGTGATAGGTCTTATATTGATGTTTTCAATGGCTGGCGTATACCTTAATGCTCAGGGCATGGGTGGCGGCGGTTATGGCGGAGAGCGTGGCTTTAACTCAGATGATGACGGTATGAGAATGCCTCAGAAAGAAGGTATGAGAATGCGCCAAAAAGATGGTGAGGGGAACAGTAACCGGAAGAACATAAAGAATAAAATAACAAAGCGCGTTAAAAATAAAAAGATGGGCTATGATAAGGCTCTTGAGATTGAAAAAGAAATTCTCGGCACAATAAAGAAACATGATTCTACATTTGCCAAGAAACTTGAAAAATTGAAAGAAACCAATAAAAGAAAATATAAGCTAATCTTAAGGCAGGCTTCAAAACCTTTAATGATGTGTAAACGTCATGGCGGTGATGTTACCATGGAAAAGGATATGGTTGAAGGTATTAAGCTTGAATATGAAACAAGAGAGCTTAGTTTTAAATATAAAAAAGCTTCAAGCAGTGAAAAGAAAGCAATTGAAAAAAAATTGAAAACAAAAGTAGCCAGACTTTTTGATTTAAGAGCTAAAGGACAAGAGCTTAGAATCAAAAACATGAATAAAGAAATAGGAGAGCTTCAAGCTAAAATGAAAGATAGAAAAGCTCATAAATCAGAGATTGTTAAAACCAGAGTTGAGAGGCTTACTGGTCAGGGATATACTTGGTAAAACAGCGCGATAGCGCTGTAGGTAAAAAGGCAACAGGCAACAGGTAACAGGTCACAAGAAACAGCAAGAGGCAATTACCGGTAAATGGTAATCAGTGAGCAGAGAAATAGGTAACTTCTCCCGAATCGGAAAATTTGCGGAAGCAAATTTCTTATTCGGGAACGGATGTGGTCGGAACAAGCAATAAAAGAAACAAAGTAATAATAAAAAATAACCCCTCAATGAAAATTGAGGGGTTATTTTAATTGTTAATAAGGAAACTTATTTTTTCGGTAGTATATTCATCATTTTAATTCAAAAGGTATTACCTTAGTTTCCTCTTCATCTGAAGAAAGAGGTCCTTTACGGGAAAATTTTACTATAACCATATACTTACCTTTAACGTCTTTATCCAGGATTTTCATTTCGTAATACGGCGATACATCAAATGTTTTGGAAGCGTTGATGAAAATGAGTGACTGATCACTGTTGCTTTCGGAGGTCTTGTCGTCATCAAATTCCACTATATGCATACCACTTAGAGAAATATCTATTTTTTCTCCTTTGAAATACTCGGCTCTCATGTCTTTTAAGATTATAACAACGCTTCCATTCGACATTGTCTTTATGGAGCCCAACTCAAGGTCTTCGAAAGAGGGTTTTGTCAATTTTTTCTTTCCCGGGGTAAGCGTAAATTCCGTAGAATGTTTCCCCCAGAAACTGTCTCTGTTTTTTGAGGTTACAGTGTATTCATAACTCATTTTTTCGATATCTACTTTGGCGGAATCTTGTGATTCGAGGCAGACTTTAAGAGATTCTGTTTCCCATGCTTCAAGTTTCCGCTGTCCGATATTAACCGTCACTTCTCTGCTGTAGATATCACCGGTGTCTCGGCAATATTGCTGCAGGCCATTGCTGATGGGACACACTCTGGTTTCCCCGTAAAGAGTTTCGGTTCTTGTATTCGGTGTTTGCGAAGTAAACTCCCATGTTACACAATCCATATCGGTATAAGACTCATAATAATGATGACCATCATCGGGGTAATTATTGTGGTTATCATTATACCAGGAGCTATGGTTATTATTATGCCCGGAATGATTATTCTGGTAGCTATAGTGGTTTTCATTATAAGAGTTTAATTCATTAATACTTTCGTTTAGCTGTTCTTGAATAGGCGAAATGGCCTTTTCTGAGTTTGAGTTGACTTTTGTGATTATGGTGTTTATATCCATGCCTTGGTCAAAATCCATATCAACTGCGAAAGTTTTGGCGGAAAACAAAAGAATTATCGCCACCACAATATTGAATTTATTCATATAGTCTCCTCGTCATAATTAACAGCATAAATTGTCATTTATGTTATATCAGAAAAACTGTTTCATGGCAAGACAAAAAGACCTAGTACTTTGACCGTATGAATTCTGGTGAATTATATTTAAATTTTTGTCTCGCT
>CAZHQC010000167.1:0-3519 GCA_964534135.1 uncultured Elusimicrobiaceae bacterium | reverse complement strand
ACTAGTTTCAGCCCTATTGATAATAGTGTTGCGCTTTGCATGGATAATATTTACCCTCAATTTTCAAACTAGAGAACCTTTTGTCTTGGTCATAATTATAGCGTTTCTTTTCCCTGTTCCATTTGTCGGCGGTCTTGGTGGCATGATTAAAAATTTATATTTTCGCTTTAAACCTAATAAACAAAAATCACCCATTGAATCGCTTATACAAATCGCTGAGCAAGGGGATGTCCAGGCTCAATTGGATTTAGCAAGAACGTACTATGATGGAAAAGATACTCCACAGGATTATATTGAAACCGCCAAATGGCTTACTAAAGCGGCAAATCAGGGAGATGCGGAAGCTCAATGCGGTTTGGGAATAATATACTTCGATGGCTTGGGAACTGAAAAAGATTATAAAACAGCCTCTGAATGGTGGACTAAAGCGGCAAATCAAGGTTATGAAAGGGCTCAAAAAAATTTAGAAGTCATGCATGCCAAGGGCCTTATACCAAAATGGGTTATGCCGACAAAAGAAACAGAGTGATAGCGTGGGAATAATCATCTAAAACTTTTACATAAACGTGAGAAGTAAAATAATATCTATGGCTAAATTACCAACCTTCACTAAATGGAGTATGGCTTTTATAAATTTCATAGGTGCATGTAATATGACTTTTATAAATTTTGTAAAACCTAATTCAAGAGGCTTGATTGCTGGTAGTATATTCACCCTTACATATATAGTAATTTTCCCCGTGCTCTACCACCTCTTAAATGAAAATGGGCCACGGTATTTATTTAATATCTGGATAAGCGTTGACACACTTCAAAACATGTACAATGCTTGGCTTTTGGGATTTTACCCATCACTAACTATTCTTGGATTCCTCTGCACTAAGCCAACTCAATCTGCTAATGGATGGAAAAACGCAAAATCAGGCTTAATATCGGGATTAATATCTACACTCCCTTTACTGATTCCGGTTCTATTGCTATTGGCATGGCGCTTTATGTGGATGGAGTGTTTAATTTTTGCCGGCAACTTTATGGGCAAAGAACATTTTGTAGGCAAAAAACCTCTTTACTTGGCCATATATGCAGCGCTTCTTTTCCCTGTTCCATTTGTCGGCGCTCTTGGCGGCATGATTAAGAATTTATATTTTCATTTTACCCATAGCTCAGACTCACCTGTGAAATCACTTATGCAAATTGCCGAGCAAGGGGATGTACAGGCTCAACTGGATTTAGCAAAGATGTACTATGATGAAAAAGATGCTCCACAGGATTACATTGAAGCCGCCAAATGGCTTACTAAAGCAGCAAATCAGGGAAACGCGGAAGCTCAATGCGGTTTGGGAATAATATATTTCGATGGCTTGGGAACTGAAAAAGATTATAAAACAGCCGCTGAATGGTGGACTAAAGCCGCAAATCAAGGTTATGAAAGGGCTCAAAAAAATTTAGAAGTCATGCATGACAAGGGCCTTATACCAAAGTGGATTATGGCGACTAAAGGGGAAAGAAATCTTCTCGACTCCATATCCTCACAGAAAAAGATTGTTATTGAGCAAAGTGACGGAATTCAAAACGAAAAAAACACTTCCGATAATATATCCGCGCCAAAAAAAGGCATGGGCTGGCTTCTGCCGGTTTTCCTGCTAACATTTGGAATTCTTGGCTGGCATACGGCAATGTGCTTTGTCATGTTAATTCGCAGCTTATTCGGCGGTGGCATCTACTTCCTTGTTAGACTGGGCTACTTTAGTATATTTATCGTCTTAACATTGTTTGCTTTTTATAAATTTCAAATCATCAGGCAAAATCGCGGCCCAATAAAATGTTTTGGGATAAATACTTTAGTAATGGGTTTGGTCATTTTTTTAATGAGCGCTATTATTTGGCGTTTACAGTGGATCAGCCCAATGCAAAAATTTATTAAAACTTTTGAAGATGAGCGCCTCGCCTGCCAAAAAAATGTAAAGGAGGTTCTATCAGTTTCCGGAGTTACGGAAAGCCATGTGCCCGGCTCAGGATATATATTAGTTAAAGCCACACTATTGGCCAAGCAGCCGCTTATTATTGGCGGTGAGGACTGGGTGCCAAAGGATTTATCCTCTCATAATCATCCTTTCTCTTCAGTACCAGAGTGGACAGAATTGCAAGCGGGCCAGCCAAAGGAGATTAATATTGCAATCGTAAATGCCGCTAATAGGAAGTATGTTCCCGCACTTACTGCCGACGGGCCCTACTTTTTTCCTGAAATCCGCGTATGGGTCACCAATCCGGCACTTAGCGAAAATTCATGCAAAGTAACATTAATTAGGGGGCTGACCACAAAAGCTTATAAAGCATCTGAGTTCGGCACAGCGGCTATCTATATGCCGGGAGATAAACCTGAGTTCGGCAGCACGGTTATCCATTTACCGGGAGGCAAAAAAATATCACCCTCGAAAATTACTCGAAAAAAAAGTAAGCCGAAACCAAGTGACGAAGATCCTTTGGAAAAAGAAGCTCGCAAGCTTTTGCAAGATGCCGAACAGCTCTTAGATGAAGTTAATAAAGTAACTGACAGGTAAACTTTCAAAAGTGGGTTATGTCTGTGGAAGAACCCGAACAATAGAGGAAAATATGAAAGTTAAACAAGACTGGCATAAGGATTTTTTTAAAAATTCATTTTATAATCCCGCTTCAAAAATATCTATACAGAGAGCTCCAAGCGAAGTTTCTTTCTTACTGAAACAATTAAAACTTAAAAAAAAATCCACAATACTGGATTTATGTTGCGGTCCTGCAAGACATTCTCTTGTGCTGGCTAAAAAAGGTTTTATCGTTACTGGCTATGATTTTTCAAAAGAATATTTAGAAGAAGCGGGAATAAAAGCCACAAAATTAAACCTTAATATAAACCTTGCCTGTGGGGATATGCGGAAATTAAAATTTAAAAATAAATTTGACGCGGCCTTAAATCTGTTTACAAGTTTCGGTTATTTTAAAAACTTCTCTGATGACATAAAAGTTTTAAAAGGAGTAAACAGAGCCCTTAAGCCAAAAGGTTTATTTTTAATGGATATTATTAATGGCGATTTTATAATAAACAACTTTAAAAAAACCGATTGGCTTGAAATTGAAAAAGGTTCCTTTCTCCTTCAGGAACATGAATTTACTAAAAATAAAAAGGGAATAAACAATCGCTGGATAAAAATTTCGAAAACCAAATGTATTGAAAAAAAGTTTTTTACTCGGCTTTATAATAAACAAACTTTAAGCGCCGCTCTTAAAAAATCGGGTTTTAAACCTTTGAAATTCTGGGGCAGTTTTGAAGGGGAGAAACTTTCAAACAAAACCAATAGACTTATGGTCCTTGCTCAAAAGCAGTAATCAGATATCAGAGAGTAGAAAGTAGAGGAAATAAGAATTTAATTAATAATTATTGTATAATTATTTTGTAGTTCCGAAAGGATTTGAACCTTTACTTCAACCTACTAGTGTTTTGACCGCTTAAATAGTGGCATAATTTGCTAAAATCTTTC
The DNA here is from genome assembly GCA_964534135.1 of uncultured Elusimicrobiaceae bacterium. Classification (GTDB taxonomy): domain Bacteria; phylum Elusimicrobiota; class Elusimicrobia; order Elusimicrobiales; family UBA9959; genus JAKLQJ01. Next base: position 4 of record CAZHQC010000167.1, on the reverse strand, counting down.
TTAA
>CAZHQC010000166.1:0-3536 GCA_964534135.1 uncultured Elusimicrobiaceae bacterium | reverse complement strand
GCAGATTCTGACAAAAATCGCCAAATGTAAAGAAGCGTTGGAAGCACTACACTAGGCAGCAGAGCAGCTAGACCGCTGACAATTAAAAATTGATATATTGTTTCGAGCAACATTCATATAAAGGTGTCAGGTACCTTTTTCTGAAATTCTTTAAAAAAACTGACAAAAAACCCAAAATTCACACTTTATTTTATTGAGATTTATTCGCGGGTCCTGTCAGTAAGTGGAATGTAGAAGTCTGTAAGTTTACCGAGTCACTCATGAAAAAGTAGCCAGACAACTTTCATTGATGATTTACATAAACTATGGATTGCAATTCCATAAATTAAGCTTAATTTATGGAATTGTAGTATAATGTTTTTATGATAAAAAGAATATATGATTTGCAAAAATTAATAAAAAAAGGCAAGGTCTTGATAATTTATGGGCCCAGAAGAGCGGGAAAAACCACTCTTTTAAATGATTTTTTGGAAAAAAACGAATATAAGTATAAGCTTGTTTCAGGGGACGACATAAGGGTGAAGGAAATTTTGGGTTCGCAAAATATAAAGGAAATCTGCGAATATGCGGCGGATTATAAAATTTTTGCCGTAGATGAGGCTCAACAGATTGAAAATATCGGACTTGGATTAAAGATCCTCGTTGACAATGTTAAAGATTTATTCATTATCGCTACCGGTTCATCCTCATTTGAACTTGCTCAAAAAACAGGAGAACCTTTAACCGGAAGGAAAAGAACTTTGATTTTGTATCCCTTTTCGCAAAAAGAACTTTTATCTTTATGGAATAAATCGGAATTAAAAGAAAAGTTGGAAGAATTTTTAATATTCGGGTCTTATCCTGAAGTTGTAATGGCGAAAACTAAAAAAGAAAAAATTGAGATTTTGGAAGAAATAGCGAACTCCTATTTATTAAAAGATATTTTAAGTTTTGAAAAAATAAAATCCTCTAAAATTTTGATTGACTTGTTGAGATTGATTGCTTTTCAAATAGGAAATTTGGTTTCTTTAAATGAATTATCAAATAATTTAAAAATTGATGTTAAAACGGTTGGAAGATATTTGGATTTATTGGAAAAAAACTTTGTCATTAAAAAGGTGGGTGGTTTTAGTGGTAATTTAAGAAGCGAAATAACTTCAAAATGTAAATATTATTTTGTGGACAATGGCATTAGGAATGCGGTTATATCCCAGTATCAGAATCTTAAATTAAGAAATGACAAGGGAGCTTTGTGGGAGAATTTCTTTGTAATGGAGAAAATAAAAAAAGCGGCTTTTAATAGAGTTATGCCGATTAATTTTTATTTTTGGCGAACTTATGGTGGAAAAGAAATTGATTTGCTTGAAGAGATATCTGGAAAAATTTCAGCCTATGAAATCAAATGGAGCGTTTCAAAATATAAATTTCCAAAAGATTGGAAAGAGAATTATAAAGACACCAAAACTTTTTTAGTGAATAAGGACAATTATTTGGATTTTCTTTTATAAAGTTTTTGCTCAAGAGGCGGCCTTGTTATACAACTGGCCTTCAATGCGGGTTTGGAAAAACCAATCAAAACTGACGATAGTGTTCTTGATTTCTGAAAAAGTAGCCTGACAACTTTTTATTGGGAAAACCAAAGCGAAACTGCCGCTAACGAGATTGATTTCCAGTACTCCTTATTCTAAGATGTAATAGTTGGGAGTTGGTACTAAAAAAAATTTAAGCAGGGTCTTAGGTCTTGAGTGTTTAAAAACTCAGGGGATTAAATAATGAAGAAAAGGTTTAAAGTGACAGTAAGGGGGCAGAAAATACCCTGGCTCAAATTACTAGTAGATATAGATAAGAATCTGAGGCATTTAAGGATAAGACTTGTTAAATACAGCCAAGCTAATCAAACATGTGTATTAGAGACTGAGCATAGCAAAGAAGAACTCAATGAGGCTTTTGATGTGGTAGCAAAAAGAAATAATGTGACAGTTAACATTGAGGACCTTTAGGATTAAATTTCTCGCGGATTTTTTCCGCGGCTAAAGCCGCTCATTTCGGCCGTTATACAGTTTTAAATTTAGTAAATATCAAATAAAACCAGGAGCCTTAACTATGGGAAATTATGCTAAAACAATCATTAATTATGTCTTATTTTTTGTTATGACCTTTTTTGCGCAGAATTGCGCAGCAGAAAAGATTAAAGAAATCGGCCGTAGCAGCTTGAGTATTGAATCCCCTCAAAAACTTATTGAAGAGATCAAATCGACAGGCGTTAATTTATTGATGAATACCGATAGTTATGACATTCTTGTTAAGGAACTCGAAAATTACAACGGAGAAGGTATTGTTATCAATTCTTTAGATGGTATAACTTTGGATGCAAACAAGGCTTACCTTAAAATGCTGGGATATACATCTGAAAAAATTAAGTCAATCACTTATCAGGAACTTACGCCGGCAAAATGGCATACAATGGAACATGACCTTTTTGAAAAAGTTATGAAAACAGGATACTCCGGTGTTTATAAAAAGGAATATATAAGGAAAGACGGAACCATATTTCCAATCCATTATAGGGTGCTGGTATAATAGCTGTTTTTTGTTTTATTGTAGAAGCAAATATTAGGAATGCTTCTGGGCCTTTAGGGCCTGTCCTTGAACCGCTAAGTGTTTTTCCAAAATATTTAGGATTTTTCTTTGTTTTTCTTTCGCTTGTTCATTTTGCAAGACTCCTTTGGAAAAAAAAGGCTTTTAATTTAGATTTATCATTGGATGAAATTAGAAATTTATCATGGAAAGAATTTGAATACTTTATAGGTGAATACTATAGGCAGAAAGATTATAGCGTAGTACAGGGGGAAGATGGCCCTGATGGTGGGATAGATTTAATAGCGAAGAAAAATGGTGAGAAGATAATTATTCAATGTAAACATTGGAAAGCATACAAAGTGGATGTCAAAATAGCGCGAGAATTATATGGCGTCATGGTGGATGAATCTGCGAGTAAGGCGGTTTTAGTTACTTCAGGAGGCTTCACCGTTCCAGCTTTGGAATTTACAGAAGATAAACCTATAGAGATGATTGATGGTGAGAGGCTCATGGGCCTTATTTCCAAGGTTAAAAAGAAAAAAGTAAAACCGGAAATAAAAAAACGTGTAAAAGTTGAAACCAAAATTGTTCCCAGTAATACTGGTAAAAAGAAATATGACGAAAGAGATTATATGCCGGCTGAAATGAAAGAAGAATTTAAGGACGGGTTTTCAGAAGAGTTTGAGGATATTACTCCGAAATGTCCTTATTGCGAAAAGCCGATGATTTTAAGGTTGGGAAAGAAGGGCGCATATAAAGGACAAAAATTTTGGGGTTGTAAAAATTACCCAAAGTGCACCCACACCGAATCTTACGAAGCAAACAAAATTTGATGTATCGTATTTAGCAACAATCCGGGATTAAATAATGAAGAAAAGGTTTAAAGTGACAGTAAGTGGGCAGAAAATACCCTGGCTCAAATTACTAGGGCGTGTTGACGAACACAGATTTATTATGTATACCTATATATAAAGTAC
>CAZHQC010000165.1:0-3541 GCA_964534135.1 uncultured Elusimicrobiaceae bacterium | reverse complement strand
GACTATGACATTTCTATTTAACGCATATATGACATTTTAAAAAAATTACTACACGCTTGCCCCGGTTAAAGCCGGACATTTTAGATTAAAAAGGAAGATAAAGGATAAAAGGGACCATATAATGCAAAAACCCGCTTTTGGCGGGTTTTCGCTTTCCCTCAATACTGGGGAAGTTCACAGGTCGCGATCCACTTAGGAACGCATACATACTGTAGCAGATGAACCTTGACTTGTCAAGAGGCAATTAATTTTATGTCATCTAAAATTTAAAAGTGCACAGTTTTTGACAGATTTAAAGTTTAAAAGCGCACTCCTTTAAACATACTATTCTTGAATTTTTGAATATCTAAAAGTCTGCCTTTGTACCAAAAACGAACTTCCGATAAATTTTTGTTAATGGGAGAAACTCGAAGTTCGATGAAGTTCCCCGGATTGGCGCCATTAACCTTAATGTTCAAATTATTAATTGAAATTTTTCGATAAGCATCATCAGTTCTGTTAACTCTCAGACAAAATATATCCTTGACGGATTTATATGGCGCGCGAACTTGAAATTCTCTAAACAGTAATTACTTTTCCTTGAGCGCTTTTTGAAACCTAAAATAAGGCACTTCTCCTGTGGTAGAATGAATCTGACGATAATTATAACGATGAATTTCATTATTTAAAATTCTTTGTGCTTGCGATAGAAGCGTTACATTATTTCTAACACAAGTTTTTAACTAAATGATATTGGAGCCATTGATAAGGCCGTTCAATTTTTCCTTTGACTTGAGGAGAAAGAGCATATATGACTTTTACACCACAATCTTCTAAAACTTGTTTCCATTGAGTATCAACATCATCGGTAAGTTTACAATGTTTACGCCAGAGTGAATCCTTGCCTTGAACAAAGCGAAAGATGGAATGAGAATCGACATAGTAAGAAAAAGGTAAGCCATGCTTAAAAAATACCGTTTGAGCGGCATCAATATGCGTCCATGAAGTTTCTCATTTAAGCAATGTGGCATAAAACATATATCGGCTAAAATCATCAATAGAAGTAATCAAATACCATTTTTCTCCGGCCACGGGAGCAAAGAGATGCAGTGAAGAATTATGTTGAACAAGCTCTCCAATATGATTGGTTAAAACTTCTCTGTCATGAGCTTTGCGTTTAGGTTTCTTAAGATAAAAATTATATTTTTTTGCTCGGGAAATAATCGTTGGCAAGGAAACTTCTTGCCGATATTCTTCTTTAAGACGGTCTTTAATGTAGATATAGTTATAAGAACGAATGGGAACATTTTTATTGTTGATAAGTTCTTTTTCAACATATAATTCTTTCAAAATATTGTTTTCAATGTTTTCAGAAATTGAGCGAGTTTGTTTTATTCTCGTATACTGGATGGAAAAACCATTTAGATTATCTTTATATCGGCTGACCAATTTACAAAATTGCCTTCTTTTAATCCCTAAAATTTCTTGAATGTAATTTCGTTTAATTTGTTTTACGAGATAAAGCTTCAAAAGTTCTTTTACTTGGTTATCTGTGAATTTTTTATGTAATTGTGCCATAACATAATTCTCCTTTTTGGAGTTTATGTTACAGTTTTTAGCTATGCACTTTTAATTCTTAAACTGTGCACTTTTAAATTTTTCCTAACAGCTTTTGCTTTGTCGCGCTGACGCCAAGCGCGGAAATAAGCTTATCGCTCACCGTTCTGAATATCAGTTTCGCTTTATCATGTCTCATTAATCCTGCCCGAAAATTATGCAGTGTCTTCTGACACATATTCGTCTTATCCGGCTCAAGCCCGAATGAATACCACCACCTTGAGTCAAATTCCAAACACTCCAAAGCCTCATGTCCGTTAGGTTGCGTATCTCTTTGAGTAATAGCGCTCCGATAATCAATGCTGCGGAAACATTCGGTCGTCCCATACGGTTGTCGTAAAGCTCGGCAAATTCAGTTTCGGCCTTCAACAAAATCGGTAATGCGCGAGTGCGAAACACTCCCGCCCAACTCTTTTTACAGACCAATCATTTCTCCGGCGTCATTAAGCCATATGTGTCAAATAACTTTCTCTGCTTGTCTGTTGGTCTGAACATATTTGTCTCTTTTTTTTAGAACGCGAGCGTTCCAAAAATATAATTATAACAAACATTTCAGATTAGCCAAATCCTCATCGTTAATTGAAAACCGCGCTAACAATATCTTTAACAGTTATTTTTTCGGTTTTATCATTGTCATTGTATGTAATATAATATTTATAACATCTTAATGCAGCATGCAGGTTTCGGCGTCGACTTTTTACGAGAGAATCAATTGTTGGTTAAAATTCGTTTGGGATTTTATTTAAAAAGGGAGCAGGCACTTTTTAATCTTTTAAGCATTCTTATATGAAATAAGTTGTTGAAAAACAATAAAACTTTCCAGTAGTATCCGCTGCTGTCCAAATGGATAGTGACCCCGCCTTATACATTGTAATCCTTATACTATTCCATTCTATTAATCCGGTAACTATGGGGTCATAATTACACAAACCAGTTGCCACCGCTGTTTGAGAATTCAATATATTTTGTGATGTAAATGGTAATCCGGTTACATATACCGCATTTGTAAGAGTTCCTGTAGGCGCTGCGCCACATCTTATCCTACCAACTATTGTAACTGCTCTGCCTATTTTAGTGTACCATCCCACCTGTTCATAGTATGTGGTCCATGTTGCGCCTAGAGATTCATAAGAAGGAGTAAAAGTCCCCTCCTCATAATCATCCAATGTGTTTGCATCAGTGGAAGCAACTGCGGTTGTAGGAAAAGTAATACCGCTTTTAAGTTGAAGAACACCACCATTAGTATTATTTGGAATAACTCCGATGCCGACGTTGCCGGCGCTTACATTAACACCCGCGCCAAAAGTGGAAACACTCGTTGCCTTATCGATGCTTAGCGCCATTGTTCCATTTGCATTGTATATTTCAAATTTAGCTTGTTCCGAAGCAGCTCCATTTCCAATAAGCCACTTATCAACACCTGATTCTTGAAAAATGATTCTTGTTGCTTTTGATGTAACTCCATTTATCCTCATCTCCACATTAGTTGAGGCAACAGCATTCCCGAAAGTAGAGTTGCCTGCTACATGCAAAAGAGCCCCCGGCGCCGTTGTCCCGATGCCGACATTGCCGGCAAAATAACTTTGTCTAGTACTGGCGCTGTAAATAGAGTAATTTTGAGAAGGAATATTATAGTCACCGTTAATGCCTATCAACAAGTTTGTATTATCAGTAGCGCCAGTCTGTTCTTCTATTATAATACCTCGTTTATTATAAAGAAATCCATCGCCTGATAATGTGCTATTGGCAATATAAAGCATTTGCCCTGTATGCATGCCATGTCCAGAAGTTGGTATATTGAAATCACCGTCAATGCGAAGTTGGTCGTGGTCACTTGTATTGCCACCAGATTGAATACTATCAATATGTAATCCTGCACTCGGTGCCGTTGTCCCAATGCCGACATTGCCCAATGTTGAAATTCTCATTCTCTCCGTCGCATACT
>CAZHQC010000164.1:0-3593 GCA_964534135.1 uncultured Elusimicrobiaceae bacterium | reverse complement strand
GCTTCTTGAGTCCACTCCTGATGAGGACGGCGGAGATATAGGTTATTATCCGTAAATAAAAAGATGCATGGCGCTTTTTTAAGTCACCAGTCACAGGTTGCAGGTCACTCTTAGGAATTTGAAAAATTCCAAGGATGTTGGTCCCATGAACGAGGTTACATGGGGCAAGAATTGGAAGGTGTTTCTATGGGGGGGGAATCAAAAATAAATAATTTTTGATGGAAATTTATGTGCATGAAATTGAAAAAAGATAAAAAAAATCTTTTCAGTCATTTATTTATTAGAAATGGTGTGACGCTTGTTGAGCTTATGATTGCAATGAGTCTTCTTTCCATTGGTGTTTTGGGAATGATTGGTTCATTTGCTTATCTCAATAAAGGTCTGCAAGTTACCAAAGGCAGAAGCCTCGCCAATAATTTAGCTCAAGAAAAAATAGAGTTTTTAAAAAATAAATCTTATTATCAGGTTTTGGTAACCACTGAAACAAATAAGAACTATAACTTTAATCCTCCCATTGAATATGACACTTCTCCCAATGGTATGGAAGAAGTAGGCGCCGGTGGTATAAATTTTAAACGCTATGTCCATGTAAGAAAAGTCGCGGAAGATGCCGGCGGGGATTTTTCATATATAGGTTGGAATCAGCCTGATACCGGAATGAAAGAAATAGAGGTTCATGTTGTATGGAAAGAAGGTAGTGATTGGAAACAATTAGACTTGAGAAATGTTAGAGAAAATATTGAACGCACTAATTTAAGCGCCACTTTTAGCGGAACTATAGATGAGAGTGTCGCGGGAAATAAGTTGGAGAATGTAACGGTAAAGGCTCTTGAAAATCCGTCCCGTTTTGGTATTACAGATATTGATGGGAACTATAGTTTTGCAATTGAAGCCGGGAGCTATACATTGAGGGCGTCCACAGTGGGTTATTTTTCCTCTCTTTCAGAGCTCATAGATATTGAAGAGAGCGAAGCATTAACGAAAGATTTTACGCTTACAAAAATGTTTACGGGTACCATTAGTGGGACGGTTTATACAAACGACCATCTAGTTATAAGTCAGGTTGTAGGAAGTACTAAGGATGCCGGAGGTTGTTATCAGGAATGGGTAGAAGTTTATAATCCAACCACATGGACTTGGACCATGGCTACCGGCCTTAATAGTGGAGTAATAGATGTGGCTTATCAGGGGCAGGGTGGAGTTTTTACTCCTATAATTTATAATTATCCAACTCTAACACTGGCTCCGCAACATTATTATCTTTTTGCCAATAGAGCGACCATAACGGCTGAGGGAACTACTGTAAATGCGGACGCTTATACTGCCGGAACTTGTGTGAATGTAATAAAAATTAACACTGATCCCGGTAATAACGCGGCCGGTGTGAGAATCGGTTGGTATGCCACTTCAGAGTTTATAGATATGCTAGGTTGGAAAACGGGTGGAGTGTATCCTCCCATATACGAAGGAACTCCTTTAAATGAAAACATTGGGTTTCAAGCTAATGAAATGTATATTCGCAGAACCGGTCCGGGAGTTATGATTGGTGGTGATGCAAGAACTTATGATAGCAATAATAATATAAATGATTTTGTAGTTCATACGGGTGTTGCCGGTCCAAAAACTTCTTCCGACAGTGAAGTGCCGGCTACGGGAACTCCGGCTGATGGAGCTATTGTTTATGCTGATGATGGTATTTCAAATTCTGCAGTTGTGGATTCAGGTGGAAATTTCACTTTGGTTGATGTTGCCACGGGTTCCTGGACTGTGTATATATCAAGTGGCTTGAGTTTTATAAGTAGTGGAACATTTGGTGGAACAAGTCATGGCTTTGCTGATTCAATGAACGTTGTTCTTGATTCAACGACTACAATGGGTTATATTTCGGGGACGGTTGAAGATATTAATGGACATCCAATAGAGGATATTGTTGTTTATGCAGGGGGCAGTACTGCTGACACGGACATATTAGGTTATTATGTCTTGGGTGTTGAACCGGAAACAATGGATCTTATAGCTAATTATGATACTCAGAATTCTCAGTATGTTCAAACCTCCTCTATGAGTATTACGGTTGCCCTTGGGGAAATGGTAAAAAATGTTGATATAACGCTTTCGGAAGGTGGAAAACTTAGCGGTTGGATTACAACCAATGGTGTAGATCCTTTACCGGATGTTCCTGTGGCTATTTTTAAAAATGGTATTGAAAGCGGCGCCGGAATCAGTGGAAATGACGGATATTTTTATATAAACGATATTTCAAGCGGGACATATGTTATCGAGACTCAACTTGAGGCGGGAGAAAGTTCCTCTCCCACCACTATTTCCATCACTGTGGCCGCTAATGATGATTTATTCATCGGAACCTTCATTGTTTCAGGGGCCATGGGTTATATAACAGGTGATGTTACGGTGGGCTCCGGCGCGGATGAGGAAATAATAAATACCGGTGTTTTGATTTATGCCAGTATTGATACTATTGCTTCAACTCCTCCCACTTTAAATTCAGCCTTGTGTTCAGGGAGTGTAATTTATTATGCGGTTAGCAGTAATTTTGACGGCACTTATAGTTTGCCGGTGCGTGGCGGCTATACTTATAATGTTTATGCTTGGTACACCACTTGGAGCGGTGATACTCCGACAGTTCACAGAGATGAGCATGAGGGAGTGGATGCTGTGACTGTGTTTGCGGGTGGAACAGTAGAAAGAGATTTTAATTGGTAATATAAGAAAAAAAGACACAAAGAAAAAAATGTAATGTAGCTGGCGAATTGCTATTCGCCGATATAACTAAAAGAATATGAGAAAATTTAAAAATAAAAAACCGGGCTATACATTAATGGAATTAATGATAGTGGTAGCCATAATGGGAATAGTTCTTCTTGCCGCTCCTAAAATTTTTAAAAATGCTTTTAGGTTTGTAAGACTATCTTTTGCCAGAGCGGAAATTCAAAAAAATGCTCGAGGGTCCCTGCAAAATATAAATAGAGAACTTCGGCAGGCGATAGCTTCTTCGATAGTTATTGACCAGCTTACCGGTATGCCGCCTCATTCAAGAATAACTTTTACAAGATATAGGCCCGATGATTCTACCAGAGAAGTTTCATATTATCAAAATGGTAAAAAACTTTATTTAAGCATTGAAGGCGCGGACGGCAAAATAGTTGCCGATAAACTTAAGTATATAGCGTTTTCTTATCCTAAAACCGATGATGATTCAATTATTTCAGTTTCTCTCACTTTTGAAAAAGAAACCTATGAAGGAGCCTCAAAAGCGCTTCAAATGGCGGTCGAAAAAGTAAGGATAATGAATTAAATCAAGGCAGAGAGTTTAAAGTTTAGAGATTAAAATTATGAAATTAAGATTTAAAAAAATATCAGATAAATTCATTATGATAAATTTTGCTAAATCTTTAAAACAATTTGTGCTTCGATCTAAATCACTTTCTTTTAATCGCGGGCAAATGGCTCTAATGATGGTTTTGACCACATTAATGTTTCTTTTGATAATGGTGCCCGTCATAGAAAAGTTTGTTCAAAATGAGGGCAAATGGTCAATGAAGGCCAGGAAAACATCTCTTGCTTTTAATCTT
>CAZHQC010000163.1:0-3752 GCA_964534135.1 uncultured Elusimicrobiaceae bacterium | reverse complement strand
TTAAAAATCCATCAACTCATCGCGAAGCTAAAGAAGCCTTAAGAAAAACAAAAAAATGGGCTGAGAAAGCGGCAAAACATTTTCAAGAAGTAACTAAAAAAGATAAGCCGAGCAAAAGGCATTTGCTTTTTGGAATCTTACAAGGCTCCGTCTATCCTGATTTAAGAGGAGAAGCCTGCGAACATATGAAAACACTTCCGGTTGACGGTTTTTGCATCGGCGGTTTAGCCGTCGGAGAAACGAAAATTCAAATGATTGATATAGTAAAAGTGACTGTGAATAAACTTCCATTAGACCGCCCTATTTATTTTATGGGGCTGGGCTCACCTGAAGATATTTGGAATTGTATTGAACAAGGTGTTGATATGTTCGATTGTGTTTTGCCTACACGAAATGCCCGTAATGGCCAAGCTCTTACAAGCCAAGGAAAAATTTATATAAAAAATGCGCCTTATAAAAATGACAATTCCCCTTTAGATCCAAATTGCGATTGCGAAACTTGTAAAAATTATTCAAAAGGCTATTTATCCCATCTTTACCGTTCCGGAGAACTTTTAGCCTCCAGATTAATGTCTATACATAATCTCCGTTTTCTCATAAAACAAACCGAGATAATAAAAAAAGCCATTGCAGATGATAATTTCTTACAAAAGAAAAAAGAGTTCTTTGACTCTTATTTTAAAAATGCCTAGGTTATCCCACCGACCGCCTGTGGCGGAATAGCAGAGGGTATTATTGGCTATATCTATCAGACTGCCAATAAATAAAATCACCTTTAAGGAAGTACTATTAAATATAAAAGGAAATCTGTTATAATAAGGAGTCTTAAAATTTGTAATAGATTCGTGGAGGATACAAATGACCGCAGCTTCACCAGGATTAATGAATTTAGCACCTTTGATTATCATAATGATTATCTTTTACTTTCTGCTTATACGTCCTCAGCAGAAGCAAATGAAAGAAAGAAAAATAATGCTTGAAGCCCTTAAAACGGGAGATAAGATTTTAAGTTCCGGCGGTATATTTGGAACTATCAAAGCCATAAAAGGCGATGAACTTGAAGTAAGCATAGCGGATAATGTCAAGGTTGTAATGTCAAGGTCCTCTATAGCAAACATCGTAAAACAAACCATCTAAAGAATATATTATTTGAGGCAAGATTCTAAAATCCGGAAACGGATTTAATTATTTTACCAATCTTGAATCAATATTAAATAGGAGCGAACTATGAAGACACTTCAGTGGAAATTGGGAATAATACTGAGTTTATTAATTTTGGCCGTTTGGCTAATTTATCCTTCAGCGGACTGGTACACAAAAACCGCGCCGGAAAGACAAAAACTTGAAGCATCCAGATTAAGACCGAAAAGAATATTAAACCTCGGTTTGGATTTAAAAGGCGGCACGCACCTTCTATTAGAACTTGAAGTGGATAAATTAAAAAAGAAAGAAAATGTTGCTGATGCCATCAATAGAGCCATAGAAATTATCCGCAATAGAGTTGACCAATACGGTGTTGGAGAAACACCAATAAACAGACAGGGTGAAAGATGGATTTCCGTTGACCTTCCTGGTATATCCGACACTGAAGAAGCTGAAAATCTTATCGGAAAAACCGCCATGCTTGAATTTACTCTCGTGGATGATAGTGAAAAGGCTCAAGAAGTTTTAAGAGCGATTGAAGATTTGGATGACTCTCCTTTCAATGATAAGGGTAAATTAATTTCCAAGATAGCCAAAATTATGCCTGAAAACTCCAGCCTTCATAAAGGCAAAACCGATGATGAAAATCCCGTAATACGCTACTATGTCCTATCAAACACCCCCGCTGTTACCGGGGCTAATTTAGAGAATGCCAGAGTTGAAACAGATCAGCAATTCGGCATCCCCAATGTAGGCTTTACTTTTGATAAAGAAGGTGGAAAAATTTTCGGTAAATTTACAGGCGGACATGTTGGCAAACAACTTGCCATAGTCCTTGATGAGGTTGTCCGTTCAGCTCCAGTAATAAAGAGCCGGATTAGCGGCGGTAGTGGTGTTATTGAAGGAAATTTTGATTTGAAAGAAGCCCGTAATCTGGCTATCGTTCTTAGAGCCGGTGCCTTACCCGCTCCGGTATTAATAATTGAAAAAAGGGTTGTTGGACCAACACTTGGAAAAGACTCTATAAGAAAAGGACTCTTGGCCTCTGCAATAGGATTCATGTGTGTTGTTGTCTTTATGATTTTCTATTACAAAATGGGTGGTTTTTTAGCTGCCATAGCTCTTTTCTTGAATTTTGTCTTTCTTATGGCGGCTATGAGTTATTTCGCAGCCACATTAACAATGCCTGGCATAGCGGGATTAATACTCAGTCTTGGAATGGCTATTGATGCCAATGTTCTTATTCTAGAGAGAATGAGAGAAGAAATAGCTTTAGGGAAACCTTTAGCTATGGTTATACCTACCGCTTATGATAAAGCATGGAGCGCTATTTTTGACACAAATGCTACAACATGGATAGCAGCCGTATTCTTGTTTCAGTTCGGTTCAGGTCCTGTTAAAGGCTTTGCCTTAACTCTAACGATAGGTCTTCTTATAGGTGTTTTCACATCAGTTTTTGTGACCAGATCTATTTATGAGTTTTGGCTTACATCCAATCCAAAGGAGATCAGCATATGATTAGGTTTATCCATAAAACAAGCATAGATTTTGTAGCCAAGAGATTCACATTCTTTGCAATCTCAGGGGCTTTGATTCTGGCCGGATTTATATCCATGGGCGTAAAGGGCATGCATTTTGGTCTTGATTTTACCGGAGGAACGCTTCTTCAGGTAAAATTTGAAAAACCTGTAAAGATACAAGATATCCGTTCAGCCATGAAAAAAGCTGGAATTAAGCCCGTTATACAGGAATTTGCCGAGCATAAGGCTTTTGCATTAAAAGTAAAAGGTTCTCAGGAAAATGTAAATGATGTGGCAAATAAAATATTATTGGGCCTCAAAGAAAATATAAAAGACAATCCTTTTATTGAAGAGCAAAGAGATTATGTCGGTCCTGTCGTAGGAAGAGATCTTACAAAAAAAGCTATTTTTGCCATGATTTTTGCTTTGTTCGGCATTGTTGTTTATATAGCTTTCCGTTTTTCCAATCCCATCTGGGGAGCTGCCGGACTTTTCGCTTTAGCTCACGATGTTATTCTAACCGTAGGCGCTCTTTCTCTTACAAACAGAGAAATTGATTTAGTGATAATTGCCGCGCTTTTGGCAATAGGCGGTTATTCTATTAATGACACCATAGTTGTTTTTGACAGAATGCGCGAGAATATAAATAAATTTCCAAAAATGCGTCTTGGAGAACTTATAAACCTAAGTGTAAACGAAACACTTTCAAGAACAATAATAACCAGTTTCACTACTTTCACAGTTGTATTTATATTGTTTATATTTGGAGGACATGTGATAAATAATTTCGCTTTCGCGATGATGATAGGCTGTTTATCGGGAACGTATTCCACGATAGCCATTGCTTCATCAGTAGTTTATCACTGGTCAAAAAGAAAATAATTAAAGCATTAGAATTTAGAATTAAGAGAGATTAGTTTCCCCGCCACGAAACAGTGGCGGAAAACCTTTAGTTCTAAATGAATTGTTTGCTAATAAATCTCATGAAAAAAATAAAAAAATTTAAGATACCCATCTATTCCCATGAAGTTTTCAGAAAAGCCAAAAAGCGAAAAATCGATCTAGATAGCCTTGGTTTAAATAATGCCG
>CAZHQC010000162.1:0-3784 GCA_964534135.1 uncultured Elusimicrobiaceae bacterium | reverse complement strand
TATTGTCAGTACTCTAAGCGGCGGCTGGGCTATGCGTGTCGCTATGGCCAATTTGCTTATAAAAAAACCCACTTTAATGCTTTTGGATGAACCCACCAATCATTTGGATGTTGATTCTCTTTTATGGTTTCAGGATTTTCTGGCTTCTTATCAAGGAGCCGTATTTATAATATCTCATGACCGTTCTTTCATCAATACCGTTTGCAGATCCGTTGTGGCTGTGGCTGATAAAAAACTTAAAGTCTATCATGGCAATTATGAGCATTATCTTGCGCAGCAAAAAGAAGAAGGTGAAAGGCTTAAAGATGCCTGGAAAAGACAAAAAGAAGAAATAGAAGATATGAAAGATTTTATAGCTCGAAACCGCGTCCGTGCTTCAACGGCGGCGAGAGCGCAAAGTATGATAAAGCGTTTGGATAAAATGGAAAGGATAGTTTTGCCGAATGAGACACGGCAAATGAAAATTAAGTTTCCTCAGCCTACAAGAACAGGTGTTAGATGTTTGACACTAAAACAAGTAAATAAGACTTATGATTTAAAAGATGGCGGAAAAATTAAGGTTTATCAGGATATTGATTTTGAATTTGAAAGAGGCTGGAAGATGGCTTTTGTCGGTCATAATGGAGCGGGAAAATCCACACTCCTTAAAATTCTTGCCGGCGTGGTCAAGCCCGATTCGGGTGAGAGAATCGTCGGTTATAATGTTAAGACGGGTTATTTCTCTCAGCATAGAGCCGGTATTTTGGACCCCGATAAAACCGTCGTGGAAGAAGCCTTGGATAATGACAGAATGAATTCTGAATTAATGGTTAGAACCGTTTTGGGAACATTCCTTTTTCATGGCGATGATGTTTTTAAGAAAACGGAAGTTTTAAGCGGAGGGGAAAAAAGCAGATTATCCCTGGTTAAACTTTTATTGGATCCGCCCAATATTCTTTTAATGGATGAACCCACAACGCATCTTGATATGCCGAGTGTGGACGCTCTTATAGCGGCGCTTAAAGTATATGAGGGAGCGCTTTGTTTTATAAGCCATGATTTATATTTTGTTAATGCTTTAGCTAGTCATATTGTTCATATAGAAAATGGCCGGCCCGCTATTTATCCCGGAAATTATGAATATTTTAACCGCCGGCAAAAACAAATTAAAGCCGAGGCGGCGGGCATGTCCTCCGTAGCTAGTTCAGCGAAGGTGGAAGATTTTTCACCGCAAGAAAAAGGCCTGAACCGTAAAGACGTGCGACGGCAAAGAGCTATGGAAAGAGACCGGCTGCGAAATAATAAAAAGCTTGAAGCTGAAATTTTAAAACATAAAAAAGAAATGGAAGTATTGGCTGAAAAACTTTCAGCGCCTGAAATACACAGCGACTATGCGCAGGTTAAAATAATAGGCGAGGAAATTGCCAAACTAAAAAAAGAAGTAACTGAGAAAGAATCTAATATTAAAAAGGATTAATTAAAATAGGAAAAATATTTATGACAAATACAGATAAACGCAGAAAAGATTTACGTAATATAGCGATAATAGCTCACGTTGACCATGGTAAAACAACCTTGCTGGACGCTATGCTTCGTCAGACTGGAGCTTTTGCGGATAAAACGGGAGAGGTTACCGATTGTATTATGGATTCAAATGACCTTGAAAGGGAAAGAGGGATAACTATACTTTCCAAAAACACTTCGGTCAAATATGGTAACACTAAAATACATATTGTGGATACTCCGGGCCATGCCGATTTTGGCAGTGAAGTGGAAAGAATACTTAGAATGGTGGATGGCGTAATCTTGATGGTGGATGCCATGGAAGGGCCTATGCCTCAAACCAGATTTGTTCTTAAAAAATCTTTGGATTTAAATATGCGGCCGATAGTCGTTATAAACAAAATAGATAAACCTAACTGCGATCCGCATGCGGCTTTGGATAAAGTGTTTACTCTTTTTATGGAATTGGGCGCCACTGACGCACAGTTGGATTTCCCTGTGCTTTATGCTTGTGGAAAAGACGGTTGGTCGTCGGATGATTTAGAAGTAAAGACTGATAATTTGGATTCCTTATTTAAAGTGATTATAGACCATGTGCCCGCACCTTTAGATAAAGATGATGAGCCGCTTAGAATGCTGGTTACTATGCTTGATTATTCAAGCTATACCGGTAGAATCGGCATAGGCAGAATTTTTCAAGGGAAAGTTGCGGCGGGAGAAACAATTTCAATGGCTTCAACTTTTGATAAGCCGCCGGTTAAAAGAAAAATAGTGGACTTAATGGGCTTTTATGGTCTTAAGAGAGTTCCTCTTAAAACTGCGCGTTCAGGTGATATAATAGCCATGAGCGGTCTTGAGGGAATTGATGTTGGAGATACGGTATCTTCTCTTGATGACCCCGGCGTTCTTCCAACGCTTGAAATTGAACAGCCGACAATTTCTATGGAATTTTTTCCAAATGATAGTGTTTTTGCCGGACAGGAAGGAAAGTTTGTAACCGTAACTCAAATTAGAGAAAGATTATTTCGCGAACAACATACTAATGTTGGTTTGAAGGTTGAAGAATTAGAGGTTAAAGGCGGATTTAAAGTTTCCGGTAGAGGGGAATTGCATTTATCCATCTTAATTGAAACTATGCGTCGTGAAGGTTTTGAACTTGCTGTTTCCAGAATGGTAGTTATTAAGCATAAAGAAAACGGCGTTATGGTTGAGCCGATGGAATTTTTAGTTTTAGACGCTCCAACGGCATTTCAGGGAGCTGTAATTGAAGGCTTGGGTCGTCGCGGAGCTAAAATGAAAAATATGGAAGCTGGAAATATTGGCCGCGTTAAACTTGAATATACGATAGCTTCCAGATCTTTAATAGGATTTAAATCCGAATTTCTGACTTTAACTAAGGGTAATGGCCTTATGTATCATAGCTTTCATGGTTATATGCCTGAAGATAATGTTCAACCGCCTAAAAGAAACGGCGTTTTTATAGTCAAGGAATCCGGAAAAACAGCTGCTTATGCTATCAATGCCTTGCAAGACCAAGGAAGGTTTTTTGTAGGGGCCACTGAGCAAGTATATGCCGGGCAGATAGTGGGTGAAAATTGCAGAGATAATGATTTGGTGGTTAATCCCTGTAAAGAGAAGAAACAAACCAATATGCGACAATCTTCGGCGGATGCGGCTATAATTTTGGTGCCGCATGTAAGGATGAGTTTGGAACAGGCTATTGAATATGTTGGCGACGATGAGTTCGTGGAAATTACGCCAAAGAGCTTAAGGCTTAGAAAGAAAATTTTAGATCATATAGCCCGCAAAAGAAGCGAGAAATAAGAGAAAGAGACTATCGGTAAAGCGGGGCCTGTCAGTAAGTTTACCATCAGGGCGGGGCCGCTCAGTAAGTTCACGATAATTTTGATTGAGATTTAGCCAAGGGTTTACTCTCACTCTTCGCAGGTTTTTTTAATTATGCGAGCTTCGGATTTTCCGCCAGCTCCGGAACTCGGCCAAAAGACATAGCTTTTGCCCTCAAACATCCTCGCTGTTCATAGAAGAATACGCTACAAATCCTTGCTCAAAAACCTAAAGTCGTTCTTAGTAAACCCTTACCTCAATCTCTTTGTCATAATTTTTTATAGAGTGAGACCCACCACCCATTTAAGATAAATCCGAATTGCCCGACTTATTTTCAATAATAAAAAAAACTTCTTATATTTTTTGTAATATATGATTGTACTCGGGGACAAAAAAAATGAAAATGAAATCCAGAAAGATGGCGGGGTTTGGCAAAAGAATTGAATATTGGCTTATC
>CAZHQC010000161.1:0-3794 GCA_964534135.1 uncultured Elusimicrobiaceae bacterium | reverse complement strand
TTTTACACCTTAAGTTAGCCTTAAAAGTGGTCTGAATTTCCTAATCCATTATACATATCTCACACCCTTTTCCCCTTGAAAGGGTTATCTTACCATTTTTAAGGTTATTATCAATGAGATCTGAGTTCGCATTGTAATCCGAACACTTAGTCTATACAATAAGATAGACAAGGAGTTCGAAGGATGAAAAAGAGAGCCAAGATTAATCTTGCAGAGCGGGAACAGATATCGATATTAAGAATTAAGGGTTATGGAGTAAGAAAGATAGCCCGCGCTTTAAAGCGCAGTCCGGGAACAATTAGCGAAGAATTAAGACGGAACGGGTTGGAAGTATGTGAATACAGCGCGGTAAATGCGCATTGGAGTGCGGAAAACAGCAAAAAAGATAAATACCGTAAGCGTCAATTGCTTAAAAATCGGATGATTTACAAATACACTTTGGACAAATTAAGATACGGTTGGAGTCCTGAACAAATATCGGGACGTTTAAGAAAAGAACATCCGAACGATAAATTTTGGCACATTCATTTTGAAACCATTTATCGATTTATTTATGCCAAAGAAAATAAAGCGGAACGACTTTGGGAATTTTTACCGAGAAACCAAGGTAAAAGGAAAAAGAAAGGTGGCCGGGGAGTAAGACGATTGCGGATAGCGCAAAGAGTTCGGCCATTGGGAAGGAGATACAGTTGAAGGATTGGGGCACAAAAATAGGATTCATACCGAAGTTGAGCGAGTATCGAGGTTTTTAGAGGCGCGAAAAGTGAGCGCTATAACATCTGAAGAAGGAATCTTCGCCCAGATTTCAATTTTTAGTTCTCAACCGAAGGTGGCTCGTAAATCGACCACATTGGACAATGGGCGTGAAAATCATTTTCATATGGGTTTGCATAAATATGGGATGAAAACTTATTTTGCCGATCCATATTCTTCATGGCAAAGAGGAACAAATGAAAATCATAATGGTCTTTTGAGAAGATATTTACCCAAAGGAACGGATATGAGTAAAGTTTCTGAAGAGGAATTACAAGATATAGTGGCTGAAATAAATAATAGACCAAAGAAAGTATTAGGATTCAAAACATCAGCAGAAGTGTATAATAGTTATATTGGGTGTTCGGATTGAAATGCGAATGTGGGAATTTGTTAAGTTTTTTTGTTATCATTTGTTTATACCTCGTGGCTTAAGATTATCGTCTGATAGCTACAAGGTATTTTATTTTTTTAGGGGCATGACTTCAACAAAATTTAACATCGAAATCAATAATCTTTTATTTGCTTAAAAACCTTCTTTTTTATACTGATTTTTCACCGTTTTGGTGAAGGCATTTCAACGCTTTTTCCTAGTACAATAAAAAGTTACCGGATTTTTTGGGCTCAAAACAATTCTTCATCACTTTCTTGCGCCCTTATGTATTTTACCTTGTCATTAGCGCTAAGGGTTATATTTTCAAAACCGGAAGGCTCTTCCTGTTTAAAATTCTTTCTTGGAGGAGCCGGCAAAGGTAATTGCGGTAAAGTACGTAATTTTTTCTTTTTAGGCTTTACTTTTCTGGCGGGTTTCTTTTTCGAAACAGGTTTTTTTACCACTTTCTTTTTTGCGGGAAAATCTAAAAGTTCTATGGCATTATTATTAATACCTCTAACTATTGCGCCTTTTTTCACATCCACTTCAAATTGATATATTACAGGTTCCTTACGCTGTCTTAAAAGCCTATATTGCGTTACAAAAATATCTTTATGCAAAATAGTGGCTGACCATTCCTCATTTAAACCACTTGAAGAACCCGAAAGAAATGAATTGGATAGCCATATGGCTACCGAACCTCTTCCTCCGGCAAGTTTATGATTTTTTACTATATTTATCGCTATACGAACATTTTCATTGGCGGAAACAACAGGTTTTGCTTGCGCAACGGGCTGTTTCTCAGAATCTCTTTTAGCTGCGGGGTTTTTGGCGCCATCTTTTTTTGAGCTAAATGACATAAGAGAAAAGTTAGAGAGACTTCCTTCTCCCAAGAAAAAGAAGCCAAGTCCCCCCGCAATTATGGCTCCAAAAACTATTACAACGGTAATAAACATCATACTGCTTTTTTTAAATTTCTTTTTTTTAGGCGCTTCAGTTTTAACGAGTTTATCATTGCCCTTAGGTTTTAAAAGTATTCTTTCCGTTTTATCTTCAAGAGGAGCTTCTTTTACAACTTCGGTTTTAACCCCGGATTTTAAATTTGTGGCGACAGACTTGTCAGTTACAGGTGCTTGAGCGACAATAGGTTCAGGAGCAAGCTTAACTTCCGGTTCTATTTTCTTGGGAACGGCCGTTTTAGGATACATAAAAGGAGTTCCGCCAAATGAAAGCTTGGGAGAAGACTCTTTTTTTATTTCAGGTTCCGCTCTATTCACAATAACAGGAGCCGGTTTTTCCTTTGCTTGCGAAGCTGATTTCACATTCTCTTTATTTTCTTCTATTGTAATAACCTGTTCTTCATGAAAGGAAGACTGCTGCGCAGGAGTTACGGCGGTAAAATCATACACCATTGCTGAGGAGTCAATATTAAGAGAATTTTCAAGTTCCCGCTTAGAAGATTTTTCCTCTTCCATTTTTTGAGGAGCAGTAAAATTATTCTTTTTTATATCTTTAGGTTCATCATTCGCTTCTTTTTCTTGAGAAGCGACAAAAACTTTTTTCTCTTTCTCCTGTTCAATCTCTCCGGCTCCCTTCCTATAATCATCTTCAAATATTCTTTTGCTTTTGACATAACCGAGACTTTTAAGTTTATTACTTAAAATATGGTCGGTAGCGGAAGTATCTTTATCTTCATTAGAAAATTTCTTTAATTCCAAAACATGATCAATAGCGGATTCTGAAATATTCCTGCCTTTTGCCATCTCTTTAATTTCGGTCGCCAATTCATTTTCAAAAGCAGATTGTTCTTTACGCAACCTTTCATCAGACTCATCTTGAGAAATAACAGCTTTTGAAATTTTGTCTTTTTCTTGATCCGTCAAATTATTGGAAACAGCAGGAGCAATAGAGGCTCCTTTTTCCATTCTCACAATGGCATCATCAAGTTTCTTTTCAAGTTCAGATATTTTTTCTTTATTTCTTAATTCTTCAACATCCTTAATCTTCATTTTTTCAAGCAAAAGATTCTTTTCCCATTTAGAAGCTTCCAATTGTTCCTGAAGCTGAGATAATTTAATATCAAATTTATCTGATAAATTATAATCTATATTCGAAACTTCATTTTCCTTTATTTGCCCTTTGTCATAAGCGCCTAAAATTGTATCAATGGTATCAAGAAGATTATTTCCGGGAGATAAATCATCACTTTTAGCTTCAAAATATTCTTTAGCGCTGCGAGTTGAAAAACCCGTTTCAAGACCATAGGCATTTGAAATATACGCATTCTCGGAAGATACAACTTGCCCCGCGCCAACTGAAAGAATATTGGCAATCTCGGGCACGCTATCTGCGGCTTTCCAATCATCCGGATTATCTCCGGTTGAATCCTCAGGACATACCAAGCTGCCATTACCAAATGCAGGTAAACCCATCAGCTCGTCAGTGCCGTAGGGGCCTAGTATATTTCCATCTGAATAGAACCAATATCTCATAGTTAGGAACT
Source organism: uncultured Elusimicrobiaceae bacterium (assembly GCA_964534135.1). Classification (GTDB taxonomy): domain Bacteria; phylum Elusimicrobiota; class Elusimicrobia; order Elusimicrobiales; family UBA9959; genus JAKLQJ01. The sequence continues at coordinate 165 of CAZHQC010000161.1, read as the reverse complement.
CTTTTGAATCAAAATTAACTTTTAATGCTCTATAGTTATTCTATTCAAAATGAATTAAGAATTTGATACGAAGATGTAACCAAATTGTTACAGAGGCGCAAAGGGCGCAAAAGAAGAACGCAAAGGCGCAGAAGAAACTCGCAAAAAACGCAGAGATTTAAGGAG
>CAZHQC010000160.1:0-3803 GCA_964534135.1 uncultured Elusimicrobiaceae bacterium | reverse complement strand
CGTCAATTTTCTTATCATAGGGCAGATAAGGGAGAATGCCGACATATTCTTTGCCTTTAATGGCTGAAAAGAATTTTTCAAGGACATCTTCGCCTGTTTCTGTTTTTGAGTTTAATGTTGCATTATTAATTTCAAGTGACATGACGGCATCAAAAAAATTCCCTGAATAATCAGGTTTCTTGGTTTTAAGTTTGCCTGTTTTCTTTATTTTATCCAATAATTTTCCCGCTAATAGTTTAGCGTCTTGAACATTGGGCTGGTCAAAAGGGTTTATTCTCATAATGGCGCCGGCAGCCGCCGTAGCCACTTCCCAGCGCATAAATTCAGCGCCGACATCATTTAAATTTTCCATGCGCATTTCCATTACGGGGTGTCCCGCTTTAGCTAAAGCGGCTAAGTCTCGAAGTATGCCTTTATCTTGGTCATTAGGCAGTTTTATATGGACAAAAAATCTATCCGCCTGATATTTTTCAGGTCTTGATATTTTTTCCTGACAGATGGGAACCACGCCTTTATCTTCTTTTCCCAGGCTCTCAGCCACCAATTGTTCTATCCAGAGGGTAAAAGATTTTATTTTATCGGGAGTAATCACAGTTAATTTATCTCTTCCTGCGTCCCAGGCCCCGGCTATCATAGCGCCGAGCATAGCGCCGGGATTCTGTTTTATTTCAGAGGTTTTGCAAAAGTTTGCCATTTTAATCGCGCCATCAACAATGGCTTTTATATCGGCTCCGCATATGGCAGCCGGCACTAAACCGAAATATGAAAGAGCTGAGAATCTGCCGCCGATGTTTGAGGGATTTATGAAAATTTTTCTAAATTTCTTAGCCTCTCCCAATTTTTCAAGTGATGAATTTTTATCCGTTATGGCTATAAAATGGGAGCCGGGATTTTTCACTTTGTTTTTTAGCAGTATATTGAAAAAATGTTTGAACTGACTATTGGGTTCTATGGTGCCGCCGGATTTGCTTGAAAATATAAATATAGTTTTCTTGATATTTATTTCCTTAGTCACGGCGAGAATTTGAGTGGGGTCGGTGGTATCCAGAACAATGAGTTTTGGATTTCGGGTTTTCTGGAATATTGAAGAGAAAACTTCGGGTGCCAAACTTGAACCGCCCATGCCTAAAAGAACAGCATGAGAGAAAGATGAGACTTCTTTAGCCAGTTGCTGTATTTCTTCCACTTTATCTTTTATTTTATACGGTATATCCAGCCAACCCAAATAGTTTTTAATCATGGCTTTATGAGCCGTGTCATCTTTCCATAAGGACGGGTCCTTGAGCCACAGTCGTTTTGGAAAATTTATTTTTTTCAGCTGTTTTGCCGAAGTTATTATTTCAGATATATTAGCGCCGGAGTATTTTGACATATTACCTCTTATTGCCGATGATAAGGCTTGAGTTTTTACAAGAACATATTTAACCGCGTGATTGTATGATTTGATGAATTTGTTTACGCCGTCTTCTTCAAGTTTATGTAGAACCGTTTCCAAATTTATGCCCAGATTATGTAGTTCAATTAAAGTTTTTTCAGCTTCTTTCACTCGAATTTCCACTTTTTCTTTATTGACCGAGCCATGATTGATAAAAGCTTTAAGAGTGGCGTCGGGCAAGGTGTTAATTGTCCCCGCTAGGGCAAGCTCATCGATATAAAAAGTATCTTTATAAGCCGGACTTTTTATTCCGGTTGAAGCCCACAATAAACGCTGAACTTTGGCGCCTTTATCTTTAAGAGCCAAAAATTCAGGGCTCGAGAAAAAATCTTTATATTTTTTATAAGTTATAAGAGAATTGGCGATAGCTATTTTACCTTTTACTTTTTTTGTTTTTTCAGCCATGGTTTTATTTTTCTTGGCCAATTTATCCAATAATTTATCTGTATGCACATCTATTCTGCTTACAAAGAAACTTGCCACTGAAGTGAGTTTGTTTATGGAAAGACTATTGTTCAGTCTGTATTGTAAAGCTTGCTTATAGGCGGTCATTACTTTCAGGTATCTTTCATTTGAAAATATTAAGGTCGCGTTTATATTTATGCCGTGAGACAGAAGATGTTTAATCGCTCGCACGCCTTCTTCTGTTGCCGGGATTTTTATCATTAAATTTTCTCTTTTGGTTCTTTCCCATAGGTTTTCGGCTTCTTCTATGGTTTTGTCATAATCGTGGGCGTATTGCGGAGGTATTTCCATGCTTACATAGCCGTCGGTATATTCCGATTTTTTATAAACATTAGATAATATGTCAGCGGCTTTTTGAATATCTTCAATCATAAGATTTTCAAATATAGCTTCCGCGGAAATATTCAGTTTTGCCAGTTTTATGATTGTGGAGTCATAAGTTTTAGATTTTAAGAGGGCATTTTCAAAAATTGTCGGATTTGAGGTTAAGCCTTTTATCCCCATTTTTTCTATGGCTTTTTTTAAACCGCCGGCCATTAAAAAATCTTTTTGGATATTATCCAGCCAAAGACTTTGTTTGCTTGATTGTAATGTTGTTAAGAGATTCATTTTAATTCCCCCATTTCAACGACAGGTTAAGGCAAAGGTTAAGCAACAGCTTAGACTTAATTTAAAGCCTATTACTTATTTTCAAAACCGATTACTTTATTCAATCTTCTTTTATGACGTTCTTCATTTGAAAATTTAGCGTTTAGAAAAGCTGTGATTATTTCTTCGGCAAGGGCTATGCCTATTATGCGAGAGCCCATGCAAAGGGCATTCATATCGTCATGCTCAACCGCTTGATGCGCGGAATAAGTATCATGACATAGGCCTGCTCTTATACCTTTAAATTTATTTGCGGCTATAGAAGCGCCAACACCGCTGCCACAGACTATTATGCCTCTTTCGGCTTTGCCGGAATTTATTTCAAGGGCGACTTTTTCGGAAAAATCAGGATAATCCACTGAGATATCGGGAGAATCTGTGCCGAGGTCTATTGGTTCATGACCAAGGTTTTTAACTATTTCTAAGGTTTGCATTTTAAGGGAGTATCCCGCGTGGTCACTGGCTATGGCTATTTTCATATACCCATATTTTACCTAAATTATGGGTATGTGGTATATAGGCAATAGCGGAAATTAGAGATAGAGCATGTCAGTTATATTTACTAGCAAGGACCGGGGGCTCCCAGCACCGTTGCCTCTCCGTCTCTCACCCTCCTGAATGCTATAAGTCGGGTTCCGAACGGTCCTGCTTAGTAAACACAACTGCCATACTTTCGTTGGAAGTGTTCCCGCCCCATTTAAGATAAACCTGAATTACCCCCGCCTATACAAGGAAATAAACCCTTAATTGTAGGTATATGGTATATAGGGAAGTAGAAGAGAACAGAAGCGATAGTATAATTGAAGTCTCTAAGTTTACAGAATCGCTCATGCAGAGATTTTTAATAAAGAAATTTCATTATGTCGGCTTTGAGGGTGACCCTACCACCTGCTTGCAAAGCATATTTTACGATGGCGCTTATAGCGCCATAAGTAGGTGGTAGGGTGATTCGGCTGTATCTTAAATAGGGTGGGATATTTCGCTGTTTCCCTCAAAAAAACAATAGAAAACGCGAAGGGCATATTCTTTGTGAAGCGATTTTGAGGGTTTAGCTTCAAAATAAAAATAATCGGCGGTATCTCTCCGAGAAGGCGAGGATGTTTGAATGGAAAAACTTTGTTTTTTCCATGAGTTCCGCAGCCTCGGCGAGTATTTGATATTTTGATGGCGTTAAAAACCTGACCGATGAGCTACATAAAAAATATGCCCTTAAAAGTTTATGGTTATTCATTGAAGGCGGGATTGGTTCGTGTCA
>CAZHQC010000159.1:0-3830 GCA_964534135.1 uncultured Elusimicrobiaceae bacterium | reverse complement strand
CTTACTACACTTATTATACTTATGTACTAAAATATAACATACAAGGGGCGACCTCACTAAGAGACCCCGGTCCTGAGGGTAAACTTACTGACAGGACCCGATAAAAAACTATTTCCAACAAGAATAAGAACGGCGTTAAAAACCTCATCATGAGCGATTTTACAGACTTATAGGCTTCTACTGACAGACCCAGCTAACGAATCAATTTCCACAAGCTCAAGGCAAAGGTCATTCACATAGTTCATGACATCTGATGAACCGAAAGGTTCGTGTTCCACAAGCTTTGCAACTACAATTATTTATGGCAGCGTAAGACGCTGCAACTACAATTATTTATTTTTTGTTTTCTACCCCGCAGACAAAATAATAATTTCATATCCTTTTGCCAATTTTACCCCAAAGGTTTAATCAATTCGTTCCCGCGTAAGAAATTTGTTTCACAAATTTCCGAAGCGGGAAAGTATTTTATTTAATTAATTTTCGGGCGAGGAGCTTGCAGGCGGTTCGGAAATTATATTGATCTATCGCAGTTTCACTCTCGGATTTTAAAACTTCGCCGATCGCCACAGATATTATTTTAGCGCTTATCACATAACTCTTTTTTTCTTTGAATACTTCACCTATCAGAACTCTTTCAGCAGTAATTAATCTGCCAACGGCAAGATAATCATCCATACTATCCGTCAAACCTATGGCATTTAACTTTTCTTCGGATAAAACAAGAGCCATATCAGTTCTTCTAATAATTTCATATTTTCTGGTTTTAATAATTTCAGCTTCCAATATATTTGAAATTGTAAAACTCCGGATTTTGGAAACATTATCGCCATTTTTTAAAGTAAACACGGCAAGAACTTTTTTCTCCGTCGGAGCATAAGCTTTCCTGATTCTATCTTTATCTTTTGTTTTTCTGCCTTGCTTGCCAAAACCATAAGAGAAAGTTATTTTATGAGTATTTCCCAAATCACCATAAGGAACAAAAGCATAATCCAAAACAATGTTTTTGATTTGCGCGCCAAAGCCTGACGAGAAACCACCCATAAAACCCAAATCATCCTGATTTTTAAAATTATAACCGGCGCGTAAAAAAAGCCCGGAAGATTCCGCTGAAAGAATTTCATACTCCCCGGCAAAAAGCAAATAGGGTTTATGGTCAACAGGAAGTTTACCCTCAAATATAATATTAAAATGGGGGGAATAATCCCATGAAAGCCCTCCCACAAGTTCCAGAGGCAGAGGATGACTCATGGAACCAATTTTCATGGGAAAACCAAGATTTCTAATCGCAAGAGCAACATCGGTTCTTGTTTTTGCCAAAGGACGGCCATCGGGAACAATAATACCTATATCAATAGCTGCGGATTGCGCGCTTTCAGTATAAATTTTTGAATGTATAAATTTTAAATTTGCTCCGATTTTAATTTTTTTAAAATCTTTTGCATAAGTTGTCTGAATTGCCGAATCATAAGAAGAAAAAGAACCGGTTAAATCTCCTCTGGCATTAAAACTATCCATGTCTCCGGCCGAATAAAAGAGAAAACCAAACCCTCTTACCCAACCGTTTTCCAAACCTTTTATATAGGATATATTGCTTCTATAACCCGATTCCAACATTGTTTCATAACTTAAATTGAAATTACCGGCGCCAGAGGGAAAACAAGCTATGCCGGCCGGATTATAAAAAATAGCATCCGCGCCACTTAAAACAAGTCCGCCCTTGGCTAAAGCTTCAAATCGCGCCCCGGGGGGATTTTTAAGGAAATTAGCGGTTGTAGTTCCCAGGGCATCATCTGAAAAAGCTCCATCAGGTAAAAAACCGGCTTTAGCAATAGATGCTGTAAAAAATAAATAAGTAAAAAAAAGGATGAGGTTAATCAATTTCATAACATGGATGGCAAAATAACATAAATATGAAAAAGCAAGCACTTACTTTTATTATTCTGTATCGCTGTCGCGCTGTTGCCTGTAGCGCTGTATTTTATTTTTTTAAATCCGCAATAAGATATTCAATTCTGGATTTAACACCTGTTTTATCCATGGATTCATATTCATCAATTATGTCTTCCAAATATCTTAAAGCAAAATCACCGTTTAATTTCCTTTCAGACAAGGTGCTTTCAACCGCCTTAAGTCTTTCATCTATATCCGATATACCATTAAAAATACCTTTTACAAAGCCTTCAGCTTCAGAAGTATCCGCTATTACTTGCTCTTGTAAAACGGGAGTTTGTCCAACCATACCCTCAGTCTCTTGCTCAGCAAGAATAGGTTCTTCTACCGGCGTTTCCATTACTTCTTCCTGTTCCAGAACTTCAGCAGCCACAGACTCTTGCTCTAAATTTTCTATCGGCGTTTCGATTACTTCTTCCTGTTCCAGAACTTCAGCAACTAAAGACTCTTGCTCTAAATTTTCTATCGGCGTTTCCATTACTTCTTCCTGTTCCAGAACTTCAGTAGCCAAAGACTCTTGCTCTAAATTTTCTATCGGCGTTTCCATTACTTCTTCCTGCTCCTGAATTTTAGTAGCCAAAACCTCTTGCTCTAAATTTTCTATCGGTGTTTTCATTACTTGTTCCTGCTCCTGAACTTCAGTAGCTAAAGACTCTTGCTCTAAATTTTCTATCGGCATTTCCATTTCCTGCTCTTGAGGAATCTCAGGAGATACATTCTCTAAAGGTATTTCCTGTTTCTGAAGAACCTCGATATTAACAGGCTCTTCTTGCTCACTATTTCCTATTGCCATATATCGACGAATAGAGTAAACCAGTAAAAAAAGGAATAATACAAAAACAGCAACTGAAATATAAAATATCGGGTCTATCCATAATGAGTAAAAATTAAATGTCATAATTGTACTCCTTTTTGTATATTTAATTTATAATTCTATTTCCTGCCCAACTTGAACGGAAAAACATTCTAAATTAAGATTCTTGGCCCTAACATCCTTTTTACACGAATCGAGCATTTCATCCACTTGAATATCTATTCTATCCTGATTATGATGGGTAAAACCTAAAGTTTTAACTTTTGCTTTGATAGCCAAATCCAAAGCTTGTTTATTTGTGGAATGACCCCATGTTTTTTTCTTAGGATATTCCTCTTCGGTATATTCGCCGTCATGAACAAGCAAATCCGCGTCTTTGCAAAAGTTTACATAATCGTCAAAACTTCTGGCTCCGGGATGGGAAAAACCCAATTCATTATCCGTTAAGAAAACAAAAGATTTTCCATCTTCCTCAAAACGATAACCCAAACCAAAATTTGGGTGGCTTAATTCTATAGGCGTAATTTTTATACCGCCAATTTCAAATTTTTCCGCTGAGATTTCTTTAAATTTAAATGAAGCTGAAATCTCTTCAAATTTAACGGGAAAACCTGGAGGTCGCATTGTCTTGGCTAAAACTTCTTTTACAGATTCAGCGCAAAAGGAACAGCCTCTTAAAATTATATTGCTGCTTTTACGGTATATAGGACCAAAAAAAGGAAATCCCATTATATGGTCCCAATGAGAATGAGTAAACAACATATCAAAGGAGGTCCTCTTTTCTTCAATCAATCGCTTGCCCAAATGTCTGATACCGGTTCCGGCATCAATTATAATTAAATCGTTATTTTTGGACCTAATTTCAACACAAGTGGTATCTCCGCCATATTTAAGATAGTCTTTTCCACATACGGTAATGCTACCTCTTGCGCCCCAAAACTTTACTTTCATCAATCCTCCAGTTTATATACCGTTGTATCTTATTAAATAAGGATATAGGGAATCAAATAGAAGTCTTGTCCAATACAGAATGAGCCTGAAAATAAAAGCGTTTCCAATATAAATG
>CAZHQC010000158.1:0-3837 GCA_964534135.1 uncultured Elusimicrobiaceae bacterium | reverse complement strand
GATTTACAGCCTTTTCTGCCTTTTGCCTAAAAAAAGTTTCTTGGGACAGCCGTGGCGAAAGTCCGGGGGACAAGTGGCGAAAGCATAGCTTGGATTATTGTCTTTTATATAAATAAAAGACAATAAAAAAACCGGCTTCGTTTATAACGAAGCCGGTCTTGATAACTCAAATAATAGACTTAAGCTTTTTTGATGTTAATAGCTTTGGGGCCTTTATCTGTGTTTTCAGTTTCAAATTCCACTTCCTGTCCTTCGGAAAGAGTTTTGAATCCGTCGCCAAGAATTGAAGAATGGTGAGCGAAGAGTTCTTTAGAACCATCGTCGGGAACGATAAAACCGAACCCTTTTTTGTCGTTAAACCACTTTACTTTACCTTTTGTCATGTGTTAATTTACCTCTCTAATTTTATACTTAGGGCATTTGATATCAGAAATGATATTTACGCCTACAGTTATTATAGCATTTACAAATTCAATTACAACCCTCTTTAATTATTTCTCATTCCATTTGACAAATAAAGGCATATAAGGATGGACCAAATCATCATGTTTAGGCATAACTCTTATGGCAAAATCATGTTTGCCGCTTTCACTGCATTCAAAATCACACTTGAAGATATAGGCATCGCCATCACGCATATCATAGTCCATGGAAATGGTTTTGCCATTTTTAAATGTGGATTCTCCATCAGCATCCCCAATATACAACTGAACATCCACATCAGCTTCATTTAAAGCGCCCAAGTGCACAATTGCCCTAACAGGAACTTTTAGACCCAAATGTATCTCCATCTCAGGCTTAAAGGAATCAACAGAAACATTAACATGCTGCCAATTCTCTTCAATTTTCTTACGCCAAGCGGCTATCAAAGGAAGTTTTCCCTTACCATGCAGTCTTTTATCCGCATTATGCGCGGCTATATAAAACTTATCATAATATTCTTTAACCATTCTGCCTGTATTAAACTCTGGAATAAGCTTTTTAATTGAACTCTTTTGCATCTTAAGCCATTCATGAGGCAAGCCATCCGGTCCGCGCTCATAATATAAAGGAGCTATGACTTTCTGAATAAGATTATAAATTGCCTCTGATTCCACATAATCTCTTTCCTCATCATCCTTATAGTGCTCACTGCCGCCTATAGCCCAGCCAACTTCAGGAGAATAACCTTCTTCCCACCAGCCATCAAGAACAGAAAGATTTAATACTCCATTTATAGCCGCCTTCATGCCGCTGGTTCCCGATGCCTCCAAAGGCCTGATAGGATTATTCATCCAGACATCAACACCTTGAACCATATATCTGGCAACATTCATATTATAATCTTCAACGAATATCACTCTATTATTAAACTTTTTATCCATACTATACTGCGCTATTTCTTTAATAAACTCTTTACCACTGGAATCAGCTTGATGCGCCTTGCCCGCGAAAATAAATTGCACCGGCATACCTTTGCTATTTACAATCTCGGCAAGTCTTTTCATATCTCTCATTATAAGAGTGGCTCTTTTATAAGTCGCAAACCGCCTGGCAAAACCGATGGTTAAATATTCAGGATGAAGAATATTATCTATCTCATCTAAAATAGTGTGGTCGGCACCAAGTCTTTTGTATTGATTTTTAAGACGGCCTCGGACAAGCTTAATAAGTTTCTTTTTTCTCGCCATATGGACATCCCAAAGTTCTTTATCATCCATATCGCCAAGCTTTTCCCAATCTAAATTATTAAAACTATCCTTTTCAGCGTCTTTTGCCGCCATGGCTTTTTTATATAAATCTTGATGCTCATGACTAATCCAGGAAGAAATATGAACGCCATTTGTTATACCATCAATGGGCACCTCATATCTGGGAAGACCTGGCCAGAGTTTATGCCACATATCTTTGGAAACATCTTTATGGAGATGACTGACCGCATTAACAAAAGCGCAAAGCCTCATAGCCACCACTGTCATACAATATCCCATTGAAGTTTCTTCTTCCTTTCCTATTTCCAAAAATTCATCAAAACTTATACCTAAATCTTTGCAATACGATTCCATATATTTTTTAATCAAATTAAAATCAAAATATTCATTACCGGCCATAACGGGTGTATGAGTGGTAAAAACTGAAGAGGCCCAAACAGTTTCCTTAGCTTCTTTAAAAGAAACTTTTCTTTCCTTCATTACCTGTTTTATTCTTTCAAATAAAAGAAATGTGGAATGCCCTTCGTTAACATGATATAAAGTAGGTTTAATCCCCATAGCGACAAGAGCTTTAACTCCTCCGATGCCAAGAACTATTTCCTGACTTATTCTGTTTACTCTGTCGCCACCATATAATTGTTCGGTTATAAGCCTCATTTTAGGAGAATTTTCAGGAAGATTGGTATCCAAAAGATAAAGAGATGTCCTGCCAACAGGTACACGCCAAACACCCACTTTTACTTTTTCAGTATCTATTTCAACTTCAACTCTCAAAGGTTTGCCGGAAGAATCTTTAATAACTTGCACCGGCATACTATGCCACTGGTTTTCAGGATAGGTTTCAACCTGCCAATTATCACGATTTAAAACCTGCTGGACATAACCTTTTTTATAAAGAAGCCCCACTCCAACTAAAGGAAGCCCTAAATCACTGGCGGTTTTCATATGATCGCCCGAAAGCATACCTAGACCGCCGGAGTAAATTGGAAGTCCTTCTCCAATTCCATATTCCATGGAAAAATACGCAATACTCATATTTTTTTCCGCGGCCGCATGATGCGTATTAAACCAGGTGTCCTCATAATTCATATAAGTTTCAAATTTTTTATCCACATCCTGAAGCTTCGTAATAAAATTGGCATCTTCACTTAATGCCTTTATTTGTTCGGGAGATAAGGCTCCCAATATCCATTTAGGATTTCTTTTTGATTTATGCCATAAATCTTCATCCATGCTGACAAACATCATTATGGCATCCCAATTCCAAGCGAACCACATATTATTAACAAGTTTATTTAGAACTTTTAAATTTTTAGGAAGATTGGGAACAACATTAAAAGAATGGATTTTCATTATTAACCGCCTTATTTTTTATTATTACAAAAACTATTTTACATAATTTTGAAGACTAAACAGAAGAGCATAAATCAAATAAAAAAGTGTCGGAAAATATAAAACTTGAGATTAAGCTCTAATTTTCTTAGAATATAGGTAGTAGTAGATTTGTTTCACACTATGGGCCTGTAGCTCAGCTGGGAGAGTGCCTGCATGGCATGCAGGAGGTCAGGGGTTCGATCCCCCTCAGGTCCACCAAAACTAAACGTTGCAAGTCACCAATCAGCAGTAAAAAACCTCCATCCCTCACCTAAATTAGAAATCTCTATCTCAAACATGCCTCAAGTATTCAATTAAAATTTAAATGAAGTATAATAATCTTATTAATCGCATACGGATTTATTGGAGAACACATGAAAGCAAATTGGAAATGTGGAACTAAAGATTTGAGAGCTACATATTTTGATTCTGAGCCTTGGTACCATCGAGAAAAAACGGAAGAATGGTATCAACAGGAAGAAACTTGTAATAATACCATGAGAAACGCTCTCTCTAAATTGCCAACAAAAGAAAGCAATATCGTGGAAGTCGGTTGCGGCGGCGGCTGGCTGGCATTATACTTGCAAAAAATTGGAATAAAATCATACACCGGAATTGAATATTCTGAAACGGCAATTTTAAACTGTCTATCTAAAAACCTCCGCAAAGAGCAGTTTACATTTAAACAAGGCTCCGCATTATCTAAAAACTTATATCCTAAAAAAGCGGATATTGCGCTGGCGCATCAATTCATTCATTGCATTATTGGAGA
>CAZHQC010000157.1:0-3858 GCA_964534135.1 uncultured Elusimicrobiaceae bacterium | reverse complement strand
GAGTATGACATTTCTAAAAAACTAAGACTATGACATTTCTAAAAACTTGCAACAGGAATGGGTTAAGTTCTGTCTCCTAAAAATATTCTACTGAGTTTTTTAATCTTCCTATCCGCTGACAAAAAACTTTTTAAACCTGAGATTTTAAGCATTAATTTCTTAAAAGGATTTTTAAGATCAGCCTCAAACAATCTCTGCTCTATTTTGTAAAAACAATAAGAATCATTATGCACCTTACCGGTTTTCATTAAAGACATTTCATTACAGCCACCCTTGCAATCAGCTAAAAATTTGCATCCCTGGCAAGATTCTCCAGCATCTTCCAATTTGAAATTTCTGGTATAAGAAAAACCTTGAGGATTATTCCATATATCGCCAATGGAACTTTCTCTAATATTGCCCTCTATAAATTTATCCTCATTTATAGCTAAGCATCCCAAAATATCACCATTACTTCTAATACCCAAGACGCTTATTCCCGCTTCACAACCCCGCCATTTATTTTGAAGCGTAATATTTTTCATAAGCATTGAATTAAAACCCATATCATGCGCGCCTATAACGGGCAATTCTTTAGCCAAATAATTGCGTCTTGAAGATTCAATAAAAAAACCTACCGAATAAAATTCATCCGCATCCAACAACATCTCTTTGGGAAATCTTGCACCTTCAGCCCCCGCTGTCTGAATTTGCCAGGCTATACCCTTACCTTTAATTTGCTCCCGCATAGCGGGCAGTTCTTTTAAATTCATTTTATGAACAGTAGTTATAATACTTGCGGGAAGTTTTTCTTTTAAAGCTCTATTAACAAATTTCCAAGTTTTCTCAAATGCGCCTTTTTGACCTCTTATACGGTCATGAATTTCAGCAGTTGAAGCGTCTAAACTAACTGCCAAGGCTCGAGGTTTTAATTCTTTAAGTTTTTCAAATATTTCATCATTATAGATAGTGCCATTTGTGATAATGGATAAATCCATACCCAGTTCTTTTATTTTTTCCGCTACTAAAAAAAAATCTTTTCTAAGGAGTGGCTCTCCACCCATAAGAGCCACACCTAAACAGCCCGTTTTTTTAAGGTCTTCACACAATTTTAAGGCTTCTTTTGTATCCAATTCATCACCACGCTTACCGCCGGCTGTTGAACCGCAATGAATACAATTTAAATTGCATTTGAGAGTAAACTCCCAAACCGCGCATTCCAAAGAATATTGTTTAATCATATACCCTTCTTTAAATACCAAAGAAACTCAAGATTACCTTTAGCGCCTTTAATCGTCGAATCCATAAGCCCCATTTCTTTTATATCCGGATAATTTTCTTTTAGAAATACCCTCAATAGTTCCACCGCCGTTAATCTTATCTCATCTGTTTTAACTATGCCATGCTTTAAATCCCTTTTCTCAAGTTCAAATTGCGGCTTGATAAGGGCAATAATTTCACTGTTCTCAGAGCAAGAATCAAAAACAGGACCAAGTATAAGTTTAAGGGATATGAACGAAACATCAATGGCGATAAGTTCGGGCAAAGAATTAAAATGTTCCGGAGTTAAAAAACGGGCATTGGTTTGAGGAATAAAATTAAACTTTGGGTCATCTTTTATTTTTTCGTGAATTTGTCCCTGTCCAACATCCACACCATGAACAAGGGCTGCTCCTTCCTGAAGAAAGCAATCTGAAAATCCGCCGGTGGCAACTCCAATATCGGCGCATATCCTATCTTTTACTTTTATATTGAACACATCCAAGGCGCCCTTTAATTTTAATCCGCCACGGGATACATAGGGACAATCCGGCTTTATTAGTTCAATTGTATCATCATCTTTAACCGGCCGTCCGGCTTTATCGGCTATCACACCGTTTATTTTTACAAGTCCCGCCATTATGCAGGCTTGAGCTTTACGGCGACTTTCAAAAAGCTTTCTTTCAACACAAGCTATATCTAAACGGTTTCTCATAAAATTTCAATTATCTTGCCAATTTCAATAATATAAACGCTCAAAGCAATGAACGCTATTAACTATTCTTTACTCTTCTTCGTATTCTTCCAGTTTAATGCCTGAAGCTTCCTTCCTTAAAATCTCAATTTTCCTTTTAACTTCATCAAGTTTACCAGATAGCTCTTTTGAGATTTTTACGCCCTCTTCAAAAAATTCAAGAGATTTTTCTATTGGCGTATCTTCAGACTCAAGTTTCTCAACTATATTTTCAAGGCTTTTTAAATTCTTTTCAAAATCAAAATTCTTTTCTTTTTTTGCCATTTTTTTCTCCTTCAAATTATTATCTATTTTTTAACTTCCGTGGTTTCAGCCTTTGCAGAACCTTTAGCAAATTTTATTTTTAATAAATCTCCCTCGCAAATATCAGAAGAATCTTTAACTATTTTACCATTATCAAGCATTACCATCGAATAACCCTTTTTAAGAGGAAACAAAGGACTTAAAGCATGAAGTTTCCCAATCTTGAATTTTAGATTATCTGAAACATCCTTAATTTTATAATCCATCGCGCGAATCATATCTTCATTCAAACCATCAAATCTCTGAATAATATTGTTTAGAAGGTTTTGGGGATTTTTAAAAACTCTATTACCCGCAAGCCTTAAAAATCTACCTCTTAAATTTGCATAAAGAATTTTAAGGCTTTGAATAAGTCTTTTATCCAATTGCCTAAGATGTTTTTGCAACTCCTCTTTATTTTCAACCACAAGTTCAGCCGCGGCCGATGGCGTAGGAGCTCTTAAATCACTAACAAAATCCGCTATGGTAAAATCAGTCTCATGACCTACGCAAGATATGACACAAATCTTGGACTCGGCTATGGCGCGCGCCACCGGTTCCTCATTAAAAGCCCATAAATCTTCCATTGAACCGCCGCCTCTTCCAACCAACATAACGTCAATATCGGGAAAATTTTTATTGAGTGTTTTAATAGCGGTGGCTATTTCATTTTTAGCTCCATCACCCTGAACTTTTACCGGAGCTATTATAATATGGAGATTTGAATATCTCCTTTTTAAAATTGACAACATATCCTGGATGGCCGCGCCATGCAATGAAGTTACAAGAGCTATTTTTTTAGGTAATTTCGGCAATGGCTTTTTTCTTGATTCATCAAATAAACCTTCTTCCTTTAGCTTTTTCTTTAATTGTTCAAAGGCAAGTTGAAGCGGACCTATATTCCCGGGAATAATTTCTTTTATATTCAATTGGTATTTGCTTTGTTTAGCATAAGTTGTTATCAAAGCCCTGACTTTAACAAGCAAACCGTTTTCGGGTTTAAATCTTAAATAAGCCGCATAACCCCTAAACATAACGCAGGAAATAACAGATTTGGAATCCTTAAGATCAAAATAGACATGACCAAGTGAAGATATTGTAAAACCTGAAATTTCTCCTTCAATCCATATTTCACCAATAGTCTCTTCAAGCAGATATTTTATGGTTTTATTAATTTCGCTTACGCTTAGTATTTTGGCCTCTGGATTCATTTCTTAATTCTTTTCATCCTTTCAGTAATCTTGGATTCAAAACCTTCCATAGAGGGTTCATAAAATTTTTTAAATTTCGGCATATATTCTTGATTTATATAATGATTTTTAAAATCATGAGGATATTTATAATCCTGTCCATGGCCGAATTCTTTTCCATCTCCCGTCCCATCTTTTAAATGAAGAGGAACCTCCCGCAAGGGGCCGTTTTCAACTTCTTGCATAGCGGCATTTATAGCCATATAAGAAGCATTTGATTTTGGCGAGACCGCAACATAAATGGCCGCCTGGGCCAGAGGAATTCTGGCTTCCGGCATACCTAAGACATCCGCCGAATAAAAAGCGCTTTGCGCCACCATCAAAGCCATAGGA
>CAZHQC010000156.1:0-3895 GCA_964534135.1 uncultured Elusimicrobiaceae bacterium | reverse complement strand
CTATTTTACAACAGACTTTTAACTTTTTTGTTGCACTAGCGTTTAGAACTCATGGCTTGCGAACTAATAGTGTTGAATCTTGTATAAACGATTATTTAACCCTAAATTTTTCTATTGTTTTCATAAGCCATAACCGAGATTAACTTTAAAAGTACAATAAACGCTCAACTTAATTTTCGAGTAAAGCGTTTAAGTGGATATCAATTTTCAATAGCTCCGCTTCCACTTTTAATAATTGCCTATAAATTTTCCCTCGATTTTTTTTCTTGGCCCCGACAAATGATTTAAATTTGGTGGAATCAAAGACCAATTGCCTTGCCATGGTATTTGCGGCTTTAATCCTGGCAAGATTGACGGACGAATAGGCTTCCTTTCCCATTTTCAAAAAAAGATTCTCGCAAGCAAAAGCCGTTCTTTGAATTTCATCACAATCAGCCAAACTAAATCGCATGCGATACGATTTTTTTTTCAAAAGCCTTCTCAATTTTATTTTTTTGCCTTTGAAAAATATTTAGATATTGCCTTATCTTCATTTTATCTGAAGATTCAAAGACTATGACATTATTTAAAACAGGTTTATCAGAAACAGAAAGTTTATTTTCTTCAATCATAAGAAAACAAACCAAAACGGCCAAGCCGATTAAGATTATTGAGAATATGAAATTGTAAAGAAATTTGGTTTTCATAAAAGTTTGTACTTACTCCGTTAAAGATAGTCCCGGTTTAGCGAGACTACTTCCATTAAAATCTTTCCTGTAAAGTTATCTTTTTTTATTCCTTAAATATTTTATTAATGCTTCTGCCCGTATATTTTAACGGGGCAAGTAGGGAATAATTTTCCGTATGGCTTTGCCGCGATGACTTAATTTATTTTTCTCCTCAATTGAAAGTTCCGCCATGGTTTTAGCTGTTCCTTTAACCATGAAAATAGGATCATAGCCAAAGCCCTTCTTTCCTCGAAACGTTTGAGTTATCGCACCCAATAAAACTCCTTCAACCGTAGTAATAGCATCCCCTTTGGGCGATGATAAAGCTATTACGCATTTAAATGCCGCTGTTCTCAAACCTAAATCCACCCCTTCAAGAACGCTTAGCAGCTTAACATTATTATCATTATAAGAACATGCCTCACCCGCGTATCTTGCGGAAAAAACACCGGGAGCTCCGTTTAAATAATCAACTTCAAGTCCCGTATCATCGGCAAGCGCCCAAAAACCTGTTTCAAGCGCCGTTATTCTGGCTTTTTTAATCGCATTATCTTTAAGTGTTTTCCCATCTTCCTCAATTTCCCCTATTTTTGGAAAATCACTCACACATCTAAAATTAAAATCCAAATTTCCGGCAATAGCTTTGATTTCCGTGATTTTATTTTTATTTCTGGTGGCAATAACTATTGTTTTCATCTTGACATCCCTTGCCAATATATATAAATCTATACCTACTATGGCTAATTCTGAGATAAATTCTAACATTTTTGGTGAAAATTTTTCTTCATTTGCGCTCGCGCTTAAACAAATTAAAAGTTTAAACAAACTGATAGCTCCCGCGCAAGAACATATTTGCTCGGAAAAAAAAATTTATACCATTACTCCGCAAACTGTAAATTCAGAACCAATCTTTCCCCTTTTTACCGATATAAAATCAATTGAACCGCCCTTACTGCAAAAAGAATCTTTGAATTTTCTTAAATTAATATTTTCCAATCCAACTATCCAAACAATTTTAATAAATCCGCCTCTTGAAAAACCAAAACCGGAAACAAGCGCCGGCAAAACAATAAAATTAAACAGAAACAAACTCTCAATGCTTATAGGAAGCTTTCAAACCAAAGCTCAGAAAGCCGATTCCGAAGATTTCCTAAAAAACATAATAATAGAGATGAATAAGGGAAATCTTCATGGCGCAAATTATCTTTCAGGTCTTGCCATCGAGCAGGGGAAAGCTCAAGCCATAGCGGCCGTTTACCCTCAAATCCTGATAAATTTACGGCTTTATCAAGATGCTTATGATTTTATTAAAGTTTTTCCTCAAAACTCTCTCATGCTTTATTATTCCGCCGTTATATTCCGTGTGACGGGTAATTTCAAAAAAACCTCAGAGATTTTACATTCCATAGCGGAAAATGTGGGCATGGAAAACAAGAAAAATCTACAAAAAGCCTGGATAGATATGGGTTTGGGTAATTTCAAAGAAGCCGAAGATAAATTCAAACAACTCTTAAATTCACCTTTGGAAAAAAATGAAGCAAGCATCGGCCTTGGAATGACCCTTTCAAAAAAAGGACTTTTGGAAAAAGACTTGCAAGCCCTAAACTCTTCTTTGGATATATTAAAAAAATCTCTTGACCTGCCCGGTGGCTTAAATGCGCAAGCGCATTTTTATATTGGAAACATATATTTTAATACGGCAAAATATCCCGAATCTCTTGATTATTATGAAAAATCGTTCAATATAACTCCGTCCCTGCCCACAATGATAAATTTGACAAATACCTATTTAAAACTGGCAAAATATGAAGAAGCTTTAAATATGACTTTATTGATAGCTTTGGTGGACTTAAATGCCGCGAAGAAAATTTTACCTGAATTTCCAAAAGATATTCTCAGCCAATTAAACACCGTTCACCCCAATATATCCACTATTCAAAATATGTCGCAATATGCCAATATTTTTAACATTTCAAAACCTAAAGAAAAAGAAGAATCCGTTAGAACGGCTTCACTTGAACGCAAGGAACCTATTGCACCGTCGGATAGAATTGTACCAGAAGAAAAAGAAAAACCCGTTAGTATGGCTTCACTTGAACGCAATGAACCTATCGCACCGTCGGATAGAATTGTGCCGGAAGAAGAAAGTGACTCTATGCGCATGGCTTCACTTGAACGCAATGAACCTATCTCCCAATCAGATAGAATTGCGCCGGAAGAAGAAATCGACTCTATGGGCATGGCTTCACTTGAACACAATGAGCCTATCTCTCAATTGGATAAACTTAAACCAAATAAAGAAACTCTCTCTCCTAAAATTAATGATGAACTTAAAATGGAATCTTCCTCAAGAATCTTCAGCTCAAATATTCAAAATAGCCATAAGGCCAATAATGAAAAAGATGAGTTTATGGCCAGAGCTTTTAAACTTGCTTCTCAACTTGAAAACGATTTTGGCAAAAAAATTCACTTTAATATTAACGGAATAACTGAAATTGAAAAAAAATTAAGATTAGCTTTTATCAGTGATCATTTTGACCACCAGCAAAAACTTAATCTTGTTTTGGATTGCGCGGCCTTCCTATGCTATATGCTAAAAGAAAAACACAAAGGCAACCTTATAAAATTTTCCGATTTTGACCCCTGGGCATGGCCTATGCTTTTTGAAAATAGTGAAATGGTGACTTATCCTATTGAAAGGCTTTGGCGCCTTATTTGGTTTGAAAAAATCCCCGCTGCCGGCTGGCTAATTAGGTATACGCAATACTTAGATGGAGTATTTCAAACAAATGCTCTTCCTCAATACTCAGGAGTTAAAGCGACAAAAAATAAAGTTCGCAGCCATCCTGAAAAAATCAGTGACGCTGAAAACGAGCATAAAAAAATATTAATTTTAAATTCCTCTTTGGAGGAAACGAGATCAATAAAAATAGGCAAAGCGGGAATAAGCGAACTTGAGAATTCCATAAAAATCAGATTTAAACCGCAAGTTCCCCCAACCAGCGAAGGCTGGAAATTATTAAGATGTTATGCTCATATTTTCACTGAAATACTTATAAAAGAATTGGGAGTTCAATGGTTTAATACGGATGGAAATGACGGCCAATGGTCCATGAATACCCCTTGGATGACATTTATCTTCCCTTTAGGTAAAGTTTATAAATCCGCCGCCAATGGTGAATCTCTTA
>CAZHQC010000155.1:0-3927 GCA_964534135.1 uncultured Elusimicrobiaceae bacterium | reverse complement strand
CCTAAATAAGGAAAAACCTTATATTTTTTTATTTAGATCGTGGGAAGTAGGAATATCTGAATTGGAACATGCCCATTAAATCATAGCCGCCGTCAAAGGTCAGATAAGATATTTCAAAATTAAGCTTTAAGAGTGTGCCCAAATGAAGGTTGAAAAGCTTAGGGTTTTTTGTCGCGCCTTGGGGAACAAGCATTTCTATTCCAATATATGAACCGCCTGGTTTAGGCATCCATGCTAGGCCTGTAAAAAGCATGCCGCTGGGAGAGGTAAAGGAAGAATAACCATTCAAGCTTAGGGCTTCCTCAGATAAGAATTCTGAAAGCTGATAAATTACCTTTGGAAAATCTCCATCAGAATAACCGGCATTTAATATAAGTTTATTCTTGATTCTCTTACTTAAGACTACATAAGCGCAGGCATAAGTATTGGTGTTTTTATTGTCCACTTTAACTGAGACAGAGGGTTGATTTAAAGTAGGTTGAGGCGAATCTCTAAATTGCATAATGCCCATTACACCTGCGGACATAGCCGGCCTATATTTTTTCTCGCTTTGCACTAACATTTTCGCATCGCTTGTTAGAAGCCAGACACCGATTCTATCTATATAATTGCTTTTTTCTGTTGTCCAGGTATAATCATTTTCACCATAAAGCCGGCCAATATAGTAGGCGGCATTAAAATCAAGTCCCAAGCCTATGGAATCGGCGCCATTGCCACGATAAGCTGTCGGCATAAGCACAATTCCGCTTAGAGAAATAGGTCCAACCGGTTTTGTATCTTTTAAAGATATTTTTACCGCTTCGGTGGAAGTATTTGTTTGTGGCGTGGTTTGGGCCATCACGCCCATAGCGAAATATAATATTAAAGCGGATATTATGAGAATTTGTTTCATATAAAAAATAGAAATAACCTTATAATTAAATTAACTTCTATAGCTGCGACTACATCATCAATTATTATACCAAAACCGCCTTGAAATTTTTTTTCAAAGAAATTAATCGGCCAAGGTTTTACTGTATCCAAGGCCCTAAATAATATGAATGCCGTTACAAGAAAAGGGATAGTTCTCGGTAGAAACGCTATGGCTATCCAATAACCCAAAATTTCATCAATTACAATACGGGGATCGTCTTCAGTTTTGTAAATATCACTTGTCCTTTGAGCTGTCCATATTGAAAATAAAAAGAAAAAGGAAATAAAAACAGCAAAAGTTGTATTTGAAGTTGGTACTAAGGGAACGCAAAGGAGAGCCAATACCGTTCCGAGAAATCCTGCGCCGGTATTTTTTTTGAAATGTATTATTTTACGAGGAAGATAACTTATGAAAAAACCGGTTGCAGCGGTTAATGCCGCTTTATCAATAAAACTAAGGTTTCCGGGTTTCTTATTCATAATTTACCCAATTTGTTGAAAAGTTTCTTGTGACATGTGACTTGTAACTGGTGACTTTAAAAATGCGCTAAGCGTATTTTTTAAGAGCCTTTTTCTCCCCAAGATTTTCTTAATATTCGTATATTATTTGAAAGATATAACACACCGCTGATAAAAGTTACAAAGGCCACAAAAACAGTTATCCAATATACAACTTGTCCTGAATTGACAAGCAGGGGTGTAAAGAAAGGAATTTGAGGATAATTTCCTTTAAATAGTATTTGAAAAAATAAAAGCAGCATAATAACAAAAACGGAAATAATTTGAGTCAGTGTTTTTAATTTTCCCGATCTTTCCGCTTTCATTACTTCCCCTTGCAAAGCGGCAAGGACTCTTAAAGTTGAAATGGCTAATTCTCTTAGCAGTATGATAAAAACCGCCCATAAAGGCACATTAAGTTCCTTAACGGAGGCAAAAGCTATGAATGCCGCCATTATAAGTATTTTGTCCGCGAAAGGGTCCGCGATAGCTCCGAAAGAGGTTGTGGTTTTTGTTTTTCTGGCGATAGCTCCGTCAATATAATCGGATATGGCGGCAATTGTTAAAAGGGAGAAGGCAATAATGACAGACCAGAGTGTTTGCGTCAATATCATTACAAACATCAGAAGGCTCATCATCATGCGCGATAAGGTTATTCTATTAGCGAGGGTCATTTGAAATCTCCAAATTCAATAACTTCCGCTGTTTTCGGCGGAGTAAATCTAAAAGTGTCGGTTGAAATATACACATTTTTTTTTGTATTGTCCAATTCGGTGCTTATTGTTGTGTTCTCCATTGAAAGAACCGCGCCCAAAGGGAAAAAGTCCGTGGCGGATAATTTTAAGGTTAATTTATAAAGAGAAGGATTTTTTTTTGATATAAAATCAGCAAGTATTTCCGAAGATTTGTTCTTTTTTATTTTTACATTATTGTTTTTTGTAAGTTTAGTGTAATTGCCAAAATCTAAAATACCCGATAATTGATTGTTTTGTTTAAACCAATTGTTCCAAGGTGTTTTTATAACTTGCGCGTCGGCGGGTTTATAAATCCATAAAATATTTTTATCGGTAATTATGGTTTGCTTCTCAGGAGCTAAGTGCTCTATTTTTAAATAATTGGGTTTTAAATATTGCAGGGAGCCTTTAATTGTTTTTTTTAGTCCCGCTTCTTTAAAATTTATTTCCTGAAAAAAATCCGTTTTAAGAGACTTAAGTTTAGTATCCCATTCTTTGAGCTTTTCTATTATGAATTCCGCGGTTAATTCTTGAGTTTCGACTTGTTTAACGGGAGGTTTCGCATAAAGCATAATTTGGGAAGTTATCATTAATGATAAACAGATAGTGATAGTTTTTAAAAAAGTTACCCTACCACCTGCTTGCTGCGCATAGCGTGGCTTTTGTTTTTTTTGATTGTCCGAAGGACAATAAGCGGATGGTAGGGTCATGAGAAATCTCTTGTGGGTAAAGGATTTTTTCCCATTTTTTTAAGATATTTTTCCATTTTGTCGAAATCTATTTCCCAGCGATTTGAGCCTTCGGGTTTGCGGATAAAGCCATTCATTTCCAAGATACTTAGAATATTGGTGGCTCTGGCTGATGAACCGAAATTGGCCTTTAATAAATCTTGAGAAACTCTTCTTCTTTCCAAGACAAGTTGGAGGGCGGAAACCACATCTTTCCCCCCTGTGCCGCTAAAATTTTTTTCTTCTTCCAAAGGGGTGGCATAATGAGGCATTGCTTGCGCTTTTAGAAAATCAGCCACTTTAATTATATCGTTTTCCGAAACATAGGCCCCTTGTATTCGCAGAGGTTTTGAAGAATCAATAGCCAAATACAATAAATCTCCCCGTCCTATTAAGGCTTCCGCTCCGGGAGTGTCTATAATAACTCTTGAATCGGTTTTTGAAGTTACTTGAAGAGCGACTCTGGTGGGAAGGTTGGCTTTTATTACACCTGTTAATATATCAACGGAAGGTCTTTGAGTTGCCAGTATTAAATGAATTCCCACCGCTCTTGCCATTTGTGAAAGTCTTTGTATGGCATCTTCCACCACATTTTTTGTTTGAATAATCAGATCAGCAAGTTCATCGATGATTACGATTATATAAAATTCAGGTTCCTGACCGTTTTTTTTGGCCCATTCATTATATTTGGCTATATTTTTTACGCGCGCTTTTTCAAATTTGACATATCTTCTTTCCATTACTTTTATAAGAGCCAGCAAAGATTGAGACGCTTCTTTAGGATTTGTTATTACCGTTACTTTATCTGAAGTGCTATTGGGATTATAGAGGTAAGGAATATCTTCATAGAAAGTAAGCTCCAAGCGTTTTGGATCTATAAAGAGAAACTTAACTTCTTCAGGAGTGTTTCTGTATATGGTGGATAATATAAGTGAATGAAGGAAAACACTTTTGCCACTATTGGTTGCACCCGCTACCAGTAAATGCGGCATCGTTTCAAGATTGGCAACTGCCGGTGAGCCGTCGGAATGTAAACCTAAGGCAAATAAAAGCGG
>CAZHQC010000154.1:0-4025 GCA_964534135.1 uncultured Elusimicrobiaceae bacterium | reverse complement strand
TTATCTATTTACTTATTTCTCAATCTTTTCTGTGGTCTTTTATCATTTTGTAGGGATAAAATTATAATTTTTAACGTCTATTGGGAAAATTTGAGTATTTTTTGAGAATTAATTATTTGATATCTTCAAACAGCCATGAACTAATATATCTCTCACCCGTATCAGGCAGAAGAACCACTATCGTCTTATCTTTGGCCTCAGGCCTTCTTGCTATAACAATGGCGGCATGCATAGCCGCGCCCGATGATATGCCCGCGAATATCCCCTCTTCCTTCATAAGCCTGAGAGTCATATTCCCGGCCTCTTCATCTTTAACTCTTATAATCTCATCTATATTTTCCCGTTTTAAAATTGCGGGCACAAAACCCGCTCCTATGCCTTGTATTTTATGAACTCCCGGCTGCCCGCCTGAAAGAACAGATGAATTGAAAGGCTCAACCGCTATTATTTTAACGGACGGATTATGTTTTTTAAGCCCGTGTGCAGTTCCCATTATAGTTCCCCCGGTACCAACACCCGCCACAAAATAATCTACTTTTCCGCCGGTGTCATTCCATATTTCTTCAGCGGTAGTTTGTCTATGTATCTCGGGATTGGCAAAATTTTCAAATTGTTTGGGCATAAAGGAATCTTTATTTTCCAAACATATTTCATTAGCTTTATTTATAGCGCCCTTCATGCCGTGCGCGCCGGGCGTTAAAACAATCTCAGCTCCAAGCGCTTTTAATATTTTTCTTCTCTCAATAGTCATGGTATCGGGCATGGTAAGTATCAATCTATAATTTCTCACTGCGCAAACAAAAGCCAAGCCTATACCCGTATTTCCGCTTGTGGCCTCAACGATTAAAGATTTTTCTTTAATAAGCCCTTTTTTTTCAGCGGCATTCACCATGGCCAAAGCTATGCGGTCTTTTACGCTGGACATGGGATTAAAAAATTCAAGTTTAGCCAGCACAAGCGCATCTATTTCTTTTGTAAGTTTGTTTATTTTCACCAACGGCGTCTTGCCTATTAATTCCGTTATATCTTTAGCATACCCCATATTTAATCCTCCATCGCGTGCTTAAGATGAACTATATCACGCTTAATAAGACTTATTTCATCTTCATAAAAATCGCGAACTTTACCATGATCCAAAAGCGAAGCCTCAGTAGGACCTCCCTTACTCAAATGAGCCAAAGCTCCAAACATTGTGCTATTTGAGGGCACATCCTTTAAAACAACGGAACCCGCTCCTACTCTGGCATGATCGCCGATATTTATAGCGCCTAAAATTATAGCCCCCGCCCCTATAACCACACCATTACCTATACTCGGATGACGCTTCTTTTTTTTCTGAGAAGTGCCTCCTAAAACCACGCCTTGATATATCAAAACATCATTTCCAATTTCAGTAGTTTCACCTATAACCACACCCATGCCATGGTCTATAAAAAATCTTCTTCCTATCTTTGCGCCGGGATGAATTTCAATACCTGTAAAAAATCGGCTGATATGAGATAAAAATCTGGATAAAAAATAAAGTTTAAAATTCCATAATTTATGAGCTATTCTATGAAACCACAGAGCATGTAAGCCGGGATAACAGAGGAGGATTTCAAGACAACTCTTAGCAGCGGGGTCTTTGGAAAATACGGTTTTTAAATCTTCAATTATATGCATGTTTTTCTCCTACGATTAATAAGTATAACCCTCTGCAGATTTAATTCCACGCGTCCCCGCCTAAGGCAGATACCAGTGAGGGCAAGTGCGACACCCGGCATAGCCTTGTATCCGTAGCAGTCCTTTGAAAATTCAGTCCACTCGGCATGGCCTTGGCCGTCTGATGGGCATAGTTCGTGATACCCTCTGCAAATTCCAGAGGAATCTAAAACGCGAGGGCAGGCGGCACGTGACATAGTCAACCCGGCATAGCCTTGAAAAATTAATCTTTTGTCCAATTCATCGCTTTGTTTGCCGCTTTTTTCCATCGCGAATAGTAAAAGTCTCTTTTACTTTTATTCATATTCGGGGTAAATATTTTATTAACTTTTCTTACATTAAAGAATTCTTCCTTATTCCAAAATCCCGCCGTAATTCCGGAAATCCCGGCTATTCCCAATGCGGTAGTCTCAATTATCAAGGGTCTCTCTATGGTTATATTAAGGATATTGGCCTGAAATTGCATAAGAAAATCGTTTTTCGCGGCGCCTCCATCCACTCTTAATTTTTTAAATTTCATTCCCGTTAAACTTTGCATTTCTTCCACCACATCTTTTGTCTGATAAGCAATTGACTCCAGCGCCGCTCTGACAATATGTTCCCGCCTAGTTCCTTGCGTAATCCCGATTATTATTCCCCGAGCTGTCGGGTCCCAATACGGCGCGCCCAAACCCGCCAAAGCCGGAACAAAATACACATCGTCATTAGATTTGAGTGATTTGGCCATCGGTTCCGTATCGGCGGATGATTTGATAATTTTTAAACCGTCTCTCAGCCACTGGATACAAGCGCCGCCTATAAAAACACTCCCTTCCACAGCATAATTGATTTCTTCATCAATTTTCCATGCGATTGTGTTTACTAATTTTCCGGAACTGACTAAATTTTTTCCGGTAGAAGTCATTATGAACAATCCTGTCCCATAAGTATTTTTTACAGCGGTTTTTTCCCAGCCGCCTTGGGCAAAAAGAGAAGCTTGCTGATCTCCTAAAATTCCGATTATGGGAATTTCCCTGCCGGTTATTTTCTTGTCTGTATTTCCAAAATGGCTATTGCTTTTCTTTACCTCGGGGAAAATATTCCGCGGCAGATTAAATATCTTTAATAATTCATTGTCATAATCCAATGCGCGGATATTGTAACACAGTGTGCGGGAAGCATTGCTCGGTTCAGTCGCGTGGATTTTTCCTCCGGTTAAATTCCATAAAATCCAGCTATCAACCGTCCCAAACAGTATTATTCCCTTTTCAATCTGTTTTTTTATGTCTTTTATATTTTCTATTATCCATTTAATTTTTGTCGCTGAGAAATAAGGATCCAAAGGAAGTCCCGTCTTTTCTTTTATAATGGAAGAATATTCGGATAATTGTTCACATATCGCTTTTGTTCTCCTGCATTGCCAAACAATGGCGTTATAAACGGGTTCTCCCGTTATTTTATTCCACAATATCGTTGTTTCTCTTTGATTTGTTATCCCGATTGATACCACATTGTCAATTCCTACCGATGATATGACATCTTTTAAAGCTTTTTTCGCTGTATTCCATATATCGAACGGATTATGTTCCACCCATCCCGGTTTTGGGAATATTTGAGGAAATTCATAATAGGACTTTGCCGCTATTTTTCCTTCTTTTGAAAATGCCATAACTCTATTTCCCGTTGTGCCAAGGTCAATTGCCAATACAACCTTCATATTTTTTCTCCTTAAACTCAGATTTTCAGTAACAGTTTAACGATTTGGTCGTTCATAGTTACCGACACCTTATGGCCGTTCACATAGTTCACGGCATTTGCCTGCCCGCCGACGCAGCAGTTGGCGGGATGAACCAAAAGGTTCGTTGTTCCAAAGCATAGCTTCGTTTACTGTAGTTGCAGAGCCTTATTCTGCCTCTAAAACAAGAAAAAACACATTTGTTTTGACGGCTAAATCATTAATAAGTCTTCGTCGAAAAGTGATTGAACTAAACTGCTACGCGTCCCGTATATTAAAAATTCCCGCATTGAGACTCGCTTCTCGTTTTTTCCCGGTTATGATAAACAATGCGGGAATGTGAATATTGCTTAAGCTTGGTTACCTGTTTACAAAACGGTTTTTAATTGGAAAAAAGTTATTAAAATATTAAACAACTGGTAAATCCCCTTCTCTGATAATAAGTTATCAAGTCCAAAATGTTTTGTCAAATTCTTTGACGGATAATAAAAATTTTGCAAGGAATACAATCGGCTATAAAGGCGAAAAATTTTTACGCCATTTTTTTAAACCCCGCAGCAACTGTGTTGTCAAACTGTAGTTACAGCTTTCTTTTTTGAATTCCAAACAC
>CAZHQC010000153.1:0-4058 GCA_964534135.1 uncultured Elusimicrobiaceae bacterium | reverse complement strand
GCAGATTCTGACAAAAATCGCCAAATGTAAAGAAGCGTTGGAAGCACTACACTAGCATTGTATACACCTAATCCTTTAGGAGGCTCCAATGTCCTACTTTATCGGCCGCAACAGAGAAGCGAGACAAACCTACGGTTTTGACGAGATAGCTCTTGTACCCGGAAATATAGCTGTTGATCCTGATGACACAGATGTTTCCCTTGATATAGCCAAAAAGAAACTTAAAATACCTTTTTTAGCTTCAGCTATGGACGGTGTGGTCGGAGTTGAATTTGCCATCGCCATGGGAAAACTTGGCGGTTTGGGAGTTTTAAATCTCGACGGAATAAGCACAAGATATGAAAATCCCTCTGAGATAGTAAAAGCCATAGTAGACTGCCCTCCTGAAAAAGCGACAGCATTATTCCAAAAACTTTATAAAGCCCCGATACAAAAAAAACTCATAGCCAAGAGAGTGAAAGAAATTAAAAAGGCTAAAGTTCCATGTGTGGTATCTTGCATACCTCAAAATGCCGCTGAATTCGGCCCCATAGCGCGAGAGGCGGGCGCCGATATGTTTGTAGTTCAATCCACGGTAATCACAATAAAATTTGAATCCAAAAAACAAAAGGCTTTGGATATAGCCAAATTTGTAAAAGATATGAAAATACCCGTATTAATGGGTAATTGTGTAACTTACAGAGTAGCCCTTGAACTCATGGAAACAGGCATTAGCGGATTACTGGTTGGAGTCGGACCGGGAGCCGCTTGCACGACAAGAGGCGTCTTAGGCATAGGCGTGCCACAGGTAACAACTACCGTAGATTGCGCCGCCGCCAGAGATTTTTATTTCAAAAAAACGGGAAAGTATGTGCCCATAATTACCGACGGCGGAATGGCAACCGGCGGCGATGTCTGCAAAGCTATTGCTTCAGGCGCGGATGCTGTGATGATCGGATCTCCTTTCGCTAAAGCAAAAGAAGCCCCCGGTCAAGGCTTCCACTGGGGTATGGCAACTCCTCATCAAAATCTTCCCAGAGGCACAAGAGTACGGGTTGGAACTACAGGAACTTTAAAGGAAATTTTATTTGGCCCCGCAAATGTGGATGACGGCAGTCAGAATTTGGTCGGCGCTTTAAAAACATCCATGGGCGCTTTAGGCTGTCACAATATAAAGGAAATGCAACTCGCTCAAATTGTAATCGCTCCATCAATTAAAAGCGAAGGCAAACTTCTTCAAAGAACGCAAGCTGTCGGCATGGGAAAAACAAAGTAAAAACTGTTCAACTATGAATCAAATATTAATCTTGGATTTTGGCAGCCAATACACTCAACTTATAGCCCGGCGTTTGCGCCAGCTAAAAGTTTACTGTGAAATACTTCCATGCTCAACAAAGATAGAAGAAATTATATCTAAAGAGCTGAAAGGAATTATCCTTTCCGGAGGCCCCTCCAGTATTTACGCAAAAGATTCTCCCAAAGTGGACCCAAAGATATTTGAATTGGGCCTGCCTATTTTAGGCATATGTTATGGCATGCAGCTTATAAGCCATAATAGCGGAGGGAAAGTCATTAAGTCAAAAAAAAGGGAATACGGCTTCAGTTTATTAAAAAATTCAAAGAAGTCCCTGCTCTTTAGCGGTGTTCCAAAAAAAATTAAAGTATGGATGAGCCACGGCGATGAAGTAAAAAAAATGCCGACCGGGTTTAAAAAATCGGCAAGCACAATAGATGTTCCGATAGCCGCCTTTGAAAATGAAAGAGAAAAACTTTATGCCCTGCAATTTCATCCTGAAGTTCATCATACTGATTATGGTCTCAAGATATTAAAAAACTTCGCTCATAAAATATGCCAATATAAAAATAAATGGTCTCCCGACTGCTTCCTAAACGAAACAATAGCTGAAATAAAAAAAGACGCTAAAAACAGTTCCGTTATCTGCGGGCTTTCAGGGGGAGTGGACTCCTCGGTTGCCGCCGTTATAGTCAGTAAAGCCATCGGCAAAAAACTCAAATGTATTTTTGTGGATACCGGCTTATTGCGGGCAGGCGATAAAGAAAGAATGAGAACTGTTTTTAATAAGAAATATAAATTCGACCTTAAAATAGTGGATGCCTCAAAACTATTTATATCCAAACTTAAAGGCGTTTCATCACCTGAACGGAAAAGAAAAATCATCGGAAAAACCTTTATAGAGGTTTTTGATAAAGAAGCAAAAAAAATCAAGAATGTCGGCTTTTTGGTTCAGGGAACTTTATACCCCGATATTATTGAATCTGTTTCAGTCAAAGGTCCTTCGGCAATTATCAAAAGCCATCATAATGTTGGAGGTTTGCCCAAAAAAATGAAATTAAAATTAATAGAGCCTTTGAAGTTTCTCTTTAAAGATGAAGTTAGAGAGCTTGGACGCTCGCTTAAAATACCTGAAGAAATTTTAATGCAACATCCTTTTCCCGGACCCGGCCTTGCCATAAGAATTATAGGTAACATAACTCAAGAAAGAATAAACATCTTAAAAAAAGCCGATAAAATTATGCGTGAAGAAATACAAAAATTCGGCTGGTATAACAAAATTTGGCAGGCCTTCTGCGTTTTATTGCCGGTTAAATCCGTTGGTGTTATGGGCGATGAGCGCTCCTATGAAAACACAATAGCCGTGCGCTGCGTTGAAAGTGTTGACGGCATGACAGCCGATTGGTCCAAGCTTCCCTATGAACTTATGCAAAAAATATCCTCTCGAATAGTCAGTGAAGTTAAGGGCATAAACCGCATTGTTTATGATATTACCTCAAAGCCGCCCTCAACAATAGAATGGGAATAACCATCTAAAGCATTAGCTTTAGATGAATAACATGCTTCAAGTCACAGGTCACAAGCAACGAATTTAAAAGGAGGAAGCAATATGACTTTTAGAGATTTCATAAAATCTAACTCAAGAGGCTTAATCGGCGGTACTATCTTTGTTTGTGTATATGTAATCTTCCCCATGTTTTACAGCTACCTGAATGGGACTATGTGGACCGGAAAATATAACACTGCCTGGTTTTTGGGACTATATCCGGCATTGATTATTCTTGGATTACTCTGCACTAAACCAACTCAATCTGCTAATGGATGGAAAAGCGCAAAATCAGGCTTAATATCGGGATTAATATCCACACTCCCTTTACTGATTCCGGTTCTATTGATACTGGCATGGCGCTATCTGCGGATACTGTGTTTAAATTTTATCGGCACCTTTACAGGTAAAGAAGGGCTTCTCTTAGGCATAATTGCAGTGACTCTTATTCCTGTTCCATTTGTCGGCGCTCTTGGCGGCATGATTAAGAATTTATATTTTCATTTTACCCATAGCTCAGACTCAACTGTGAAATCACTTATGCAAATTGCCGAGCAAGGGGATGTACAGGCTCAATTGGATTTAGCAAAGATGTACTATGATGGAAAAGATGCTCCACAGGATTATATTGAAACCGCCAAATGGCTTACTAAAGCGGCAAATCAGGGAGATGCGGAAGCTCAATGCGGTTTGGGAATAATATACTTCGATGGCTTGGGAACTGAAAAAGATTATAAAACAGCCGCTGAATGGTGGACTAAAGCCGCAAATCAAGGTTATGAAAGGGCTCAAAAAAATTTAGAAGTCATGCATGACAAAGGCCTTATACCAAAATGGGTTATGCCGACAGAAGAAACAGAAAAATAGCGTGGGAATAATCATCTAAAACTTTCACATAAACGGGGGAAGCAAACTAATATCTATGGCTAAATTACCAACCTTCACTAAATGGAGCATGGCTTTTATAAATTTCATTAGAGATTTTATAAAGTCTAATTCAAGAAGCTTAATCGGCGGTACTATCTTTGTTTGTGTATATGTAATCTTACCCATGTTTTACAGCTCTCTGGATGGAAGTATGTGGACCGGAAAATATGCCTATAACTGGCTTTTGGGAATATATCCAGCATTGATTATTCTTGGATTCCTCTGCACTAAACCAACTCAATCTGCTAATGGAGGGGAAAGCGCAACTTCAGGTTTCAAATTAGGGATAATACCCACGCTCCCCCTACTAGT
>CAZHQC010000152.1:0-4152 GCA_964534135.1 uncultured Elusimicrobiaceae bacterium | reverse complement strand
AAGTGTACACTTAATTCCGGCGAAAACTGTACACTTTTGCACCGCCGCTAACAATTTCTGAGGTTTAGTCTTGTGAGCAAGGTTTCTGAGGGGATTTCACCGAAACGACGAGGATGTTTGAAAGAGAAAACATTGTTTTCGACTGAGTTCCGCAGTTGCCGAATAAACCGAAGTGAGCAACGGCGTTAAAAACCTCTACATGAGTGAGTCTGCAAACTTACAGTCTTTAATCAATACAAATATAAAATTTATAATGATTTCAAGGCCAGAAGGAATAAATAATCCGATAATCTATTGAGGAAAATTGCTGAGGTTTTGGTCGCTTGATGGGCATAGCCCCTTGAGGCGACACCCGGCATAGTCTTGAATTTCCCCGTCTCCCATACCGCTATTTCAGCCAGTCTGGTTTTTGCTCTGGCAAGATGAATAAAAGCTTCTGTTTCTGATTTTCCGGGAATAATAAATTTATTTAATTTTGGAGTTTTTTTTGAAAGTTTTTCAATTTTGATTTCAATTTTTTTTGTTTCCGCTTTTAAGTTCGTTAAAGTTTTCATGCCTGCGATTATTCCTGAAATAATAAAAAGGTCCTTCTGAATTTCCTCTAATTCTTTTATAAAAGATTTTAATGAAGAGGATTTTTTAAATCTTACTTTCAATAAACCCAAAAGGCAAGTAAGTTCATCAATGACGGCAATGGCCTTTATCTTGCTGTCAGTCTTTCTGATTTTCTTTCCTTTAATGGTGTCGGTGAGTCCTGAGTCTCCGGAACCTTGTTTGGGTTTGAAGTTTTTAGGCATGAGAATAATTCTAACAAATTTTTATCTATCAGTTTCTTAAACTTGAAAAATCAAAATCATCAACATTTTCTTTGAGGATATCTATGGACTTTATTTGAATAAGAGCATTAGGTTCCACTATTTAATGAAAAAAGGTCTATATCATTATAGGTTCCCCTTGAGTTTATGAATATAATTAATTTCGGCATAAAAACCTTATATCGGGCAAACTCCTTTAGTTTGTATAATTAGAGTGTGATTTAAATTAAGGCTTAAAAAGTGAGGAAAAAATGAAAGATAAAGTTATGGCAGTTCTTGAGAAAATAAAACCTATTCTTGCCGCTGATGGCGGTTCAGTTGAGCTTGTAGACGCGGATGAGACAACAGGTATAGTTAAAGTTAAACTTACAGGTGCTTGTGGAAGTTGTCCTTTTTCCACCATGACACTTAAAGGTGTAGTTGAAAAAATGATAAAAGAGGCTATTCCTGAAGTTAAAGAAGTTGTGGTATAAATTTTTTGTTCTTTAGTTAAAATTTTGAAATATGCCTTTTATAAATCTTCATACTCATAGCATGTTCTCAGATGGAACCCTTGCGCCCCGCGATATTCTGAAAAGAGCTCAAAATGCGGGGATTGAGTTTTTTTCATTCACCGATCATGATACCGTTGAGGGCTGGAGAAATCCAGACTATTCTTTAGATGATTATAAATTAAAGACCGTTCGTGGTCTTGAAATAAGCACTAATTTTCATGATAATTTGCATATACTTGGTTATGGTATTGATACGGA
The DNA here is from genome assembly GCA_964534135.1 of uncultured Elusimicrobiaceae bacterium. GTDB lineage: Bacteria > Elusimicrobiota > Elusimicrobia > Elusimicrobiales > UBA9959 > JAKLQJ01. The sequence continues at coordinate 2,585 of CAZHQC010000152.1, read as the reverse complement.
GAATGAAGATCTCCTTTCAAAATTAATGAAATATAAAAATCGCCGCATTAAAAGAGTGGAAAAAATGGTAGCGGCTCTAAAAGAATTAGGTATAGATATTTCTTTAGAGGAGTTAACCATTAAAGATAGGTTTAGTTATGGCAGACCGCATATAGCCGATTGTCTCATAAAGAAACATATAATTAGAAATCGTAAAGAAGCTTTCCAGAAATATTTAGGTTATGAAAAACCAGCTTATATTCCCTCCATGGGGCCTTCAATTGAAGAGACTATAAAAGTTATAAAAGATGCCGGCGGTTATGCTGTTTTGGCGCATCCCGGCGCTGTTAAGAATCTCATTAATTTACAAGAGTTTAAGGAAATGGGCTTAGATGGCATTGAAGCTTTTTATCCTTCTCATTCCGGTGGGACTATAAGATATTTTATTGAAGAGGCTAAAAAATTATCATTATTTCTTACAGCGGGAACTGATTTTCATGGTCCTGGTAGCGGTAGAGACTCTTTGAATGGTTTTGATATTGAAGAATCTTTAATGGGTAAACTGATAGAGAGGTTCAAATGAAAATTATATCTCATAGAGGTGCTTCCGCCTATGCTCCCGAAAATACTTTAGAGGCTTTTAAACTTGCGGTTAAAATGGGTTCCAAGGATTTTGAATTTGATGTCCACTTAACTAAAGATAAAATTCCCGTTGTGCATCATGATTTTCATCTACTTAGAACCGCTGGCATGAAAGCTGAGATAGCGGATTTAAATTATGTCGATTTAAAAAAGATAAATGTTGCAAGGCATTTTTCTTCAGATTATAAATTTCAATATGTTCCAAGAGTTGAGGAAGTTATAGAGATAATATCTCCCGTGGCTGATTTTATTAATTTTGAAATTAAGAATGACAACAATGCATATGAGGGTATTGAGAAAATAATTACGGATTTGATCCGCTCAAAAAAAGATATTTTTGAAAAAGTCGTTATTTCATGTTTTGATTATCCCAGCTCAAAAAGATTAAGAGCATGCGATAAAGAAGTAAAAATGGGTTATCTAGGACATAGTCTTACAAATCTTCTTTTGCCTATAGCGCTTAAGAAAGCAAAGGCTATTGACGCTTCCAGTTTTCATATTAATCATAAGATAGCTTTTAAAATGAATGTAGCCAAACTTCATAAGGCAGGCCTGAAGGTTTATGCCTATACGGTAGATGATTTTAAGGATGTTCTGAAAATGAAAGAAAGCGGTGTGGATGGAATATTTACTAATTATCCGGATATAGTGTAGGAAAAAACTATGGATCCCCCTTCGCCAAAAGGCTTTGGAGGGACAAGTTGGAAGGGCAAGCAAAGAGAAATCATGAAGAAATTTACAGAAACTGAAATTAATCAAGAAATAAAAAGGCTGATGTCCATGGGCTTGAGTCAGAGTTGCGTCTCACAGTCTTTAAAAGATATAGCGGAACTTACTCTTAAAATAAATAATCTAAAAAAAGAAAAGAACACTTTTATATGCGCTCATGTTTATCAATTGCCGGAAGTTATTTTGGGTATTGGTGATGTGATAGGAGATTCTTATAAACTCGCGGCGGATTCCATGGAAACTGACGTGAAAAATATAATTTTTTGTGGTGTTCATTTTATGGCTGAAACAGCCAAAATTTTAAATCCCGGAAAAAAAGTTTATATCTCTTCAAAAGATGCCGGTTGCACTTTAGCTGAAAGTATAAAAGCCGAAGATGTGAAAAAGCTAAAGCTTCAATATCCCAATTCCCCCGTTGTCACTTATATTAATACCACCGCTGATGTGAAAGCTGAATCTGATTGTATTGTCACCAGCGCGAACGCGGAAAAGATTTTAAGAAAGATGTATGAAAAGCATGAAAGAGTTATTTTTACTCCCGATAAATTTATGGGCGCTAATTTTGCCAAAATTCTTGGCAAGACAATTGGTAAGGATATGATTTTATGGGACGGCACTTGCGTGGTGCATGAAAAGTTTGATGCCAGGACAATTAAGATATATAGAGATAAATATCCGGGTTTGGCCGTATTGGCTCATGCTGAATGTCCGCCGGAACTTATTGATGAAGTTGATTTCGCGGGTGGCACGGGAATCATGATGAAATATGTCGAAAATAGTAATGCTGCGGCTTTTCTTTTGGTAACCGAGTGTGGTTTTGGTGAGCTTGCCAAAATGAGATTTCCTGAGAAAAATTTTATAGCAATGTGCAGAATATGTCCTTATATGAAATCCATTACTTTAAATAATGTCTTGGATGTTCTTGAAAATCCCAGTGAAGAGTTTGAGGTTAATGTTCCCTCCGATATAGCCGTAAAAGCTAAAAAATCTATAGATAAAATGTTCAAGTTGGCTGCATAAGATATTGTGTAGATAGATGATGGTAAAGTTTTACACTCACTCTCCGCAGGTTTTTTAATTATATGACCTGCGGATTTTCCGCCAGCTCCGGAACTCAAGTAAAAGACATAGCTTTTACTTTCAAACATCCTCGCTGTTCATAGTAGAATTCGCTACAAATCCTTGCTCAAAAACCTAATATCGTTCGTTGCAAAATCTTTACCACAATCTACTTA
>CAZHQC010000151.1:0-4159 GCA_964534135.1 uncultured Elusimicrobiaceae bacterium | reverse complement strand
TAACTTCTTACTTCTATATAACATTATATTTGAAGTGTAACATACAAGTGAGTGAGCGTAAAACTTTGCCAATGACCACTATATCCACAAACACAACTGACAGGCCCTGCTGAAAATGAGCGTAACACTTTGCCAATGACTAATCTAACTCGCTGAATAAGAATTGATTAAAATATGAGTATTTTGTTTTGACTCTTCTAAATAGATTATTCACACTCCGCAGGTTTAACCCAGTCCACACCCGAGTAAGAAATTTGCAAGCCAAATTTCCGATTCGGGTGAGTATTTATTTACATCCTAATCTACGGGGCGTTTATAATTATACCTATATCTACATTACTCCATATATGAGATAATGGTATATATGACAGATACCGATACAACAGAAAATACACCAAAGAATTCATCAGATGACAGTTTTTATGGCTTAGGCATTGCACCCAAATTACTGGAAAAATTAGATAAACTTGAATGTAAAATTCCCACCCCTATACAGAAAAAATCCATTCCAATAGCTTCACAGGGCAAAGACATGGTGGGCATAGCCCAAACGGGAACAGGCAAAACCATAGCTTTTGCTATTCCGATAGTTCAGAGATTAGCGGCAGCTGAAAGAGAGAAAGCTTTAATTTTAGTTCCCACACGGGAATTGGCCTTACAGGTAGCCAGCGTTATGAAGAGTTTTGCTTCGGTGCTTGGTATTAGAACTCTTCCTATAATAGGCGGCGAAAGTATAAAACACCAATTAAGAGAATTGCGTCAAAAGCCCCGAATTTTAATAGCCACACCCGGCAGACTTATAGATCATTTAAATCATCATACTGTGACACTTTCAGATGTCCGTGTTCTTGTTTTGGATGAAGCTGACAGAATGTTTGATATGGGTTTTGCCCCTCAAATTAAAAAGATAATTGACTACATTACTAAAAAACGTCAGACCATGTTGTTTTCAGCTACTATGCCAAAACCGATAATGAAATTGGCCGAAGAGCATATGATTAATCCTATTCGTGTTGAAGTGGCCCGCTCAGGCACTGTGGCCGATGATGTTAAACAGGAACTTTATATATTAAGCCGTGGAGATAGACCCAAGTTGCTTGCCAAGCTCCTGGATAAATATTGGGGCAGTGTTTTACTGTTTGTTAGAACCAAGCGTAATGCGACTAAGATTGCGGCTGACATAAGAAAATTGCCTCATAGCGCGACTGAAATACATTCAAACCGTACTCTTTCCCAACGCCGCACAGCTCTTGAAGGTTTTAAATCGGGAAAATTTAGAATTATGGTAGCCACCGATGTGGCGGCCAGAGGTATAGATGTAACGGATATAGAATTGGTAATAAATTATGAAATTCCCGACGAAGAAGATAATTATGTTCATCGTATAGGCAGAACAGGCAGAGCTGGAAAAGCCGGTCATGCTATAACTTTTGCCGCGCCTGAACAGGGTAGAGAAGTAAGAACTATTGAAGGTATGATGCGCGTGAAAATACCCATCGTTATGCACCCTGATATTGACTCATGTAGGGAAGCTTTTGGCTCAAGTTATAAGGGTAAAGGGAAAGACCAGCAGAAGCACCGAAGTAAACAGAAGCAAAAGCCCTCCTTCGCTAACAAGCTTCGGAAGGGCAAGCATAATGATATACAGCATCCTGAAGCAGGAATGAACAAAGATAAGAGACCTGGAGATGGACCGGAATCAAAACCCAGATCCACAGATAAGCATAGCCATGGTGAAAAGCGTAGTCCCGGGGCGCATCAAAAAAAGAAGAAAGGCCCTGTTCCATACGGTAAGCAAAAAGCCAGAGCTCGCGCCCGCCGCAATGCAGGGATTGGGCGTTAAAAAATATAAAAATTACTAAAAAAATTCCCCGTTTTTTGGCGGGGATTTTTTTTGTATAAGATTCTCGTATAAAATGTCAGTACTTATTAATAAGTATATACGCTTTATACGAATTTGTTGATAGGTGTTTTTTTTATTTTATCCCCCTTCGCCAAACAAAGAGCCAGAGCTCAAGCCCGTCGCAATGCTGGCATAGGCCGATAAAATCAGATCAGGGTTATAGCGAATGTGGGCGGTATTGACAGAAAGCTATTATGTGATAGGATATATACGGAAATGCTTCCGGACTGAATTGTGATGCTTGTCATCGCGTTCCCTTCGGGGATAGGTTCGGAAGTTTTATTTTGGTTATATTTGATTATGTTTTTATTTCCAGGGACCGAGGGCTTTCCATTTTTTATTAAACAATTTGTTCTTATTAATTGCAATAATGGGTTTAATGAGAAACTTTTCTATTGTTTTAGCTATTAGGTTTAATTTTTCCGGAGCGCGTTTAATATTCCCTTTATTTAAAAAAGCTTTCCATAATATTTGTCTGTCAGATTTTTCGTCATATATTTCTTCAGCGAATAATGGATTGCGTTGTGGTAGAGGAGTTTTACGATTTTTAAATGTTCTTTTTAACGCCTCAAGGAGTATTGTTCCATCAAAGTCAAATTGATTCAGCATCAGCCAAATATCATAAAAATCTTTCATTCTGCTATTTAGAGAACCAAGTTTTATCATAGCCTCAAATTTCTCACTAATTACACTTTCTGCCGGATATCCTTTAAGTTTAGGGTTTGGGAAATCTAAAATAACCGGATATTTAAATGTTTTAGGTTTTGGATAAATACTATCTCCAAAAGCTATATCAATTTGCATAGGGATGCGAGAACGATCGAGTAATCCCAAAAACTTAATTCGCACGCCTTCATAATCGGCATCTTCTTTTATCTTTTGACCTTTCACTTTTTTGTAGTCAAATATGAGACCATCAGAAACAACAGTGGTTTTACAAATATCCTTTATCATTTTTTCAATAGTTGCTATTTGATTGTCGTATCGCGCCAAAAAATCAATATCAAGCGTTATTCGTCGTTCCGGCATATGCCACACAATAAACATTAAAGCGCCTTTAAGAATAAATTTATCCGCGTATTTCGATTGGCTAATACGATAAAGAAACCGTTCTATGCCATAATATTGCAAAACTTCGGCAAATGGACGATTTGTTTCTTTTGCTTTGTTTTGAAGCAATGCTTGAACGGAAGCTTTGATATTCTTTGTCATATTAGTGTTTCCAGCATTGGTTTAATAATTTTATCCACTCGACATATTTTAGCGTATTTCATTATATCTTTGGGGCTTACGTTCTTTTCGGTAATTGCCGTTTTTAGAGCGTCCCTGGCAACATTCACTCCTATTTTATTGCGAAACTTAAAACAATCGGCAATTGTTTTTGCAAGATTATAAACTTTAATTTCATATTCTCCGATTTGATGTTTTTCAATACCCGCATTCCAAGGTTTTAGCGAAAAACGATAAAATTGTATTGGAGGATAATCAATTTTATTTGCTCTGGTTCCCGCTGGAATTGCAATATCCACATGTCCGGGTATTTCATTTGTCGCTTCATGGAAAGAAAGGGCGGAAATAAGACAGATAATGCCTCGCGGCGCTTGAAGCGATGCAATAGTAAAATCGGGATAAACATCGGGCTTATAATCAGTTATGCGATAAAGTCCCTTGGCAATCTTCTCTATTTTACCCTCTTTTTCAAGCGAGTAAAGAGTGTCCGAATGAAATCCTGATTTTATAATTGAAGAAAACCGCGCAGTGCCACTGTGGGTTTTAAAATAATTGAGCATTTTCCGATTGTTTTGTTTCATAGATTATCCGTATAAAATGTCACTATTTATTAACAAGTATATACACTTTATACGAATTTGTCAAGGGGATTTTTTTTATATAAGATTACCTTTCGAAGGGTTGGGTAATTCGGAAGTATCTTAATTAGGGCGTGGACCCTCTTAGCAAAACCTTTATAAGGCATTAGCGGGTGGCAGTAAGATTTGCCAATCAGGGATGTTCGGAATTCGACTTGGGCTTGTGGGAGGAGTGGGTGGACTGGGCTTTCGGAAGGACTGCTATGGACACAAGTTCTCGAGTTGCTATCCTGCAGTGAGGCATAGGGGCAGAAAGACATAGCTTTCTGCATCTAATGAGCCGAAGGCTCGTTGTTCCAGCTACGCTACTAAGCGACCCCGCCCTGAGGGTAAACTTTAGTGGATTAGCTTGTCAAACCAGTTTTAAGTTGTTTTAAGGTGTAGTCGC
>CAZHQC010000150.1:0-4308 GCA_964534135.1 uncultured Elusimicrobiaceae bacterium | reverse complement strand
GCAATGGATACTAATGAAGACGGCAAGGTAAGCAAAAAAGAAAGAGCCGCCTATAAAAAAAAAGAAAAGCGCGATGAAAAAAAGATGCAGCGCAAAAACAATAAAAAACAGCGCCTCGGCAAAAAGCTGACTCCTAAAGAAAGAAAAAAAGCAATGGATACTAATGAAGACGGCAAGGTAAGCAAAAAAGAAAGAGCCGCCTATACGAAAAAAGAAAAACGCGATGAGAAAAAGATGAAGAACAAACAGAAAAAAGAGAAAAAGAATAAGCGTGAAAAAAAAATGACTCGCGAAGACAGCAAGAACGAAAAACATAAAAAACAAAAATCTAAAAAAAGGCACAACCTCAAAAGAGGCGGAGAATAAAAGTATAAACAAAATTAACGATATAAATCCCGGTAGATTAATTAATCTACCGGGATTTTTAAAATTTCGAAATATCTTGGGTTATTTATATAATACTTTTACAATTCAATTAATACGGTTATATACTCGTAATTTAGAGAATTACTAATAATACCTAAATGAATAATAAAAACGCTCTTTTAAGCCTCTCGCTGTCAGTTACGCTTTCCTTTATATTAATTTTTATTTTTTTCGCGCGAATAACACAGGCGGCGGAATTCCATCTTTCAAATGATTATCTTATTACTACCAATGAAACTTCAGGCAGGGGCAAAGATTCCTCTTATTTCACTACCGGCTTTAGTTATTTAGACACATTTGGATTTTCCGGAATGGGCGGACAAAACAAAAGACTTTCTTATAATTATTCGGCCGGATTAAATTTTACAGGCGATGAAATGAATGACATAAAAAAAGTTTCTCTTGTTAATGCCATGCTGGAATTAAAAACCGTAAATCACTCTTTAAGCATGGGCGATATATACCAGTCTTATTCAAGGTACACTTTCGACACCGCGCTTAAAGGGGTAACTTATTCTTTCTTAAAAAAAGGAACTCTTCTGCCGCAGATAAGCGGTATCTTTGGCTGGGATTACCCGCGATGGGATAGTTTATGGAATGACCCTCTGACAAAAACATTAAAACGGGAAGGTTTCGCAATTAGGATAAAACAGCCCCTTTCGGATAATTTATGGGTGGGATATACGCAAGCTAAAACAAAGGACACCGATTCCGTGGACGAATATGACCAATTATATGATTCCATAAACCATTCCTTTGACTTTTCGTTTATGCCTGTTTCGGGAATTATTTTGACGGGAGAACGGGCAAAATCAAAATATGTGGAAACTGTTTTTGATGATTCGGGCAAAGGAGGCGCTTACCGTCTTGATTTAGCGGTGACGCAAGATTTAAGCAGAATATCAATTGAATATGAAAATGTCCATCCTGAGTTTAGCTCATTTTTCGGCTCGGCCGCGCAGGACCGCAGAAAAATAAAAACCAGATGGTCTTACGCGAGTTCTGAAAAAACGGACCTTGATTTTATGCTTCTTTATTACCGGGATAATCTAAACGGAGACAATGAATACGGAACCATGCGGAACTGGAGCCCTGAAATTACACTTTCAATGGAAACTCCATTTGAAAAAAGAGAAAATTCTTCAGCGGAAATAACTTATCATTTTGACAGGCAATACGATAATGATTCAAGCACAGCGGACCATTATATAACCGCTAATTATCAGGATGTTTTTTTCTCGGTGGAATCGAATACGGATATAGCCTGGACTATTTACCGGACTGAAGATGCCATATCCAGAAGCAATGAGCTTACATTCAATACCTCTTTAAATAGTGAAACAGAGTTTTCATCTTTGATAATGAAACCCTCCGTTAATATAGGCGCATGGAAAACCAGAGACAAACTTTCATTTACCACGGATAAAAACTATGAATATGCCGCCGGTTTGGAAATGGAAGCGCCTTCTTTAAAATTAATTACTTCGCTTAAAGCAGGTGAGAACAGAATGTTCCGGGAAGGGTCGGATGATTCTGAAAAGTTTTTTGCCGTTCTTTCGGGAACTTGGCGCCCGGGATTTTTAGACAGGAACATACAATCGTATATTTATTTTTCGGCTAAATTTAATCAATTCTCCTATACGGACGATTCAGAAAATTTTAGAGAAAAAAGTTTAAACGCGGGTATTAGAACCGCTTTTTAGGGAGCTTATATGAAAAAATTATTTTTTTGGATTTTCTTATTTTTATCTTTTTCAAATGCCGCCAATGCCGGACTATGGCCCTTTGGAAAATCGGAAAAACCAAGCGTAAAATTAACAAAAGTCAATAATATATCCGTCACACGAGGAATGAAGAAACTGTCCCTTTTTAAAGAGTTTTTAGATACGCGCGGCAAAGTGGAAATAAAGGGCAAGGCATCCGGGGGAAAATCCGGTTTAAAATCCGTCAAGATTTCTATAAATGGCAAAGCGACTTGGGAAGAATGTTCAACTTCAAATAAAGGAGCTTTTAAATACGAATTCTCGCCGAACTTTGATACTCCTTATGTTATATATCTTGAGGCCCTGGCAAACAATGGCAAAACCAATAATGTCATAAAAAGCAAATTTACTTTAACTTTTTCCGAAAAAAGTTCAAAGAAAGCGGTAAAAGAAACTTTGGCTGATATGTTTAAAGCTTATAATGAAAAAAAACTTAGAAAATTCATGAAACATGTAGGGAGAAATTTCACATCAGAAAAGAAAATCCTGGAAAGAGCCTTGAGAAAGGACTTTAGCGTGCTAAGCGATATTGATATGAGATTCACGATTAATAATATAGTTCTTGGAAAAAACGGGAAAGTATCGGTTTCTCTGACATACAATCGCCGATTGGTGAAAAATTCAACGGGTTTAAGTCTTACCGATAATGGAAATACTCATATGGTATTTGATTTAAGCAAAGGCAACCCTATGCTTTATAGCATGAAACAGCCGCTTCTTTTCGGCTTGTCGGAAGCCTCTACGCTTGTTCCCGGGGCGGTACAGGGCGCGCTCGCATCCTTTTTTGCTTTGGACGGAAGCAATATTACAATATCCAATTCATCCGTTTTAACTGAAATTCTTCCCACCATTCCCAATAATTTTACGGGATATATTTTCAATATCAAGAGAACAACCATTGAAACCAATCCTTCTGTTTTTCAAGGGGATTTTGTATATCTCGGAGACAATATAGTAATGAATACGGGCGGAGGCGTTCGGGATTTGGGAGTAAAAGATATAGATGATATAAGTGAAGCTCCGACTTCGGGATACTCATCAACCATATCCGCCGGTTTAACGGGCCATACTCTGGCTCTTAAACTTCCTTCCGGCAAATACGCTTTAATTGAAATTCTTTCCGATATTGTTACAATTCCACTTAACACTTTAACATTCAAATACAAATACAATAAATCAGGCGACAGATTTTTTTAAAACAGTCGCAAAATAAAAAACAGCTTAAACAATAAATAAAACCATATTCCACCTACGGAGTGGAATATGGTAAAAAAAAGGGAAATAATATCAGTGGGCACGCTTAATTACAATATAGTGCATCCCAGGGAAGTTTTTGAGCCTGCGGTAAAGCATTTGGCCGCCAGCATTATTCTTGCCCATAATCATCCATCAGGAACGCTTGAGCCTTCGCCTGAAGACTTGTCTTTAAATAAAAGGCTTGTTGAAGCGGGGAAAATTCTCTGCATACAAATCTTAGACCATATAATAGTAACCAAAAACGGTTTTTTAAACTTCAAAGAAAAAGGCTTAATGTAAATAAAATATTGAAGTCCGACTTCAATAATCCAAAAAGACCGTGAATTTACCCTATTTTTAACAAAGGATAGCTCCAATTAATTTTGTGGGGGGGGGGGAATGTACAAAAGTTACATATCTATAGTTTAAGCCTGTCCGCCCGCTAAAGTGATGGCGGGATAAGGGGAAGTCTTTTGTCCGTCGAAGTTTTCACCGTCATTACCCATAAGACCTATTTACCACCCTACCCAATTGCCATTATTTAACAGGTCTTAAGACCCTATAATTTTTCCCATGATTTACACTATACTTTTAATAAGTTAATTTGCTGGGTCGCCCGCACCTCACCTACCCCCCCAAACCGCGGGCGATCAAGCGCATCTCAAATCTGAACACTCTAACTTCGAAAAAATAAAAAAATTTAGTTGCCACATATTTGCCTTAATTATTGGCTTGTGCTAACTTTTTTATTTGGACAAGAAGGCTACTAAAAGACAAGCCTTGACGTAACAGTTTAATCCAACCATTTTTCAGGCAGAGCAAGCTCTGCAACTACTGTTACGTCTTGACAGATGTGAGAAAAAGGTATATACTTGATAATGAC
>CAZHQC010000149.1:0-4313 GCA_964534135.1 uncultured Elusimicrobiaceae bacterium | reverse complement strand
TCGTACTTTACTTCTTATCTTGCTCATAGTCACAACAACCTTAAACATTTCGCGCATAATACTCCATAATTCTCCGCTCAATACACAAACCCTTACCGACTAATTATGCACCTTAATTGTTTCAATAATATCACTAACAGTTTAAATAATCATGTTAAATGCCCTTGATCCACGGGTATTTTAAACCAAAAAGTAGCCCCTTTACCCAAGCCTTTACTGGTAGCGCCTATATCCCCACCATGGGATTTCACTATTTCACCGGATATGGCAAGCCCCAAACCCCAGCCTTGTTTACGCAATTTTTCATCTTTTTGATATTTGGCTTGATAAAATTTCCCAAAAATTTTCTTCGTTTCAGTCGAATGAATACCTATTCCGGAATCTTTGATAAAAGTTGTAATATATTTATTTTTTTGTTCAAAAAAAAGCTCCACTGTCTCGCCAACAGGAGTAAACTTAATGGCGTTATTGAGAAGATTCATTAAAACCTGCGATAATCTAAACTTATCTCCGTTTACCATAATTTCGTCTGGAAAATCCTGTACTATCAGTTCAATATTTCTTTTCTGCGCGTTTATGGAAATTCCCGGCAATATATCCTTAACCATATCGGGGAAATGAAACACAGTTTTTTCCATTTTTAATTTTCCCGCTTCTATCATGGCAAGATCGGTTAAATCGGCTATAAGCCTATTTAATTGATCGGTGGCGTTAACTATATGACCCAAGTATTTTTTTTCTCTGTTTCCCTCATCTTTCTTTTTTATAAGAAGTTCGCTAAAGCCGCGTATAGACGCAAGCGGAGTACGGATATCGTGTACAGCCATAGAAAGAAATTTTGATTTCATCTGATTAAGCTGGGCAAGTTCTTGATTTGAAAGAGCAAGTTTTCCCGTTAAAACTTCCAATTGTTTACTCCTTTGAAAAATCTGAGTTTGAGCAAGCGCTATTCTCTCTACATATTGTTGAATTATCATATTGGAAAAATGCTGTCTATTGTTAAAAAAAGTGGACTGCACAAAACCAGACACTTGAGCAACCACAAGAAACCCTGCACCTAAAAGCATTAGCATCATGGGAATGATGACAATAATAGCTATTTCCATAACAACTCCAACGAACAAAGATTAGAGACGAGAGGACAGAGATTTTATCATGGCATAAATCATTTTTCGCGTATTCCCTATCTCCGCATCCATATATTTGGAACTTTCAGTATTTTTTACATATCCTAAATTCTTTGAAATTCCGATAAAAGTTTCAAGCTCAGCTAAAAATCCTATCGCTATATAAAGAAACTGAATAAATTTTTTTGTGTGGTTTCTTGACCAACCCTCGGCAATATTCGCAGGAACAGAAACAGCCGCTCTTTTCATTTGGCTTATTATACCGAACTTTTCTTCTCTGGGGAATTTACTTACGAGCTTATATGTCTCTTTTGCCAAAGACAATCCATTTACCTAGATTTTTAATTCTTTAAAAGTTTTTATTTTCTCCATTCTATAAATCTCTGTATCCTAACCTCTGTTCTCTATTCTCCGCTTTACTTCCAGCCTCTCTCCTCGATAAATTTCCTTGTTACCTCATCATCGGGGAACATCTTTATCACCCTGAGATAAACTTTTTTAGCTTTTTCAACATCACCCAGCATATAATAAGCAGACCCAAGCCTCGTCCACCCCAATCTATTATTTTCGTCCAAAAGCACCACTTCTTTACATTGTTTGGCTGCCAGATCAAATTGTCTGAGATAGAAAGCTTTAGCGGAAATTTTAAGTTTCTCAGTTATAAGCGCCGTTTTGGGAAGTATTTCATTTCTTCTAACATGAATTTTTACCAAGTCGCTTATAAGGTATAGAAGCTCTTCAAATACAGTATTGCCGTTTACATCGGAACCAAAAGCCGCGTGACCAAGCAAAAGCGCCTTTAAATTTTCGTTCTCTATATATGCCATGATGGCATCATTGCCGGTATTAGATTGATCCGTATTCTCCGAAAAAACACTTTCTCTGCCGGGAATATTTTCCAGTTTAAGTCCTTTGACAATGGCATCCAATCGTTTTTTTCTTTCTCCCCATTCCCCTTTTTCAAGAACGGGATTGAGATTAAAAGATCTATTTATATTTTTATTGGCAGAGACATATGCTCTTTTTCCAAGTTCTTTTTTAGCTAAAACCAAATAGTCTTTAGCGAACAACTCCAATTCTTTTACTTTTTCTTTGGACGCGATAAGCTTGCCTTTTGTAGTACGGCTGGTTTTACCGGATAAAGGCTGCCTGGCTTTTGAATTACCAAACTTCATGGACATGCCCAATTTTTGCATCTGACCCAATTCACCGAAACTAGCCATTGAGTAATCTATATCAACAAAAGAAAGTTTAAACCCAAACCCCGCTCTCAACCCCGAACCAATATCTTGCGCCGTTTTATAACCAGCTCTAAAAGATAGAAGTTGGAACATGGTGAATTCAGCGCCAAAGGCAAGTGTATGCGATTCGTCGTTTGAAATGGTATTATCAAAACTCAAAATTAACTCACTGTTTCCGCCGGGATGGCTATGCCATGAAGCACCCAAAGAAAAACCTGTCGGTAAAGAACAGGACGTTTTATCAAATTTTAAACCGGGCCCTATATTTTTCACTGTAGCACCCAGCCTAAATTCCTGTCCGGGAATTTTGCTCATCCAATATTTGCTTGGTCGAAAATAATACATGGCCCCCAAATCAAGTCCAAAAGTATTCGCGCTCACATCCGCAAGTTTTTCATTTATATACTTAAGATTTGTTCCCAAACTAAAAACAGGGCGCTCAATTTCATCTTTATAAATAGTCCTACCATAAGCAACTCCAATGGCCAAATCAGAAGCATCAATTTTACTGGTTGCGCCGCGTATTGAATCATAGCCTTGAAAAGAGTCTACCTGAAGTTTCGTTATATTCAAACCAAGAGTAGAGCCATATTCCAGAGGATGAACAAAAGACATGTATTGTTGGCTGATATTTTCAAAAGAACTGTTATAAGTTGCCGAAAATTCCTGATTTTCAATTCCGGCAAGTCCCGCAGGGTTCCAATAAGAAGCATAGGCGCCATCAGTCACTGAAACATAAGCTTCTCCCATGGCACTGCCTCTCGGACTTGGAGAAAATTTTAAAAAAGAAGCCGATGATGCTCCCGCACCTCCGGCAAAGATGAAACCCGGAAAGTATAAACAAAACACCGTAAGGCCAACACCAACACCTGCGCGTTTTATGGTTCTAACTATGTTCATATTGTTTAACCATTCAATACTCATATATCAACAGTCTACAGGGACATTGAGTTGGAATCCCGAAGAAATCGTGAAGATACAGCAAGGAATATGAAATAGAAAAAAGAAAGCTACCGTAGCACACGATTAAAAAAATGAAGAGTGATACAAAAATTGAGCAAAAAACACAGCATCTATCATTATTCAAACCTTGGGAAACACAAAGACTGAGTTTTTTTACCCTCATTAACTTTGTGCCGATGGGTTATTAAGTTCAAAAACAAGCATTGATTCATTCGTAAAAAATAGTTTTTCTCTTAAAAAACTCATTTCTGTCCGTGTGCTCTCGTCGAACACACAATCGACAAAAATGATTATTTTGCTAAAAATGGACTTTTTACGGGAGAATCAAAATTTATTTGATGCAATAATTATAAGTCATAATACACAAGTGTCAAAATTATATTTCCGGCTAACACTTATAAGTCATATGTAATAACAGTGTAGGACTGCGGTGAAATTCCCACAACAAAAATCACAAATAATTGAAATTGAATTTTAATGGGAGAAAAAAATGAAAAATTATTTCGTAAAGATATACGAGATGTTGAAATAGTTCGCGACATAAACAGCATGAAACTTCTAAGTGACATGCTTTCTTCAAAAGTGGGTTCTTTACTTTCCATAAATTCCATTAGGGGAAATTTGGGAGTCAGCCACAGAGCCGCATCAAACTGGTTGAATATTTTAGAAAGTTTTTATTATCAATTCAGAATTTATCCATTTTCAACAAAAATCTTTCGTTCATTAAAAAAAGAACCTAAACTGTATCTTTTGGATTACTCTGAAATTGAAAACGAAGCGGCAAGATTTGAAAATATTATAGCGTCCCATCTGCTTAAATTTACGCATTTTTTATATGACTGGCAAGAATATAAAGCCCAATTATACTTCTCAGAGACACCAATAAAAGAGAAATTAATTTTCTTGTAACGATTAATAATAAGCCATGGTTTTTAGTGGATTAGCTTGTCAAGACCAGTTTTAAGCTGTTTTAAGGTGTATC
>CAZHQC010000148.1:0-4406 GCA_964534135.1 uncultured Elusimicrobiaceae bacterium | reverse complement strand
GAAGAAATTATTGAAGAGGTTGAGGTTATAGTTGAAGTTAAAAAACCCGTTAAATTTAAAATTCCTGCTTTATCGGATGAAATGCCTGAAGACCAAACAGAGTGGAACAGTTTTCTTGAAACCGATTTGGCGGATAAAAATTGGTCCGGAGAAGGTCTTGTCGTTGGCAAGGAAGATAAACAAGAGGAAGATTCTCTTGCTTTTGGCGGAGATATCGTTCTTATAAAAATGAAATTTTCAAAGAAGGTTTCAGTTGGACATATTCTCAGTATTTATAAATTTGGCGCCGGAGTGCACGATGACAATGGAAAGCTTAAAGGCAATAAAATTCAAAAGGTGGGTATTGTCGAAGTTATAGAGGTTGATAAGAGAAGAGTGAAAGCTGTGGTTGTTCAAGCAAATAGCTCTATAATGAAAGGCATGATAGTTAAAAAATAAAATTGTAATTTTCCCGACTCGTGGCGCCTATGGCGCCATTATTCGGGAACGGATCGGGTAGGTTTATGACTAAAAATCTTTCAGAGGAAGAAAAGCTTTCAAGAATAAGACTTAATTCTTTTTTCTTTTTGAGAACCGATTGGATTTGGCGATTTTTGGAGATATACGGCAGCGCCGAAGAAATACTTAAAAAATCTCCAAGAGAACTTGCGGTTGAGGGTGGCTTGTCTTTTGACACCGCCCAAAAGCTCTTTGATAAGGCTTTAAAATGCAGGCCTGATGAAGAAATGGCCTTAGTTGAGAAATCCGGCGCAAGACTTATTTTTTTTGAAGATGAGGATTATCCACAATTGCTTAAAGAGATTTATGATCCTCCTCTTATGCTTTATATTAAGGGCGAGATAAAACCCAAAGTCGCTATTGCTATAGTTGGCTCAAGAAAGCCCACTAACTATGGCGCCAAAGTTTGTACAAGGATTTCAAGAGATATTGCTCTCAATAATATTACGGTTGTCTCCGGGCTTGCGCGCGGCATAGATTCCATAGCTCATGACTCCGTTGTAAGAAATAATGGCAATACTTTAGCTGTCTTGGGAGCGGGACTTAATGTTCTATATCCCCGCGAAAATAAAAGACTTTCGGAAAAAATTGTTGAAACCGGAGGAGCTTTAATTTCAGAATTTCCCATGGCTATGGGGCCTTTGCCTCAGCATTTTCCGCGTAGGAATAGAATTATTTCAGGGCTTTCATATGCTACCTTGGTTATTGAAGGAAGTTATCGCTCAGGTTCTTTAATTACCGCGAAATCGGCTCTTGAACAGGGTAGAGAAATTCTGGCTATTCCCGGACCTATTGATAGTCTAATGAGCGCCGGCCCGAATAAGCTTATAAAAGAAGGCGCGGGCTTATGTGAAACAGCTATGGATGTAATATTGAGTCTGCCACCCGAGGCTCTTGGTAATTTAAATTTAAATCCCAAGAAAATTAAGAGCGGTTCAAATAAGAATAAAGAATTAAAAATTGAAAAATTACAGAAACTGGATAAAGAAGTTTATGAACTGATTGTGAAATCTGAAGGCGGTATTATTATGGATGCTATTATCCATAAATTGAATTGTTCCGTTCCCGCCGCCTCCGCGGCTGTCTTTGAACTTGAAACTGCGGGTTTGATAGAAATGCGCGACGGTAAATATAAAGAATCATTAGCTTTAAATTGATTAAATTGGTGTGATTTTTAAAATAAAAGGTGTCTTTTTTTTCAAAATTAAATACAATAGGTGACTTATGGCTACTAAAAAAACAACAACTAAAAAAGCAACAAGTGAAAAAACAGTAACGAAAAAAGCAGTAACGAAAAAAACAGCAGGTTCTGAAAAATACCTGGTTATAGTGGAATCACCCACTAAAGAAAAAACTATTTCACGGTTTCTGGGCGATTCCTTTCGCGTCAAAAGCTCTTTCGGGCATATTAGAGATTTGCCGGCAGATTGCTTAGGCGTGGATGAAACAAGTTTTGACCCCACATATAAACTTTTGCCGCGCGGCACTAAAATAGCGGCTGAATTAAACAGACTTGCCAAAGGCTGTGATACTATTTATTTAGCGACTGACCCGGATAGAGAGGGAGAAGCGATAGCTTGGCATTTAACACATATTATAAAGGTGCCCGCGGATAAATTTAAGAGAATAGCTTTTCATGAAATTACCAAACAGGCTATAAAGCATTCTCTTGAAACTCCCAGAGGGATAGATTTAAATCTTGTAAACGCTCAGCAGGCGCGGAGAATTATAGATAGACTTGTGGGTTATAAATTATCTCCTCTTTTATGGTCAAAAATAAAAAGCGGCCTTTCAGCCGGCAGAGTACAATCGGTATCGGTAAGGCTTATAGCGGAAAGAGCTAAAGAAATAGCGGCTTTTAAGGAAGAAGATTATTTCACTCTTTTTACCAAATTAACAAAAGAGAAAGAAAATGAATTTGAAGCTAAGGTTGTTAAATGGGATGGAGAAACTATTGAAAAGTCTGTCTTAATGAAGCTTTTTTCCGAGGATTATAGGCATAAAACCTCCATCTTCAAAAAATTTGAAGATACTGTTCCTGTTGCGACTTTTTTGAAAGAAAATGAATTGAAGGTAAAAAAAGTCGAGAAAAAATCATCTAAGCAAAAACCCCGTCCGCCGTTTATTACAAGCACAATTCAGCAGGATGCTTACAATAGATTGGGTTTCTCTTCGGATAGGACCATGCGTATTGCGCAGAGCTTATATGAAGGTATTGATTTTAAGGGTGAGCGTGAAGGTTTGATAACTTATATGAGAACGGATTCTTTTAATGTTTCTCAAGAAATGCTGAAAGAAACCGCCAAATTTATTAAAGAAAGTTATGGTGATGATTTTGCGCCTGAAGAATTTAGAGTTTATTCGAAGAAGGTTAAAGGAGCTCAAGAAGCTCATGAGTCTATCCATCCGACTAATGTTTCCAGAAAACCTTCCGATTTACAAGACTCTCTAAGCGTTGAGCAATATAAACTGTATGACTTGATTTGGAGACGCTATGTTTCCTGTCAGATGTCAGATGCTCAGTTTGATGTTGTAAGTATGGAAGTGAGCGATGAAAAAAATAAGGCTCTTCTGCGCGCAAGCGGGCGAACAATGAAATTTGAGGGTTATCTTAAAGTTTATAAAGACCTTAAAAAAGAAAATCCTGATGATGAAAAAGATGAGAAGGAAGGTTTATTGCCGATATTAAAAGAAGGCGATATATTAGAGCTTAAAAATCTTGAAACCAAAAGTCATAAAACATCTCATCCGCCTTATTATAATGAGGCAAGTATAATAAGAACTCTTGAAAAGCATGGCATAGGCCGGCCCTCAACTTATGCCGCTATCATAAAAACGGTAATGGATAGAGGTTATATCAAAAGAAATCCCAAAGAAAAGAAAATTCTTATTACGGAATTGGGTGATTTGGTTCCGAGAAACTCAAAGGTTTTTTCGAGGATATAATGAGTCTTTCATATACGGCGGATATTGAGGGAAAACTTGATGGTATTGCCGAAGGAAAAGACGAATGGAAGAAAGTTATGAAAGATTTCTATTCGCCTTTTAGCAAAAACTTGAAAATCGCAAGCAAGGATATGATAGTTACAAAGCCAACTGTGCAAAAGACAACAGAGAAATGTCCCGAATGTGGAAGCTTGATGGATTTACGCGAAAGCAGATTCGGTAAATATCTGGCTTGTTCACGTTTCCCAAAATGCAGGGGAAAAATTGGTTTAGATGCTGAGGGAAATAAAAAAGTGGTGGTTAAACCCATTAAGACGGATAAAACCTGCACCAAGTGTAAAAAAAATAAAATGCTTTTAAGAAAGAGCGCGCGGGGTTATTTCCTCGCTTGTTCCGGTTTTCCCAGATGTAGGAATATAAATCCTATAACGGAAGAAGATATTATAAAACTTCATAAGAAAGCGGGCGTGGAATATGTTCCTGTCGTGGTTCCCGTAAAGCCTTCGGTTGAAAGCGCTGAAAAGTCTGAAAATAAACCTGAAGATAAGTCTGAAGATAAAACTGAAGATAAGAAATAAATAGAAGGCAGATAAAATTCAAAGCCTCGCGATTTCTAATCGCGGGGCTTTTTTATTAGAGCGGGGCTGTCAGTAAGTTTACCCTCAGGGCGGGGTCGCTTAGTACTGCGCCCCTATGTCTCTCGCCCTCCTGAAAGCTCAAGTCGGGTTCCGAACATCCCTGATTGGCAAATCTTACTGCCACCCGCTCCTTTAGTCAGTTTTTATTTAGGAGAGAGATTGCCCACCCTATTTAAGATACATCCGAATCACCCTCATTCCAGCAAAAGGAAATTCCCGATAAACCCAATTCGAATGAGCAATTAGCTGTCGGGTTACTTTACTTATTACTGTTGCAAGTTTTTAGAAATGTCATAGTCTTAGTTTTTTAGAAATGTCATACTC
>CAZHQC010000147.1:0-4486 GCA_964534135.1 uncultured Elusimicrobiaceae bacterium | reverse complement strand
AAGAACTCTTTTCCCTTTGATCGCATTATTGGGAGTTATATTTTTAGTCTTAGGAGCCATACTTATAGTAAAGGCAAGAAAAGAAAAGGGGAAATTAAAAATATTATTAATGCTGACAGGAATTTCGGCAACACTCCCCGCTATTGGTTCGATATTACATAATGTATTTTATGGCTTGGGTATTCATTTTCAAACTCTTAAACCTTTATTTAATAATGTTTTGGGCCCTATTTCTTTTATTTTAGCCCTTATGGTCGGACCACTTGTATTTATCGGCGGAGCCATAAGCCTTATAGCCTTCCTTCGCAAAAACCCTGCAAAAAATGAAACCTCAATAAACTCTCATGACAAATAGACTACGAGAAATTTTAAAGCAAAATGAGGAATTTGAGAAACAGGCTCCTTATAATTTCTGCGACAGATGGTGCGAAAGATGCTCTTTTGATAAGAAAAACCGATGTAAACTTTATAAAAACGAACTGGAACAAAAAATAACCTGCATAGCTCATGGAAAAAAACCTGATGACATAGAAATAACCCTTGAAATTCTGCAAGAACAATGTGGAGAAATCGGTGAAACAATTGAAAACCTTGAAAAAAAACTAGACCTTGATTTGAATGAAGACAACCCTGATTTTAAAAAAATCAAAAACCATATAAAATCAGCGCAAAATCATCCTCTATTTAAAATAGCCAATGAATATACCGCAAAAGCCGCATCTTTTTTAAAACTCGCATTTCGCGAAAAAAAAGCAACTAATTTAAAACTTACGTATAATTTTCAAACTGTGAACTGGTATCATACTCTGTTATCAGCGAAATTAAAGCGAGCTTTGGCGGGGTTTCATGCCCCCGTAACTAACGGGGATATCGCTCTTTACGACGCGGTGGCACAACTTGAAATATGCAAAAAATCCATATCTCAGTCTTTGGCCGCTTTAGGCGAAATAGGAAAAACTGTACGGGATTTGGGACCAAACATATCGTGTCTAATCGTTCTTTTGAAAGAAATTCGAAAGAAAATAGAAGAACTTGAGAAAAATATATAGAAAATCAAATATCTAAAATTCTCTACTTAATATCTTAATAACCGCTATCTGATTTATTCTCCATTTATCAAATACTCAATCAAGAAACCAATCTAACCCCCAAGGTTAGACTGGTTTCTTGATTTTTTACCTCCCATTATATAACATAGTATATAATGGACTTAAACATTAAAATATCTCTTATAAATAATAAAAAGAATACCTTTATGGGCATAGGCCTTGTTTGGCTTTTGCTTAGAATTAAAAAATTCAAATCTATCAATGAAGCCGCCAAAGATATGGGTATGTCGTACGTAAAGGCTTTAAAAATTTTAAATTGTCTTGAAAAAAATCTTGGCCAAAAAATTCTCATAAGAAAGAAAGGCGGAAGCATAAGAAGCCAAACCGAAATAACGCCTTTTGCCGAGAAATTCATCAAGGACTATGATGAATACCAAAAAAAAGTAAAAACATTTGCTGATAAGGAATTCCTTAAATTTGCTAAGACGATGCCTATCAGACGGCGAAAAGAGAAGGACAAATTAAATGGGAAAGAATAAAATTTTCAATGTCATTAAAGTTGACAATGCCGTAGGGAAAGTTCTGTCTCATGATATTACTGAAATTGTGCCCGGCAAAGTCAAAGACGCAGCCTTTAGAAAAGGCCATATAATTCGTAAGCAAGATATTAAAAAACTGAAATCTCTTGGCAAAGAGCATATCTATACAATCAATATGCCAAAAAATCATTATCATGAAAATGAAGCCGCCCTTAAATTCCGCAAGCTTGGGGGGAAGAACATTAAAACCTCCGGCCCCGTAGAAGGGAAAGTTCAATTTATAGCCGCCTGTGACGGCCTTCTTAAAATTGATAAAAAGACCGTTGATAAAATAAACGCTATTAAACATATGACGTTTACCACTATACACTCCGATATTCCGGTTAAAAAAAATGAACTGATTGCGGGTATTAGAATTATTCCTCTTGTTGTGGATAAAAAATCTGTCCAAAAGGTTTTAAAAATAGGAAGCGTTCCGCCAATAAGTATCGCCCCTTTTGGAAAGAAAAAAATCGGCTTGATTGTAACAGGACAAGAAATAGCCAGCGGAAAAATTAAAGACGGCTTTAGACCTGTAATGGAAAGGAAGATGAAGGAATATGGATGCAAAATAAATGAATTTAAAATTATCGGCGATGATATAAAAAAGATAACAGCTGAAATTTTATCACTATCAAAAAAAGGCTGTGATTTTATAATGCTTACGGGCGGTATGTCGGTAGACCCCGATGATATAACAAAGGTAGCTATAAGACGATCCGGAGTTAAGGTGGTTTCATATGGCGCGCCCATTTTACCGGGTAATATGTTTATGGCGGGCTATTTAAAGGATATACCTGTTTTCGGCGTTCCGGCTTGCGCGCTTTTTTATAAGATTACGGCTTTGGATTTATTTCTTCCCTATGTCTTCTCAAACACCAAAATAAATAAAAAGGACATCACCATGCGGGGCTATGGCGGCTTTTGCAGATATTGCAAAATTTGCATATTCCCGCGATGTGGATTTGGAAAATGCTAAAAGACAATTTTGGACGAATAATTAATTATGCCAGAATTTCATTGACGGATAAATGCAATATGCGTTGCCGTTATTGCATCCCTGAAGAAGGAATTAGAAAATACAATCATGAACAATTGCTGACATTCGAGGAAATGTATTTTCTGCTTGAAATTTTCAAAGAGCTCGGAATTAAAAAATTCCGTTTTACAGGAGGAGAGCCTTTTGTAAAACGCCAAGCTATGGAATTTTTTGAAAATTTGAATATTGGGAAATTTTATATAACCACAAACCTTTCAGCTGAAAACCTGGCTATTGACCGGATTAATAATCTAAATCTCGCCGGCCTAAATGTAAGTTTGGATTCATTAAATCCTGAAAAATACAAATGGCTTACACGAGGCTGGGATGTAGAGCCCGTAATAAAGAATATAAAAGCTTTGAATATTAAAAACCTTAAACTGAATGCCGTTATTATCAAGGATTTTAATGAAGATGAAATTAAGCCTTTGATAAATTTTGCTTCTAAAATTGGCGCCACTATGAGATTTATTGAAAAGATGGATTTCCTGCATGATAATCTTAATTATGCTTCGCTTAATGAGATAAGAAAAAAATTAATTTCTGAAAACTTTATAGCTCAGGAAAAAACAATGCCGAATAATTCAGTGGCCATTTATCATGAACAAACCTCCGGCAAAGGCAAGGTGGGATTTATAATGCCAGTAAGCAAACCTTTCTGCTCAACTTGCAATAGAATAAGACTAGGCAGCGACGGAGCGATTAAACTCTGTCTTTTTGCCAAACAAACTTTAAATCTGAGAGATTTAATTAGAGAAGGGAAAGGAAAAGATGAAATTAAAGAAATCTTAATAAAAACCGCTCTAACTAAATTAAGAGTTCCCAAAAACTACTCTCAAAATGAACCCATGTCCGCAATAGGAGGATAACAGTGAAAACCAAATTAAAAATGATTGATATCTCAGCAAAACAAAAAACAGCTAGAACAGCCACAGCTGAAGGCTTTATTGAAATGTCAGCAAAAACCCTTAGGGCCATTAAAGAGAATAAAACACCCAAGGGCGATGTATTCATAACTTCAAAGATAGCCGGCATTATTGCGGCTAAAGCGACTCCCAATACCTTTCCCATGTGTCATCCTATAAATATAACTCATTGCGATATTAAATTTGATATTGAAAAAAAAGGCATTCGCGCGGAAAGCTTTATTAAAACTTTTGATAGAACCGGCGCCGAAATGGAAGCCCTTTCAGCTATCAATGCCGCTTTGCTTAATATATACGATATGCTTAAAGCTATTGATAAGGGAATGAATATTACCAATATGCGCCTTCTGAAAAAATCGGGAGGTAAAAGTGGAAACTATGAAAGGAAAAGTTAAAGCTATTTGTACTTCGCCAAAAAAAGGCGTTCAGAAAAAACCTGTCGAAAAAGCCGAGATAAGAGAAAATCATGGCATTGTAGGCGACGCTCATGCGGCGCCGGGACGTAGACAAATATCTATTCTTATTGATAAATCGATTGATAATGTTAAAGATGCAGCTGACATAGAGATAGTGGACGGTGATTTTGCCGAGAATATCATTATCTCCGGTATTGATTTAAAAAAACTGTCTGTCGGAACCAAATTTAGACTCAATGGCTCTATCATTCTTGAAATCACACAATTTGGAAAGAAATGCCATGATCGCTGTCGTATATTTGAAAAGGCGGGCGTTTGCGCTATGGCCGATGAAGGAATTTTTGTGAAAGCCCTTAGCGGTGGAACTTTTCATAAAGGCGACGATATGGAGATTGTTAATGATTAAGACCGCTATATTAACCGTTTCATCCACCAGAACGGAAAAAAATGATGAGAGCGGAAAAGTTGTAAAAGAAAT
>CAZHQC010000146.1:0-4493 GCA_964534135.1 uncultured Elusimicrobiaceae bacterium | reverse complement strand
TTGAAGGCCCAAAAATTATTAATCTTATTCATAAATATGGAGGTCGGGTTTTTCTGGATTTAAAATTTCATGATATTCCCAATACTGTTAAAAATGCCGTGATAAGCGCACAAAAACTCGGTGTCTACTCTTTATCCCTCCATATAGCGGGTGGAGCCAAAATGATAGAGATGTGCGCCAGTCTTAATGAAAGGCCAAAACTTTGGGGCATAAGCGTTCTTACAAGTTTTGATGAAGAGGTTTTTGCTTTAACAGGCTTTAAGCATGATATTTCTTCAACCATGAATAAACTTTCAGATTTAGGCGCAAGAGTCGGTTTAAGCGGGCTTGTTTGTTCAGGCGCAGAAATTGAAATGCTTAGGAAAAAATTTCCCTCAAATATGGATATAGTTGTGCCGGGTATAAGGCTTGAAAATGAGGCTGATGATCAAAAGAGAGTTATTACTCCCAAAAAAGCCAAAGAATTGGGAGCTGATTTTATAGTTGTAGGCAGGCCCATTCTTAAAAGTCCTAATCCTAATAAAACTGTTGAAATTATTTTAAAGGAGCTTGAATAGATGACTATTACAACAATGAAAAAATATTTCAAAGAATCCGAGGCTTTTTTAGACGGACATTTTATTCTCTCATCGGGTTTGCATAGCCCCGATTATATTCAATGTGCTTTGGCTTTAAAGAATCCTAAGAAAGCCGAAGAGCTGGGCGCTATGCTTAAAAAATTATGGAAAGGCGATAAGCCGGATTTAATTCTTTCTCCCGCTATGGGCGGTTTAATAATCGGCCATGAAACCGCTAAGGCCTTTGATCTTGATTTTATTTTTACGGAAAGAGTTAATGGCAAAATGGTTTTAAGGCGCGGCTTTGAAATTAAAAGAGGAGTTAAAATTATAATTGTGGAAGATGTTTTTACCACCGGTAGGTCTACTATGGAAACATATGAAATAGTTAAAGCCTATGGCGCTAATGTCTTGGGCGCTCTTTCAATTATAAATAGAATGGGCGATACTAAATTTTATTTTCCTCATGAAAGTCTTTTGAAAGTGGATTTGAAAGTTTATAGTTCGGGCGCTTGCCCTTTATGTGAAAAAGGTTTGCCTTTGCAAAAACCTGGCAGTAGAATTTAGTTTTAATTTTAAAAAACAAACACAAATGTATATGTGTTAGGATTTATTGGATATTCAATTGGTAAGTTCCATCTTTACTAATTTCCGGGCCTAAGAATAATATTTTTTTATCCTCAGTTAATATATAAATTCCATTTTGTGTGCCCATAACTATAGAATTTCCCAATCTTTTGATAATATTAATAGTTGAGGGAATTTTATAAGTTTTAATGGTATTATTCTTTATATCCAAAACAGTTAACCCATTCATTCCTGTGAAAATCTGTTCTTTTTCTGCCAAGAGAGCTGAGCAATTAGAGGTTGCTATTTGAGTGGAATGGACAATATGATATTTTTTTTCACTTAAATTAAAATAGCCTATACTGTTAAGTCCGCTCTGTTCATATTTATAGTGAAAAGATGAACAAAACCATATCT
This sequence comes from uncultured Elusimicrobiaceae bacterium, assembly GCA_964534135.1. Lineage (GTDB taxonomy): Bacteria > Elusimicrobiota > Elusimicrobia > Elusimicrobiales > UBA9959 > JAKLQJ01. The sequence continues at coordinate 2,952 of CAZHQC010000146.1, read as the reverse complement.
TATCATCACGTTTCTGAAAAGGCCCCATAGTGTTATTGGTAGAATTATTATTCGGTCTAGTTTGTGTTTTTTTTATTGCAGTCAGAGGTACAGATGGTAATGGGTGAAATTTGCATTCATTGTCGGTTCTTTCATAAATACCATAATTTTTAGACCTTGCCCATGCTCCCTCCTCATTATTCCGTACAAAAAAACCATGAAACGGAGATGTTGAAATATTTATGATATGAGAAGGCATGTTATGCCTTTTAAAAATGTTTGAATGTGAGTGTGGAAAAAAATGGAGTATCCCTGAGTTTTTACCTTCAGAGCAATAATTATAGCGTACCATCCAGTCGTCCCCATGAGTATATCTTTTTAGCTCACATTTCTTTGCAAGTTCGTGATATATATAAAATCTGTCATCACAGTAAGGGGTTTGTTCATAGTATTCGGCTTGATTTGATTTATTAAGGCTTGCCACATTTTTCCCGGTATAAACATATTTTTTTATTTTTTCTTTAGGTTCTGACAAATATGTTCCAATGGGAATATGTGTCTTTTGAATCATTTCAACTTTTACTGAAGGCTTGGCCTTAAATTCTCGACGAAGTTTATTTGAAGAGCTCGGCCTGATTTTACTCAGCAATGTTTGCCAAACTTCTTCCATGGTAGACATATTTTTTTTATCTTGTTTTGAGTTTCTCTGAATACATTTATTTAAATATTTCTTTGACATGTTACAAGGTTGGGGTCTTGATCTAAAATATTTATCGTCTATTGTATATTTTTGAATCCAATTTTTTCCATCGAAGATGGATATCATATCGTGAGCGTACAGTTTTAAGTTGTCACTTTCTATTTTTGCCAGAACAATTTTTGAAGAAATTTTTTCGCTTCCTATTCTTTTTAGTATTTCATAATTCTTTAAATTAATTTTTCCATTCTTTAAGCCTAATTTTATAATTACCCCATCTTTACCTATGGTTCCAGATAAAAAAATGTTTTCTTTAAATCGTTTAAGTATGTTTATATTTACGGGAAATATGGGATATTTGTCTACGGGGGAATCAGGATTCATATCAAAAAAGTATATATTTCGTGATTTTAAGGTGTGCATATAATGTTGAGCAATAGTAATAAAATTTTTTCCAAATTTTTCAAGATGAACCCACTCCACATTGCTGGTAAAAATAGCAATGGTTTTTACAATAGTATTTGAGGAAACATCTACTATAAAAAAACCGTAGGTTCTATTGTTATAGTCATTATTCATGCTTACAACATTAATGAGAGAATAATTCGTGGATATCGGTTTTAAGGGCTGTAAATAGACATTTTTCAACTTTGGATTAAATTCTTTTAAGATGGAGGCAAGACCATAGGTGTTTGTTGTGGAAATATCTATAGATTGCGCGGAAATTCTTAAAATATTTAAAAAAACATACTGAGAAATAGAGATATAATTGGAAATGCTGTTTTGAAATAATTATTAAAAATTTTCATAATATGGAATTTTCCCCCAAACATTATTTTAGCACAATTTTATTTAGCGGGACCAAAGAGAATAGGATATGCTGAATTTAAGCAGCCTTAGGTTCTTCTGTGGGTGGCTCTTCTTTTGGAGGTTCTTCTCCTTCCAAAGGAGTGGATAAATCAACATAAAATATAAAGTAAAGCGTTCCCAAAACGCCGAAGCCTGAGGCTATTATTAAAGTCATTTCCGGTGATATAAGCCAAAGGAAGCCCCCCGCTAAAGCCGCGACAGATACAATAATATCTCTAATAAAATAATATGTGCCATAAGCCATAGCTCGGCTATCTTTAGGTGATAAATCCAAGATTAAACATTTTCTGGTAGGCTCGCCGAATTCTTTTAAACCTCTGATTATAAAGGCAAGAATTAAGGCTGAAAATGAATTTGCCATTAAAATAAATATTGGGAAGATTGAAAAGAAAATAAAACTTATGACAACATATTTTTTTTGCTTTGACGCATTGCGCCCTCGCTTCCGTTTTCCAAAGCAAGAGCTTTTTTTCCGCTTTTTTCCACAAGATAAGCTACCGGGATGTAAATAAGAATGGCTGTAATCATTTCTACGGCGGTTAAAAGGCCGAATTGAAATGTTCCTATTTTTATAAATTTAACACACCAGATTACTACAAAAGCATAAGGGATTTGCGTGCAAAATTTGATAAGTATATCCGATATTAATAAACGTTTTAAAGTCGGATTTATAAGTTTAAACATTTTGAGAGGGTTAAACTTACAATTCATTTTCTTAGGTATTTTTGGGGTTTCAAGCATATTAAACTGAACAAAAAATGAAACTATGGATAATATAAAAGCTATGGAAAATGCTACCCTGATGCCTGTTATATCTCCCCATATGCTTAAACAGGCTCCTCCAAGAATAGGGCCCAAGGCCATAGGAATTCTCCGGGTTATTGAATGCATGGAAACGCCCATGGTCCTTTTATTGATGGGAATGGACTCCCCTATCACACTCATTATGGCGGGAAGAGATATGGCGGACCATGAAATAAAGAATATAGCGCCCACAATGGCGGCTTGCCAATAAGGAAATATTATTACTATTAGATAGCCCAGCGATGCCAAGATATTAAAAAACATCAATGACTTTTTATAGCCGAATCTGTCGCTTAAATAGCCGCCCGGGATGGAATAAATGGCGCTTAAAAAATTGTCTAAAGCATTTAGGAGGCCTATGGCAATGCTTCCCCCACCAAGGGCTATAATATAAAGCGGGAGAAAGCGTTCTCCCATTCTCTCGCCAAGCTCAATAAAGAGAACGACTGACAGAAGTACGGCAATATTCTTTTTTAAAGAGAGAAATTCAATTATTTTTTTCATTTAATATCAGTAAGTGGTTTTAATTAAGTGGTTTTAAGTGGTTTTAATGTTGCAAGTTTTTAGAAATGTCATAGTCTTAGTTTTTTAGAAATGTCATA
>CAZHQC010000145.1:0-4557 GCA_964534135.1 uncultured Elusimicrobiaceae bacterium | reverse complement strand
TATATTCATGTTTCATTAAAGGATATATCATAACCGAGCCGGCAGATAATTGCGTGCCTTCAAGATTAATGATAGCGGCGGGATTGTACCATACAGCAGATGCGTCATTTGCCACGGCGACAAAAGCATTTCCCATGGCAGCGGCGGAGGCAGATTGGTCGGCAAGTCTAAAGCCAGCGGCATTTGATATTGAAACTCCAAATATTAAAAGCAATAAAACTGACAATATTTTTTTCATTTTTACCTCCAAAACTAAACTGACTATATTTTACATATATTATATATTGAGAGTTTATTGACTTAAGTCTATATTTGAGTTGAAAATAAAAAAGCCGGAAAATTATTTCCGGCTTTTTTAATAATTGTAAACAGCATTTATGTTTAATTAACTTCCAAGCGTGGCTACCATTACAGCTTTGATTGTGTGAAGGCGGTTTTCCGCTTGATCGAAAGCTATGCATGCTTTTGATTCAAAAACATCTTCTGTAACTTCAATGCCATTATTAAGACCAAATTGTTCAGATACTTGAGCGCCAACTTTTGTGTCGGTATTATGAAAAGCCGGAAGACAATGCATAAATTTAACATCAGGATTGCCGGATTTTTTCATTATTTCGGTATTTACCTGATATGGTTTTAATAATTTTATTCTCTCTTCCCAAACTTCTTTAGCTTCACCCATGGAGACCCAGACATCCGTATGTATATAGTCCACATCTTTAACGGCTTTTTCCACATCTTCGGTAATGGTTATTCGTGCGCCGGATTTTTCGGCTATTTTTTTGCAGGTTTCAACAAGTTCGGCATCGGGCTGCAAGCCTTTTGGAGCCCCAATTCTAACATCCATTCCCAAAATAGAGCCTATTGTTAAAAGAGAACGGCCCATATTGAATCTGGCATCACCTAAATAGGCAAAAGCTATTTGCTCCAAATCTTTGGAGGAATGTTCCATCATAGTCAGAGCATCCGCCAGCATTTGAGTAGGATGCCACTCATTTGTTAAACCGTTCCATACGGGAACCCCGGCATGTTTTGCAATTTCTTCAACAATTTCATGGCCAAAGCCGCGATATTCAATACCATCGTACATACGGCCTAAAACGCGCGCTGTGTCTTTAATAGTTTCTTTAACACCCATTTGAGTGCCGGTTGGTCCAAGATAGGTAACATGGGCGCCTTGGTCATACGCTGCTACTTCAAAGGCGCAGCGAGTGCGTGTGGACGCTTTTTCAAATATGAGAGCTATATTCTTGTTTTTAAGTTTTTGTTCTTCAGCGCCGGCATATTTGGCGGCTTTAAGGTCTTTGGATAAATTTAAAAGAAAAAGCGCTTCTTCTTTTGTAAAGTCAAGTTCCTTCAAAAAATGTTTGTTTTTTAGATTTATTTCCATTGTATAGCTCCTTTGGTTCGAAAATTCCTTCTTATATTATACTCAAAAAACCTTTTCATATATATATGTCGCCATTCGTCCGATAAAATTTTCTAAAATGATAAAATATTAACTGTTTATGAAACTTGCCACATTGTGCTATCTTAGAAGAAAAAATAGAACCTTGATGCTTCACAGGGTTAAGAAAAAAGATGATATCCATGAAGGGAAATGGAATGGTCTTGGGGGAAAATTTGAGGAAGGGGAATCTCTCGAAGAATGCGCCATAGGGAAGTTTTTGAGGAAGCGGGAATAAAAATAAATAAACTTGCCTTTAAGGGTGTCTTAACTTTCCCTGAGTTTAAAAATGGTGAAGATTGGTATGTTTTTCTTTTTGTCAGTAATAATTTTAGCGGTAAGTTAAAAAAGTGCGATGAAGGCAATCTCAATTGGATTGAAAATTCCAAACTTTTAAAGCTTAACTTGGTCGTCTGATAGGCATAGCCTCTGATACGACACTGCCATAGGCTTGTGGCAGGGCGATAAAATATTTCTCAAGCATTTGGATAAAAAAGATTTTGTGAGCGGAAAGTTCAATTATAAAAAAGGCAAACTTACGGCTTATAAATTTCATGTTTATAAATAGGAGATTTTTTTAAGATGAAAAAAATAATTGCTTTAGGTCTTATGTCCGGCACCTCCGCCGATGGAATTTCCATTTCATCCGTTAATATTTCCGCTAAGAAATCTATTGAGGTTTTAAAATACAAAACTTATGCCTATGATATGAAATTGCGAAAAAAAATTCTTGCCGCGCCGCAAATGAAGGTTTTTCAACTCTCAGAATTAAACTTTGAATTGGGGAAACTATGGGCAAAATCTGTTTATAAATTTTGTAAAAGCGCTGATTTAAAATATAAAGATATTGCTGTAATAGGTTCTCATGGACAAACTGTTTGTCATAGTCCTTTTACCCATATTCCCAATACTCTGCAAATTGGAGAGCCCTCTTTTATAGCCGAGGAAACCGGTCGGCCCGTAGTTTGTGATTTTAGGCCTATGGATATGGCTTTAGGCGGACAAGGGGCGCCTTTAATACCTTTTTTAGATGAATTTATGTTTGGCAATGGCGGGCCCAAACTGCTTTTAAATATAGGTGGCATAGCTAATTTTTCCCATGTGGGAAAAGGCGTTAAAACTTTGGCTTTTGATACCGGGCCCGGAAATTGTCTTATGGATTCTCTTATTGAGCAAGTAACAAGAGGAAAAATTCAATTTGATAGAAACGGGGCTTTAGCTAAAAAGGGGGAAATTGATTATAAAAAAACAGATAAAATGTTGAAAGAATCTTTTTTTAGAATGAAACCTCCAAAATCAGCAGATAGGCATGATTTTTCTCTTAAGTTTATAAAAAAATATTTTAGGAATATAAATAGTAAAAATATGCCTGATATAATGGCGACTTTAAACTATTTAACAGCCAAAAGTATTGAAATTTCAATTAAAAAATATGTTGGCGCTCTTCCTTCTGAAATGATAGTAAGCGGTGGCGGGGTATTTAATTTTGAATTGATGAAAAATTTAAAAGTCTTTCTTAAACCCATGAGAATTTCAAGTATAGCCGATTATTCAATGCATCCCTTATCAAAAGAGCCGGCTTGTTTCGCTCTTTTGGCCTGGCAAGCGTTAAATGGAAAAACAAATCATCCTTCTTTGGCAACAGGCGCCAAAAATAAAAGAATATTAGGGAAAATAATAAGATAAACTTTTTTGCTAAAATACTGCTAAGTGGAGCATTAAATATGAAAAAAGAAATTAATCTAATATTACCCAAGCATATAAATAAGATATTGAAAGATGTTTCAAGATCTCTTTATTTAAGTATAAATATTTTCCCCTATCCCATTAGAAGTGTAATGGCCATAGGTTATATTATTTGCCGCGCCGCCGATACCATTATTGATTGTCCGAAAATAGATAGTGAGTTTAAGTATAAAACCATAAAATTATTCCATAAAATAGAGTCCGCTAAAGTAAGAAAAGATCTTTCCGGCATAATGAAAGAATCGTCCTCAAAAATAAAAAACCCGAAAGAGAAACCTTTAATGAACAGTATGGCTGATATTTTCGATTTTTATGCCTCTTTGCCAAAGGTTTATAGGGATATGGTTACAGAAATTGTGGATGGGGTTGCTCATGGCATGGAAATAGATATACTATCTTTTCCCTTTGAAAATAAGGTTATTTCAGCTTTAAAAACAGATGCCAATCTTGAAAAATATTGCGCCTATATTGGAGGCGCTCCCGGAGTTTTTTGGGCGAAGCTTTATGGTAGAACTTTAAGTGAAAAAAATGTTAAAGCAGAGAATTCTGTTCAAATTGAGGCTGCTAAAAGTATAGGAGAAGGTCTTCAAATTACCAATATTCTTAAGGATATGGCGCATGATTTGCGTATGGGAAGATGTTATATTCCGCAGGAAGATTTAAATTCTGTTAATTTAAATCCGGAGCTCCTTTTAAATCCAATGAGTAAAAAGAGCTTGGAACCCATTATCTCCAAATGGATAATATGGGCTATAAACAAGCTTGATGCTTCTGAAAAATTTCTTCTGGCTATTCCAAAAAAAGAATTTGCTATGCGCGCCGCGATGGTATGGCCGGTTTATTGGGCTATGGATACTCTTAGCGAAGTTACCAAGGGCAATCCTCTTGATTCAGCCGCCGCTCCCAAAATTAAAAGAAGTAAAATTTATTCCACTATTATGGCCACGCCGCCCATTCTTTTGAGTAATACCGCTTTTATCAGAGGTTATAGATTTAGAAGAGAAACTCTTATCGTTTCCATGTCTAATGGAAATAACAAAATTTAAGTTTTAACAATAAAGAGGGGTGTTTAGATGAATTGGATAATTGTTTTTTTAGCAATGGCATTTTTAGGTTGTTCCGCTACTCGTTCGACCCAGGTTGATGTAGAGCAAAAACGCCGCGTCAAAATGGAAATGACTTCTGTTTTAGATATGGTTCGTTCACGCCGGATGCCTCCGATAGAATTTAAGTTTAATTCAGTTGAACTGCTTTCAACTTCTTATGATTTACTTGATAAAATTGCGGGCATTCTACTTCGTTATCCCAAGTTTAAACTTGGGGTTGAAGGGCATACTGATTATATTTGAAATCCCGCGTCCAAT
>CAZHQC010000144.1:0-4715 GCA_964534135.1 uncultured Elusimicrobiaceae bacterium | reverse complement strand
TTGGGGAAATTAATTGTGTAAAATTATTTTTTTAGGATAAGTGCCGAAGTCGGGAGGGTTATAGACTGTTTCTTATCCGGTTTTTTATACCATTCGAGTAGTTTATTTAAGGCCAGTTTTTGGCCATTGGATAGTTTCATTAAGAGTAATATAACAATTATGAAGAATAGAGAATAGAGTTAAGAGGTTTTAGGTTAGAGTAAAAGAACTGTTGCAAAAAATGCAACAGTTGAATTTTGTATATCATTCTTTTTTCAGGTAACTCGTGCAATTTTTACACAGGTTGATTTTATACGTAGACTAAGTGTAATCTACGTATAAAATTAAAATAGTTTGGTTTGATTTATTTTTAATTTTTAACCCCGCGGGTTTACCCAATTCGTTCCCGCATAAGAAATTTGCCATTCTGTCAAATTTCCGAGGCGGGAAAGTGTTTTGTTTCCAACCCTTGTTTAAAAAACCAGTATTCAAATGTAAAGAAGTGTTGGGGACACTACACTAGTTTTCCAGCTTGCTGCTATATGCTTTAAAATTATCAATAAAAACATTAAAGAATTTTCCAAAATAACTAAATTCTTCTTCGTTTGCGCTAAATTCCATATAATAAATTCTTTTTCCTTTTTGAAATAATAAATATGTTTGCATTAGGTTTTTATCGTCAGAGACGTCTTCTTTCGAGTTTAGAAAAAGATATCCCGGGCCTCCGGAAACCGATATTTCCTTTATAAAGGAACCACAACTTCCTTCTTGCATCCTTGGATATTTTGTGGTTTTTTTACAAGAATCATCAATGTAGGTGGAAGGATATGTTTTATAATTTCTTCGTTCGCATTTGGGAATACCACAATCTTTATCTTTTAAAAATTCATCTATCGGCCATTTATCCGTTTGCCATCCTGGAGTATTAATCCATCTAATATTTACGCTGGCCCACCCTTTTTTAGAACGATTGGATTCAAACCAATAATGATTGTAATAAAACATTTTTCCGCCCTGAAGCGACAAGTCTTTATCAAGTATTGCCCATCCTTTTGGATAGCCGATTTTTATAGTTTCTTTTGCTTTTTTTATTACAATGCTTGTTTTATGCCATGCAACGGGGATTTTAGATTTTTGTTTTTTAGCTGAAGAAATGGCCGGTAATAAAATTGCTGTTAATGCTAAAACAAAGCAAAATAATAAAAGTTTATTTAAGCTTTTTTGTTTCATAATATTCTCCTTGTACATTTGTATTTAAGACTTTTCGGTAAGTTCTATTTCAGGTAATTTGGTGCCGATTTTATAAAGTATGCCTGCCATTATAAGAAGACAAACAATATTCAAAATCCAGGGATTCATTCCAAAGCCTGCAGGCAGATAACCGATAAGAAGACAAACAGCTCCGGTTGTTAGTGCATAAGTCATCTGAGTGCGGACATGGTCTATATGGTCTACCGCGCTGCCGATTGAAGATAATATGGTGGTATCTGATATGGGTGAGCAATGATCACCGAAAACCGAACCTGATAGAACGGTTCCAACTGTGGCATATAAAAGATGCATGGCTTGTTCAGGCGGAAAGCCCGCCGCAAGAGCCATTTTATGGGCAAGCGGTACGGCAATGGGAAAAATGATAGCCATGGTGCCCCAGGAGGTTCCTGTTGCAAAGGCTATGCAAGCCGAGGATAAAAATATAACGGCAGGCAGGCCCCAAACTGGTAAGGCTCCTGATAAAAGTTGAGTTACATATTGCGCTGTGCCAATTTCCTTTGTAACGCCGCCGATAGCCCAGGCAAGTGATAAAACAAGAACTGCCATAAGCATGGATTTTGCTCCTGAATACCAGGCTGCCATGGATTCTTTAAATGATAAAGCTTTCATGGCTACAGCTAAAAGAAAAGCTGTTAAACTTGAGGCAAGGGAAGCCCAAAGAAGAGCTTTAAAGGAATTGGCATTTCCCAATATATCGTGCAAACCTATATTTTTAATGGCTTCTCCCCCTTTGGCATAAAGTTCATGAAGGCCGCTGCCGACAAGGCCGACTATAACCGCAAGCACCAGAACAACTATGGGAACAACGGCAAGCGCCGCGCTTCTCTTCTCGAGTTTTTTGCCTTTATCAAAATCAGTACTTTCATTTAAAGGTGTTGAGCCGGGACGGAGTGGTTGATTTTCATTTATGGCTCTTTGTTCAGCTTCCAGCATGGAACCGAAATCACGTTTCATTAAAATGGTAAGAGGGATAAACAGAAGTATTACTATCAAATAGAAACTATATGGAATTGAGTGTAAGAATACCAGATAAGCATCGCCCGGTATATTGGTGGCCTTCATGGCATCGGCTATAAGGCCGAGTTCAAAGCCTATCCAGGTTGAGACCATAAGTAAAGAGGATATTGGCGCGGCGGTGGCATCTATTATAAATGAAAGTTTCTCTCTTGAAATTCTGAATTTATCTGAGAGAGGTCGCATCATATTGCCGACTATTAGACAATTTGAATAATCGTCAAAGAAAATAGCTATGCCCATCAGCCAGGTGGCCAATTGTACTTTTACTCTTGATGAAACTTTTTTGGCTATGGCCGATACAAAACCCTCAAGACCGCCCGAGCGCGCTATTAAGCCCACTGTGCCGCCTATTACAAGTGTAAATAATATTATGGAGGAATGATCGGAATCCGCTACAGCTTTAAGTATATGGGTGTCCAGGGCTGTGAAAAGTCCAATGCCCGTGGCTTTAACGGTTTCAAAGGCAGTTGTAGGTTTCAAGGCTAAAGCGGCTCCAACCCAGACGCCTGAAAAAAGTGAAAATAAAACATCTCTAGTTATAAGAGCTAAAGCTATGGCTATGGCGGGCGGCCATAAAGGATAAGTAGCTATAAGAGTTTGAGGTCCGCCAAATATAAGAATTAATAAAGCTGCCGCGCTGAATACGGCTAATGAAATATAAAGTCTTTTAAGCATAGTTTTCCACCTCAATACTTATTAGACATTATATAAAACATAATGCTAAACAAGGCGAGGTTGTTTATTTCGTGTGTCAGATTGTATGAAATTGTTTATTTCGTTCGGATTAATTCGCTTAATCCGAACGAATTGATTAGGCATAGTTCTTTTGCTTATTTTGCGAGGGGTGATTGCTTATTGTAATATTCTGGTGCCATTCGGCTGATAGACGATATCCGCTCTAAAATAAGGACTTGTGGTTGATGTTATTCTCATTTTTGCGTATTTTCCGTTGTGGGTTTTAATGTAAAAAAGGTACCTGGTACCTTTTGAAAACTATAAATTCTCATTAGAGATAAATTTTTAAAATCGCTAAAGGCACTAAAAGGTACCAGGTACCTTTTTTCTGTCGGAACTTTTCTTGTTCACGGATTTAACGGATTCCTTAATTACTCTGACCACCTGCGCAGGTGGTCGGGTTACTATCCTTGTTATCCCTGTTATCTGTGAGTTATAAATTTGCGTATTCTGCGCCTTTTGGCATAGCCCCCCTTGCTACCCTCTGCAGATTCCAGAGGAATCTAAAATGCGAGGGCAGGCGGCACGTGACATAGTCAACCCGTCAGAGGCTTGAAATTCCGTTATGATAAATTAGCAAGGCTATCATTGAGCCGTAATGTCAGCCATTCATGAACTCAAAAAGCGGCGCAATTACGGACAAGCTGCGCTGACGCAGGTCCATGTATCTTCATTGTCCGGCCCGCAAGCCGAGCATGTCCCGTCGGGCGATTTGAAAATCATTTTTGTTCCCGCCGAGTCCTGATAAATCTGACCTAAAACCTGTAATTTGGCATTTGGATTCGCCGTTCCTATGCCGACATTGCTGTTTTCTAAAATGGTTAACTCTGAACTGCCATAGTACCATTGTGGTTGAACCATTACTAAAATATGGCCTATTTCCGAACCATCCCAAGATTCTAAAGCGCGTCCAATAACCATGCCGCTCTTACTTGCTCTCATCCCCACACCGGGTATGTTTGAAGAAGTAATTGAATCTCCGATATTAATGGATCCATTTTCTGTTGATACTTTTACTTTAACGCGTCCGGCCAAAGCTAATGGAATTATCTTATCTGCCGATATATTTTCGGGGTCTCCAAAAACAAAACCGGGAGATTCCGAATATACACCGATAATTTTTGTCTCATAGGGAATCTCTGATTTCTTCACATACTCTTCGCCATTGCCATATATAGTCAGAATATCGCAGGGTTTTACATCTCCTTTTGCGCCAATATATTCCGCAATATCATGAGAAGCGCCCTGTAAAGCCAATGTATCATTACCAGTTAGTAGAAGCCTGGCATCATAATCAGTGCCAAGTATGTCATTTTGAAAATCAATATGTGGCATACCGCCATTAGTGGTTAATTCTATGTGCGCATTAGTTCCACCTAATTGTATACCGTTTACATTTGGCGTAGTATCAATACTTGTGCCGGTAATATGTACTGCCGCTGTCGGACTCGTCGTTCCGATGCCGACATTGCCTGTGGCTATATAACTTTGATCAGGATTAATTGAAACCTTCATAACTCCGCTTCTGTATAGAGAAAGATATCCTGGGTCGCCAGTTCCACCATCTTCGAGCTTGGCAGAAATATATCCACCTGAGCCCGTAAGAGTGACACCCCCGCCACCGCTATCAGCGCCAGTCGCTTTTATATGTAATAGATTACTTGGCGCTGTCGTCCCGATGCCGACTTTGCCATTGCTTAATATTGTGACTT
>CAZHQC010000143.1:0-4776 GCA_964534135.1 uncultured Elusimicrobiaceae bacterium | reverse complement strand
GAGCTCAAAATCAAGTAGATTTAGAGTTTCTTTTTTACTAAAATGTGTATATATGATATTAACAACACTATGATTCACCGAAAATCTTAAAAGGATAATCAGTATCACCCAAATTTAAATCACAATAAGAGGTAAATATGAATAATGAAAAAATAGCAATAATAGGAATTGGAATAATAGCGCCTGATGCTTCAAATAAAGATGAATTCTGGCAAAATATAAAAACCGGAAGAAATTGCATAAGCGAAGTTCCAAAAGACCGCTGGGATCCAAGACTCTATTATGATGCTGATAAAAAAGCCCAGGATAAAACCTATTCCAAAATAGGCGGCTTTATAAAAGATTTCAAATTTGACCCCATAAAATATCGCATACCGCCCCAAAGCGCCAAACAAATATCCAGACTTCAGAAAATGACAGTTGAAGCCTCCAGAATGGCCTTCGAAGACTCAGGCTATGATAAAAAAGATTTTGATAAAACAAGAACTGCCGTCTCCCTAGGTAATGCCATGGGCGCGATGGGTAAAGAAATGACAGATTTCAAAGTTTACAAATATCACAGTGAAGATATTCTTAAAAAAACCAAAGGCTTTTCTTCCTTAAGTAAAGCTGAACAAAATACAATATTGTCGCAATATGAAGAAATGCTGGATGAAGGTATTGTAAGCATAAATGAAGATACCATGCCGGGAGAACTCTCAAATGTAACAGCGGGAAGAGTTGCCAATATCTTTAATCTTAATGGCCCCAATATGACTTTTGACGCGGCCTGCGCTTCTTCTTTAGCCGCTTTGGATTATGCGGTTCTAGGCCTTAGAGCCGGAAAATTTGACATGGCTGTTTGCGGTGGAGCCGATGAAATGATGTCTCCGCCCGCTTATGTTAAATTCTGTAAAATAGGGGCACTATCTGAAGACGGTTCATGGGTTTTTGATGAAAAAGCCAATGGTTTTGTTATGGCGGAATCGGTAGCTATTTATATTTTAAAAAGATACACGGATGCCGTAAAAGATAATGACAAGATTTATGCCCTCATAAATGCCGTAGGCGCTTCAAGTGATGGAAAAGGGAAAGGTATAACAGCGCCGAATCCCAACGGACAAAAACTTGCCATTAAAAATACTTTTGACCAAGTGGATTATTCTCCTGCCGATATTCAGCTTATTGAAGCTCACGGCACCGCCACAAAAGCGGGAGATGCCTCGGAACTGCAAGTTTTACAAGAATTGTATTCCGATTTGGAAATGCCAATAGATTCAGTCGCTCTGGGCTCGGTTAAATCACAAATCGGCCATACTAAAGCCGCGGCCGGAGCCGTCAGCATGGTAAAAACGGCCCTCGCTTTACACAATAAAATATTGCCGCCGTCAATCAATTTTAAAAATCTTAATAAAGTCGCTGATTTCAGCAACAGCCCTTTAAGAGTAATCACTAAAGCTGAAGAATGGGAAACCGATAAAGTGAGAAGAGCGAATGTTTCCGCTTTTGGTTTTGGAGGAGCTAATTTCCATGTAGCTTTGGAAGAATACTTGCCCGGAAGAACTAAAGCCTTTACAAAAGAAACAGAGGCCGAAGCGCATACTATGCCTATACCTGAAGTTGTAGAAGATGCATTAACACCTTTTGCAGGCTTACAAGGTGAAGCCGTAACATTCTCAGCTCCCACGGGACTTGCGCTTGTAAATCAAATGCAATCGCTTAAAGATTCCACCATATCAAAATGGGGCGAACCTCATCCTATGGCTCCCTTTGCAATTCCATCAAATGAAAGAGTAAAAGAAGCTTATGGAGTTTCCATTGTTTCCAAATCACCGAAAGACCTTCAGACAAAAATAGATCTTTTCGCCAAAAGCTTCAAAGATGATGTTTTTACCAATCCTCCTTTGACTTTCAAACTTAAAGGCATGTATCCCTTTAGAAAAACGGAACTTAAAACCAAGATAGGTTTTCTTTTCCCGGGACAAGGCTCTCAATATGTGGATATGATGAGAGATTTGGCCGCAAAATATAAAGTGGTTCAGGATACATTTGATGAAGCTGATGTCATCCTCAAGAAGATGATAAATATAAAACTTACGGATGTTCTTTGGTCTAAACCAAATGAAAGCAAAGACGATTTGGAAAAAAGAGAAGCCGCCATTAAACAAACTCAAATGACTCAGCCTGCGGTTCTCACCGCCGATGTAGCCATGATGCGTCTCTTACAATCCTATGGTGTTAATGCCGATATGGCCGCAGGCCATAGTCTTGGAGAATATGCCGCCGCGACAGCATCGGGAGTTTTCACATTTGAAAACGGCTTAAAAGCGGTTACAAGCAGAGCCAAAGAAATGTCTAAAGTAAAAGTAAAAGATCCTGGCAAAATGGCATCCATAGCTTGGAATTTTGAAAAAGTTGAAAAAGAACTTAAAAAGATTAAAGGCTATATTATATGCGCCAATAAAAATTGCCCTGTTCAAACCGTTATAGCAGGAGAAGCCGACTCTGTTGACGAGGCTGTTAAAATGTTTGGAGAACTGGGCGTTCAAGCTCAAATAATACCTGTCTCTCACGCTTTCCATTCTCAAATAATTGAACCCGCCATGGGACCATATAGAGAGTTTCTTGAAGCGATTCCCATATCTTCTTCCAATATTCCTCTGCTCTCAAATGTAACAGCGGATTATTTCCCTAAAGATAAACAAGGCATTTATGATCTTCTTATAAAACAAATGGTCAGCCCTGTGGAATTCATTAAACAATTGGAAAGAATGTATGATGACGGCGTAAGAACTTTTATTGAAGTAGGCCCAAAAAGAGTTTTAAGCGCTTTCACTACCGCGACTTTAAAAGATAAAAAAGATATCAGAATTTTATCCTCCAATCATCCCAAAAGAGGCGGTATAACGGAATTCAATGATTTACTGGCAAATCTTATATCACTTGGCTATGAACTTAACTGGAATGAAAAAACTCCCAAAGCCGGTAATACTTTTTACAATCCCTATTATTTAAATTGGTCAAATAAAAACAGCGGTCAATATTCTCAAAGCGAAGGACAGAGTAAAAGTGGCATTACCGCTTCCCATAATATAACAGCCAATACTCCCCAATCGGTTGATGCTTTGGAAATGGTAAAAAAATTCGGTTTCAACTTCAATAATATTGCCTTTTCAGGTATTGCGGGGGGAACTCCCGGAACTTGGGGCAAGCTTTTCAGAGAACATAATCTTGATGAAATTCTCGCCGGTAAGAACATGATAGAACCCATAGATGAGGCTTGGCGCAAAAATCAAATCGATAAAGATATTATCAGAGTAGTAAAATCACCCACGGGCAATCATAAAATTGAAGCCATAGATTCCACAAAAGATTCCATTAAATTATCCGCAAGAAACGGCGAATTTGATATAGCAAAAGAATTCGGTTTACCGCCAACAATTGCCAAGGCTTTAACCTCTCCCTTTGCTATGGCTCTTGCGGCCGGAGTTTTAGCGCTTAAAGACGCGGGAATTCCTCTTATTCATTATTATAAAAAAACAAGCACCGGCAGTTATTTGCCTGAAAAATGGGCTTTACCCGAATCTATCGCAAAAGACACCGGAGTAATATTTGCCTCAGCTTTCCCTGTTGTTGAAGCTCTGATAGACGAGGTAACAAATTATTTCAATAAGAAATATAGCGGCCGCAATAGCGGTCAAATGTGGGATATTTATGATTCCATAATAAGTAAGCTTAATGATTCCTCAGACAAACAAAATCTACGACACTGGATGGAAGAAAATTTCAGCGCCTCTCACAATACGGGAAAGCCGGCAGATAGCCGTGGCTTTAGCCAAAACTTCCTTTTAAAAATCATACCCATAGCAGACAGCCAGTTTGCGCAATGGGTGGGAGCAAAAGGCCCGTCAATGCATATAAGCGCGGCTTGCGCTTCAACCACTCAAGCGGTTCATACGGCGGAAGTATGGATAAGAACCGGAAAAGCCAAGAGAGTTGTTATTATAGCGGCCGACGATATAACAAACAAAACAACCCAAGATTGGACCATGGCCGGATTTATTGCTTCTGGCGCTGCCACAACCACAGAGAAACTATCGGAAGCGGCTTTACCTTTTGACAGACGACGCCACGGACTTATAGTGGGCTCTGCGGCAGTTGGAATAGTTATCGAAGATGAAACCATAGTTAGAAAAAGAGGAATGACGCCTTTAGCCAGACTTTTACTTAGTGAATCAGCCAATAGCGCTTTCCATGCTACAAAACTTGATACTAATCACGTTTCTTCAATAATGGAAGACTTTATAAAAAAAATTGAAAATATTTATGATCTAAATAAAAAAGATTTTGCTCATAAAACAGTTTTTCTATCACATGAAACCTATACGCCTGCCAGAGGTGGCAGCGCAGCTGCGGAAGTTAAGGCCTTGAAAAAAGCTTTTGGCGAATATGCAGATAAAGTTATAGTAAGCAATGTAAAAGGCTTTACCGGCCATAGCATGGGAGCCGCCCTTGAAGATATTGTAGCGGTTAGATCTTTAAATACCGGCATAATTCCACCAATAGCCAATTATAAAGAGCCGGACCCGGAACTTGCGGGGATAACTCTTTCACAAGGCGGCCAGTATAATCCTGAATTTGCTTTAAGATTTGCCGCCGGTTTCGGTTCCCATATGGCAATGAGCTTTATACAAAAAACCTATTCCGCCAATCAGCCCAGAATTGAAGATTCTAAATCTTATACGGATTGGTTGAAACAAATTTCAGGTGATAATAATGCGGAACTCGAAGTTGTCT
>CAZHQC010000142.1:0-4823 GCA_964534135.1 uncultured Elusimicrobiaceae bacterium | reverse complement strand
TTTTACACCTTAAGTTAGCCTTAAAAGTGGTCTGAATTTTCTAATCCATTATATATCGCTGTCTTGATTTTCAACATATACCTTGCCAACAAGATACGCGTAGTTTTGAGAGTCTACGGCAATATCGTAAATAGCGTCATCACCGTCATTACTGAAAGAACCGGGTGAGCCTACAAGATTAGGCGTGCCCTCATTACGAACTAACGCATACCAGCTATCATTATCGGAGCCATTATAGAATGTGCCCGCCAACCAAATATTGTTGTTAGTACTGATGGCGACCGCATAAATAGCACCACTGTTTCCATCTCCGCTTACATTCGTATTCCATTGCCAAACAAAAGCACCGGTACTGGAATATTTACCAAGCCAGACATTATTATTTTCTCCACTAACATATTCACTTCCCGCGGCATAAACAAAACCCATACCATCAATAGTCACATCATAGGCATAATCATTGTCATTATCATCGCCATTATGAGTTCTCTTCCATAAAAATTCTCCGGTGGGAGAATATTTCACAAGCAAAGCATCTATGCCTTGAGATAATTCAGGGTCTTCTATATGACCGCTTACGTATACACCGGAATCATCCACCGCTATAGCATGAGGCTTAACATTGCCGTCTTCAGGAGCGCCATAAAATCTTGTCCACAAAGGAACGCCATCATAAGTGGTTTTTTTAATAATAATGGAGAAACTTCCTCCCTGATTATTTTGGTCATAAAATCTTGCCACAGTATAAATATTGCCCGAACTGTCTTTAGCTATGCCATTCCTATTATTATTAGCGCCATTGGTTACAAAAAGTTTACTGTTCGGATAAACGAATGAATTGGATGACATCGGAGGGACATAGGCATAACCGGCGGTGGGGATGGTGTTAATTTTAGAGTTAATGCCAGTGTCGGTTGAAACCCAAACTCTAAAATAATAATCAAGATTTTCCGGCATATTTTGGCCATTAAGCCCCGCCTCAAGGCCGGTCACGGTCAAATCAATTCTATTGCCCTGAAAAATGGGATCCGATACCATTCCGACAATCTGAGCGGCGGCGGCGCTCCAATCTACATCTTCTGTAAATGTGCTATATTGGACATAGTAAGTTGTACCGATTGGTAAATTGATTTTGGAAGTCCAATTTAAATCAACGCTGCCGATGGAATTTCCCTGTCTTGCAACCAAATTAAAATTGGGCTGGGGAAATATGATAAAACCCACGGCTGAATCTACTCCTATTTTGATTCCCGCAAGGACATCATTATTTGTCCTGTCTATGATAATCCTTTGGGCCTCGTCATTTGAAGGATTATTCGCGTTCGTTGGACGCACTCTCATCCACGATTCATGCAAATCCGAGCTGTATTTTTTAATAAGAATACTTTCTCCTCCAAGGGAAGGGTCTTCCGAGGGATCTCCCTGATAACCTGCGACATAAACACCGTTTTCCTTATCCAAGGCCAGCCCCTGAAATACCGCCACTTTGGAAGGCCAAGAATAAGAATAGGTCGCAGTTGATATTTTATCTCCGTTTGAAGCGTTAAATTTACCCACCAAAGCTTTGCTGCCTTGTTTGCCCGCAATATAAACGAAAGCGCCTGAAGTGGAAATTTTTATATCCATGGCAATATCGTTATTGCTACTGTCATAGGTTGTCGCCCATTGCTGAGAACCCACCGAATCAAATTTTGCAAGCCAAATATCTTGGCCATTATTAATGTTCCCCGCTACATATATATTTCCCGCAGCGTCCACATCAATGCCATAAGCCTCTTCATCATTCGACAAGGTATTGGTACTTACATCAATTAAGCCCGCTGTCAGTCCATCGGAACTATATGTGGCTATTCTTATATCGTAATCTCCATCACTTACACTTCCAACAACATAGACCTTATTTGAATCGGGACTGACAGCGACAGAAGCGTATAAATCCTCATAATCGGCTGAACCAAAAACCTTTGTCCACAAATTATAACCGTTCAAATCGAACTTGCCAAGAAAAGCGTTTTTATTCCCCAAATTATTTTTCTCGGTTCCGGCCAAATATAAATTACCATTGGCATCAATGGTCAACCCATAAATCTGATATTTAGCGTTTTGTCCCATGGGGATGGTTGTGGATGAATTATAAAAAGTCGTCCATGCCAAATTTCCGTCATTGGAATATTTCTGTATAGCAATGGCCTGATTGCTTTCAAAATCTCCTCCAAAAGCATAATAAAAATCTCCGTTAGCATCTTGAACCGGCACGCCGGCATCGCTGTTTTGGGTGTTCAAATAACCCATACCGCCACCATTGGGAAAATCAATCATAGTTAAATTAACAAAAGGTGTTTTCGCAGAAGTTGTAGCCGTGCCAACCAAAGGAGTATAATCCGCTCCATCAAAAGTCCATACTTGAAAATAATAATTGGGAGAAGTTATTTCTTCATTCGCTCCTCTTGAAGTCATTAAATCACGGATAGTTTCATTTTGAAATACGCCGATTACCGGAACCGCTGTTGAAACCACTATCTGCGCGGTAGAAGTACTCCAGACAACACCAGGATTTGTGCTGTATTGGATATAATAGGCGGAACCGGATGGTAAAACCATATCATAATTCCATGAAAGACCGACAGAACCGGTATTGGGTCCGGGATAAGCTGAAAGTGAAGACTCGATAGCGCCGGTCGTCACCTGCTGAGAATACCTGTAAATTCCCGCTACATTTCCAAATTGAGCGCTTACAAAAACTTCACCCATACTTGAAATCGCGATATCATAACCATTATCATTATTCGTGGAAGTACTGTTATAAATTTTTGACTCCATCAAATTTCCCATAGGGTCATATTTGCCTATCCATAAATCCCTCATGGTATTGGAACCATCATTAAACCCAATGGCATTAAAAACACCGCCGGCTACATAAATATCCCCAAAATCATCCGAGGCAATCGCATAACCATCATCAGGGCCATAATAGCCGCCATTGTGGGTTTGAGTCCAAAGAAGACTGCCACTATTGGTGTCATATTTCGCGAGCCAAATATTTTCTTTTTGTCCGTCATAACGATCTTCCATACCGGCAATTACTATGTTTCCAATATTATCAATAGCAACTCCACTGGCCACATCGGGGCCATTACCGGAATTATTATAGGTTTTAGCCCACAAAAGCGCTCCGGCAGGACTATATTTTCTTACAAAAATATTGGCGTTTTGTTGCAAATCATAACGGTCTTCTCTACCTACAACTATCACATTATCGATATTATCAATTGCCACCCCGGTTCCTTCATCAGAATTTGTTCCTGCGGAATTATAAGTTTGATACCAGCTTAAATTACCGGAATCATCATATTTTCCAAGCCACATATCATAACTGGCGCCATCCGCAATTTTACCCGTAATATAAATATTATCAGTCGAATCTAAGGCTATATCTTTAGCATTGTCATTATAAGGCGTATTTGTATAGTTCCTGTGAAAGATAACATTTCCACTAGCATTATATTTCAATAGAAAGATATCAGTATTGCTATTTATATATTCCGAACCTGTCACATAAACATTGCCGCCGGAATCAACAGCAATATCGCCAATGAAAATTTTTGAATCATTAGCATAATATCTGGTCCAAGCAAGAGTATTTGCGGGAGTAAACTTATTTATAACAAGCGCAGAGTCTCCGGTATTAAGTGAAGAAAGAGAATAAGTGTTTCCGTCATTATCTATGGCCAATTTCGAGTTTTGTCCACTATTATCAATTAAAGTCACTACTGTCGCGCCATTGGGCAAAATAGCATCGGTAATATCATGAGTGGCGGGAGTAGTAATAGGAGTTGGCCCTGAACCGGAATCTATCCCAGCAGATAGACCGCTGGAATCTTCAATCCAAACATGAAAATAATAATCGGAAGCTGGGAAAGCAGATGTGTCATCACAACCAACATTTACAGGTAATGACATTGTGGCGCTGGAGGATTCAGAAGCTGTAGTTGATGAAACTTGAAAAATGATTTGAGCATTATTAGTAGAAGTCCAAACATTTGTTACATTATATTCGATATAAACCGTAGTATCGGAAGTAAGAGAAGGAAAGATCCAAGATAAATTCACAATACCGGTTTTGGCATTTGATGCCGACTCAAAAGTTGAGACATCCGATCTGGGAAGAGCTAATAAACTGGAAGAAAAAGCTCCTACGAGAATTAAGCTCAAAAAAATATTTTTAATTTTAGACATATAATCTCCTAAAAAAACACTATGTGTTTTTTTACCCTCAGTCGATAGATTTCTCTATTTCCCGTGATTAGATTCCTATGGAATCCACGGGGAATGAAATCTCCAGAGGGTTATAGTATTTTAGCCAATTAATTATCCTTCTTACTCTAAATTGTTACTTCAAAATCTTTCAACGTATACAGCCTTTTACAATCAAATGGCGAATAGCAATTCGCCAGCTACGTTATGTATTCCATACTCTGCCTTTAGAACTCCCAGTTCAATCCCATCAAGAAATTTGAAGCTCTATAGTTATATCTATAGTCCGCCTCATATCTCATATTGGAATTTGAAACCTGATATGAATAAGCTGTTTTTAACGAAAACCCTTTCATAATGGGATAAGTCAAAGAAAATCGTGAAATCCAGGCAGTTTGGTAAATCTTGGAACTTCTATAAGCTCCTGCAGCATCCTGGGTATATCTGCCATTATAAAATGTTTTTTGCCAGTTAAGACCCATTGAGAAAATTCCGCCATTATTAAGAATTAAATTAGGGCGTGTTGACGAACTTCTGTCTCAACCCTAAACAACACGAAACTATATGAA
>CAZHQC010000141.1:0-4861 GCA_964534135.1 uncultured Elusimicrobiaceae bacterium | reverse complement strand
CAGGTCAAACTGACACTAAAAGTATTAAATTTATGGCGAGTGCGAGTAATCAGGCAGAAATTAGAGTTTTAGATAGTGCATCAAACTTAATGTTTGATACTAATGGGATAGAAAGGATGCGAATCGCAAACACAGGCAATGTCGGCATCGGAACGACGGCGCCGGGGGGGAATTTAGACATACAGAGTGGCGGAGCTAATGCGGCGGTAACAGTAAAATTTGGTCCATCCGAGGGTGCAACCGACAAAGAATCTACACTTCAATTTTATAGAACTAATACAGCGACCAATAGACTTCTTGTGGGTTCTGTTGGTTCTGGTATTCCCGTTGCAGGTATACGAGGGTTTTTAATATCCTCAAATTTGCAAATGCTTGGGTTTAGCACTCCAAGCAGTACAGTGGGTTATATTAATTTTGCACCAAAAGGGACACACCAATTAAGATTACAAGCTAACGGAGGTTTATCTCTTGGATCATCCTATGTTGCTACAGACCCGGGAGCAGGGAATATGATAATAGCAGGCAAAGTCGGCATTGGGACGACGAGTCCGGACGGTATTTTGCATGTCAGCACGGGAACGGCGTCAGAAACAGCGAACTTATTCGTGCATGCAACGAGCGGCAACGTCGGTATCGGCACGACGAGCCCTGCCGCCAAATTAGACATAGGCGGCACCGACGCCGTTAAAATCCCGGTTGGCACCACAGCACAGCGTCCGGCAAGCCCCGCGGCTGGCATGATGCGGTTTAATACCGATGCGAACAAACTCGAGTTTTATGATGGAAGCGCATGGCGGCCCAGTGACGGTTTGGATAAGATATCGGCGACAGGAGGTACCATTACCACGGTAGGCGGCTACAAAGTGCATACTTTTACTAGTAACAGCACCTTTAAAGTCACCAGTTCGGGTTATGGCAGCACCAGCGGCATGGTTGAATTCCTTGTGGTGGCTGGCGGCGGTGGTGGTGCTGCTGGAACCTACGCAGGTGGTGGAGGTGGAGCGGGAGGATATCGAACCGCAACTGGTTTTGCTGTTGTTGTTATGCAAGAATATACTGTTACTGTCGGCGCGGGCGGAAATGCGGGAAGTGCGGGCTCTGATTCTATATTCGATTCTATTACTGCCAGTGGTGGTGGTTATGGAGGGTCTGATAACGGCGCCGGTGGGAATGGTGGCTCAGGAGGAGGTGCAGGTTATATGTCTAATCCTGGAGTAGCCACGCCTACAGGTCAGGGGAATAATGGCGGGAATGGATTAAACAGTGGTACTGAAGAAGGAGGAGGTGGCGGCGGAGCCGGTGCCGTAGGTCAAAATGCCCCGTCTACAACTGTTGCAGGCAATGGCGGTGCTGGACTTTCCTCATCTATTTCAGGTTCATCTGTTGATTACGCGGGTGGCGGCGGTGGGGGTTCTCACAACGGAACACCAGGAATTGCCACATTTGGTGGTGGAAATGGAACGAATTCAGGCACAGCTACGGCTGGAACTGCTAATACGGGCGGTGGAGGTGGTGGTTCAGCTGCTTCTGGTACTGGTGGCGCGGGTGGTTCTGGTATAGTAATTATCCGCTACCCGAACTAAAGAGCAGTAATGATATTTAAATCGGCAGGCAATGTTGGCATCAGGACGACAGAATCAGCGAATCTTTTGTATGTGAAAGGAACAGGTTTAATTGAGTTTATCGTTGAATAAAATAGTATGAATGTGGCTGGTTTGCAGTTAAAGAACACATTAAAAGGGACGGTTCTTACTTTCTTACTTTTTGAGAAAAGATAACCTTGAAAATGGGCAAAAATGGGGGCAGCCACCATTTAGGGTAAATCATTTTCCACCCCGTAGCAACTGTGTTGTCAAACTGTAGTTACAGCTTTCTTTTTTGAATTCCAAACACTATCGTTTTTACACATATTATTTGCAATTACAATCATTTTTCTCATACAAGCCGTTATTGCCACTTTATGCTCTTTCCCTTTATTTCTTAACCTTTCGTAAAATTCACTTATAACAGGATTACATCTTGTTGCCGTTAATGCGCTCATATAAAGAATTTTTCTTATTGCCGCTCTTCCACCGTATATTCTCCTTCTGCCTTTGAATTTACCGCTATCTCTGTTAAATGGTGCAAGCCCCGATAAGGCGGCAATTTCTCTTCGATTAAGTTTCCCAAGTTCTGGCAGAAACGCCTTAAGGCTTAAAAAGGTTTTTTCACCTATTCCCGGCATTGATTGCATTGTTTCAGCTTCGCTTTTTATTTCAGGATTTTTAGTTACAAATTCCTTCAAGCGTTGATCTGCTTTTTTAATTTCATTTTTAAGCCAAGCTATATGTTTCTTTATTTCACATGCTATATATTTATCCGCTGTACCAAGTCTATTAGTTTCCATGGTTATCATGGAAAGTATTTGAGTGCGTCTTATAAGCAACATTTTTAATTGCCTTGTTTTATCATCTAACATAACATGTTTTCTAGGCTTCATGTGTTCACCAAACAACGCTATAATTTTAGCGTCAACTTTGTCTGTTTTATAAAGAATACCGCAAGCTTTGGCAAAATCTCTAATAGGACGCGGATTTAGCACGGCAACATCAATTAGAGCTTTGCTAAGTTTTTCAACAACAAGATTCTCCAAACCGCCGGTAGATTCAAGAACAACCATTTTTTCTTTATATTTTTTAATCACCTTAATCAACTTTCTTAATCCTTCATTGTTTTGCGCGACTGTTAATGTTATTGCATCCGGATGAATATAGATATCTAAATTTTGTTTAGAAACATCTATACCAATCCAAGTTTTTTGTAGAATATTCATTGTTGGCTCCTTTGCCCATCCTTGCAAGATACGGACTGCATTTAAGCGTCCAAGCAACTGTTCGGGCTAACTGAGATACTGGCATGGCGATCAAGCTACGGGACGGTTTTTTAAAACCAAGGTGGCAACGATCTGCCATGCCACTACTTCTTACTTCTGTATAACATTATACTTGAAGTGTAACATACAAGGTGGAATATGGTTTTATTTATTGTTTAAGCTGTTTTTTATTTTGCGAGTGTTTTAAAAAATTTGTCCGTGTTGAAATTCTTTTCCCCGTTCTTTTTTCAATGTCCTTTCTTGTTGCTCCTGCCACTTCTCCACCTTCTTTAGCGTCTTTTTTGAGAGGAACAAATCCTTTTGAATCTCTATCTTTGGTTATTTTGGAAGTTGTCGCTTCACCCAACATTGTCAAAATCAATTCCAAATCCTCCATATGATCTCTTAAATTCTCTCTCTTTATCCCTTTAAGTTTTTTGTATTGTGAAGGTGTCATTCCAAAGGTTGCCTTTGAAATTTCCGCTGTCAAGATTTTATATTCTCGTTCTTCTTCTGCTCCCCGTTTCTGCCATTCATCCGTCAATTCCTCACGAATCGCAATACCGCGCATTCGCTTTTCAATCCAAGCGTTAGAATAGCCTTTGGCTTTATAAATCGCTCTTGTTCTTTTGGTTGCCAATTTAGGGTCGTGAATTTCTTGCACCCGTTCATAGCCTACCTTTGCCAGCCATCGCTTAAATGGTTCTGCTTTTGGAGATGGAATTGATTGAATAATACGGAAAATGCCTTCAGTATTGGCACAATTTAGCTTTTGTTTACCTCCAGTAGTATCTATACTAAGGGGGGTGACAATTTGTCCCCACCCTTCATTGATTTCTTTGTCACGAATGCGCATTTTACGAATATAATCTTTAACATTAGGCGTGTTTGTAAGTGTTTCTACAATATCATTTATCACAAACCACCATTCGTTTTTGTGAATGGTTTTTCTTATTTTTTTACCTTTAAAAATTGCGATTTTATTTGTTTTGATTGCCATAATTTTACCTTTTCCCCATTACGACATTATAGAAAATCTAATTAGAACCGTCCCCTTCCTTAATTCTTAATAATCCCCAGGCGTTTTAATTCCCAAAAACATTTTACTGTTGTTGCCATATCGGCGGCGGCATTATGCGATTCCTCAAAACCCTCTTGAAATAATTTGTGGTGAAGTTCTGTGAGCTTTGGCCACTTATTGCCGTATGGGCCGGAAATGGCGCAATAATCTGTGGATATTTGCATGGTGCATATCTTTTGTTTGGCCGGAAGAATGTCCGGCATTTTATTTCTTAATAATTCAGCTCCTATGATTTTCTCGTCAAAACTTATATTGTGCGCCACGAGATAATCCGCCTTTTCAATTGCCGCATAAAAATCTTTTAAGACGCCCAGCAGATCTATGCCCTCTTTTTCCGCCCGCGCCGTTGAAATTCCATGTATTTGCGCTGAGTCTTTGGGAATAGTAAAGCCGACCGGTTTTATTATGAAATCTCCGCCGGAAATTTTCTTTCCCTTGCTGTCAGTAAGTAAATAAGCCAATTGAACCAGTCTGGGCCAGTTCTCTAAATCAGTTACAGGCGCTTTCCAATTTTTAGGAAGCCCGGTAGTTTCAGTGTCAAAAAATAAATACATTATTTCACCTAAAAGTAGTTAATAAAGTTCTTTTCAAATATCATATGCCTATTGTATTAAATTTTACAAATATCAATAAACAAATGTTTTTTACCATATTCCACCCTGTAGGTGGAATATGGTTTTAAAATTAGTGAGGCCCGGCCTCGATAATGAATTCCCACTTCGTGGGTTGGGAACAAAACATTCTCCCGACTCGGAAATTATAGGTTTTCCCACATCGGGAATTTGTGAAACAATAACACTTTCCCGCTTTGGAAATTTGCTTTGCAAATTTCTTACGCGGGAACGAATCGGGTAGGAACTGCTCTGGATGTATAGGAATTTCAAAGTTTAGTCATAAAGAATTTGCAGCAAATAAATCTCCCCCAGCCC
>CAZHQC010000140.1:0-4992 GCA_964534135.1 uncultured Elusimicrobiaceae bacterium | reverse complement strand
CTCCGCAAAATCTTTGCCAATCCTTTAGTCAGTTTTTATGTAGGGGGAGAGTGTCACTGCAAGATAATGACTTAAGAAGTTTTCAAGATTGGGATGCGAGAACCAAAAGCTCTAACCTCGCATTTCGGTATATGCTTTTGCAAAATAGATTTAATCATTTCAATATGTTCATTTTTAGCGTCAATCATTTTTATTTTCAATATTTTTTAAAAATTCCTGAGCGTCAGGCAAAAACTTTTTTACTGTTTCAAAAATTTCTTTCGCTTTACGCTCATCATATATATGAGCTGTTTGGTTTCGAGCCTCATGATAGTCAAACCACGATTCAATATTTTTAATCAAAAGATGTTCAGCCGCTATTCTAAACAACTTTTTCATTGTAAGTCCGTTAACAGCCTCGCTTGTGTCATTTTTTTCAAGCCACCGTTTCATAAACTTCCAACATAATTCATAAGTAAATTTAAAATTCTGGATAACTCCCCTGCGAATTACCTCTTCTTGTTCAATGCTAACAGCTCCCTTAGTTGTAGAGGCAACCTTAATTGCCCGTTCAAGTGAACTAACCGCCTTTTGCAAACTGCTTAAATCAAGCGCCATATATCCTCCTCCCAGCATTTATAAACAATATAATACTCATTATATAAATCATCAAAGTATATTTTATAGTAGCAAAAGAAAGATATAATGATGGAGAATTATTACCTAAGATCATTTATATAAGAGTGGCAGTTACATTTACACGCAAGATTGGAGAGAAAGCCTGTGAGTTTACAGTAAACGAAGCTATGCTTCATAAAGGTGTCGGAAACTTTGTGAACGACCAGACTCGCTCATATACGATTTTGTTAGTGGTTTTGTAAAGTTTTTACGGCTCACTGTGCTTTTATTGAGCGGGGGTTGTCAGTAAGTTTACCCTCAGAGGAAATATTTATTTGTTGTAGGGTGGTAAAGTTTTTACGCTTCTAAGTGTATTGTATATGGGGCCAAGCTATCAGTGAAGCCTGTAAGTTTGCAGAATCGCTCATGAAGAGGTTTTATACGCCGTTGCTCACTTCGGTTTATTAGGCGGCTGCGGAACTCAATCGAAAACAATGTTTTCTCATTCAGACATGCAATTGTGTCCGTAGCAAAACTCAGAAGCGGTGTAGTCCACCCACCGTATTCGGAGAAATTCCCTCATAAACCTTGTTTACAAAGCTAAACCTCAGAAATCGCTCACTAGCAAACTCACAGCCTTCTTTATTTCCCGTGGTTTTTCTAGGAGAGAGAATAGCCCACCCTATTTAAGATACATCTGAATCACCCTCTTACCGACAAATGGAAATTCTTTATAATAAATCTGAATTACTCTCTTACCGACAAAAGGAAATTTCTATGATAAACTCGAATTGCCCGATTCATACACAGAAACTACACCCTCTTAAAATTTGACAAGTATATAGGTAGTATTCTATAAAAGTAACTGGGGTTACATCCATCAGGCATTCTAAAAATATATTTAGTTTATAAGCGGAGAATTTATGAAAAAATTATTGGCTTTATTTTTACTTGTATCTTTTGCTGGATGTACAACAGTTCCATATGTACGAACTGAAGCTGTTAAAGAACTTGATATTCAAAAATATTCAAGAATAGCGATTCTTCCTTTTGGAGAAGATGGTTTAAATTTAAAAAATGCTATTTCAGAAACTTTTATAACTGAATTTTTAGGAATGGGATTTGATGTTGTTGAACGTTCTCAGCTTAATGCTGTGTTGAAAGAATTAAAGTTAAATATGAGTGGGGCGATAAATAATGATGAGGCTAAACAACTTGGAAAATTACTTGATATTGATGCCTTACTTTTAGGTTCTGTTGTTATGAGAACAGTTGATTCAGTATATACACTTAATTTACGGTTTGTGGATATTCGAACAGGGGAAATTTTATGGTCATCCAGTTATTTAAATGTAAAGGAGGATATAGATAAAGCCATTTCCGTAATAGCTAGTTCTCTACATAAAAAATTGTTTGGCAATAAAATTGAAAAGAAATCTAAAGTTAGAATAGCTAAAAACAGACTTTTTAAAGGTAAGGAGTTTAAAAAGATAGCCATACTACGCTTGGCAGGTCCTGATTATATAAGTGCAGAAAAAACATTACGAGGGCTATTAACCACCTATTTTATTGGCGAGCAAGTAAAATTAGTTGAAAGGGCTGCTTTGAAAAATATTTTAAATGAACAGTTTTTAGAGGGGTCAGGTTTTTTTAGCGCGCCTACAGCCGATGAAGTTGTTAAATCATCAAATGTTCCAACTCAGCTTTATTTATCAAAAAATGATTTAAAAAAAATTGGTAATTTAACAGGGGCAGATGGATTATTAGTCGGATCTTTTTCTCCAGAGTTCTACTACACTAACAGAGTTGTTGCAAAATTAGTTAATTTAAGACTTCTAGATATTGAGACAGGGAGAATAGCATATTCGATTTCTTATTATAACTATGATGCAAGACTATCATTCGATAATATTGATAGTAGTGCGTTTTTTCTTACACTTGGCATCCTCCCGGGTATAAAAGGTGTGGAAAAAGATTATTATATGGGAGAAGTCGACTCTATTTATAAAAGATATCATAAGGGTTTTAAGCCTGCATCAAATTTATTTACTAAATAAAGTTATTTATGAAATTTAGGCAAAATCGAACAGTTTAATGGCGATAATTGAAGAAGGGAGATATTAAATGAACAATAATGTTTTCAGATGGTTGCATCTTTCAGATTTCCATGTAGGAAAAGATAAGTATGGAGAAAAATGTTCTTTTGATTATATTCTAGAAAATATCAAAACATCTATTAGAGAAGGTCTCCCCCTTATGGCAGTGTTTATTACTGGAGACATTGCAAATTCTGGTCAAGGATTTGAGTATGAGCTTTTTTTTGAAAATTTTTTAGGGCCGTTGGATGAATTGATGGCTAAAACAGAATATAAGGGTAAAATATTTATGGTTCCTGGTAATCATGATGTAGCAAGGGATCAAGCACGTGCTGTGAAAACACATGGAGTATTGGACGATGTTCCTTCATTTTTAGATCCTACCAATGATGCAATGAGTGAAAGAATACATATTCTACCAAGGTTTAAGGCATATATGGATTATGATGTGATTCTTAATGGTAAATCTCATTGGATTA
This sequence comes from uncultured Elusimicrobiaceae bacterium, assembly GCA_964534135.1. Taxonomy (GTDB): domain Bacteria; phylum Elusimicrobiota; class Elusimicrobia; order Elusimicrobiales; family UBA9959; genus JAKLQJ01. The sequence continues at coordinate 1,820 of CAZHQC010000140.1, read as the reverse complement.
GTTCATTTGAAGGATCCTTTGTAAAAAATATAACAGTTGATACAAAGAAAATTGGTGTTTTAGGGCTTAATAGTGCATGGTTATCATCTGGCGATAGTTCTGATCGACATAAATTATCACCGGGAAAAGGTATTTTGGAGCAAGGACTAAATAAGCTAGAGGATTCAGATTTAATTTTTGTTTTATCTCATCATCCAATTGATTGGTTTTTAGATAGTGAAGTTCAGAGTATAAAAACAATGCTGATGAGAAAAAATGTTATTTATCTTTATGGGCATTTACATAAAATAAAAGGAGAATCTAACTTTTTAAATTCGGGGTCATATTTGCAAATTCAGGCTGGAGCAGCATTTCAAGCTAGAGAAGATGTGTGTTGGCATAATAGAATTATATGGGGAGAAACTAATATTGAAAAACAGAGCATTAAGGTTCAACCTTTATTATGGTCACGTGATAATCAAGAGTGGGCAATTGATTCAGAAGCATTTCCAAAGGAATATCATATAGAAGATCAAGGTTATTGGAATCTTCCATTTCCAAAGACGAAAGAGATCTCATCGAAAATAAGTAATTCAACAAAAAATTTACAAGATATGTTGCCATCAGGATGGATTGTTGTAAACAAGGATTTTTTAAATCCTTTTCAAGAAAGATTATCTGATGAGGAAGTCATAAAATTTTTTGACGGTAGAGTTCCAGGTTGGAAGGACGCTTTAAGTCTAAATATACCTCGACGTAGTAAAGTCTCCGATATAGTAGCAAGAATCGAAGAACAGTTAGCTAACAATAGTATTTCCCTTTTTATTGTGAAAGGAGCGGGAGGTGAAGGAAAATCAACAATATTAAGACAAACTATAGTTGAATTGCTCAATAAGGGTATTGTAGAACAAATCCTATGGAATGAAAACGCCGAATTAGACGTGCCAAATCTTAATACTATTATCCCAAACAGATCAGGGGCGTGTGTTATTGCATCGGATGATGCTGAAAACATTGCTGGAAAATTATTCAATATTATTAAAGATGCATCTAAGAGAGGTATGACAAAATTATGTGTACTAATCGCTGTTAGAGACACTGATTGGATTGCATCGAAATGTGATGAGATACCATGGGATAAGTATGTGACCCCTATAGAAATTTTACTGCGTGGATTGTCTGCGAAAGATGCGGAAGAAATTATTACAGCATGGTCTAAGTATGACAAGCAAGGATTGGGGAAACTTTATGGTCTTACACATGATGATGCTGTGAGGGAACTCCTCAAAGAGGCACATTTAGAGGCCAATAGTACTGAGGGGGCATTCTTGGGTGCCATGCTTCGTACTCGAATAGGGGATGATATTAGGGAGCATGTTAAAAATCTATTACATCATCTTAAAAAAAGCGATGCGCCTGGGGGCTCTCTACTTGAGGGGTTTGCTCACATTGCTGTTCCTCACGCATTAAACATTCTTACTTTATCAAGAGAACCGCTTGCACGAACTTTGGGATGTCACAGAAAAGAACTTAAAGAAAAAGTTTTAGGACCACTTGGAGAAGAAGCAGTGGTAGCATCTTCTGGATCATTTATTCTTACTCGGCACAGGGCAATTGCTGAAGCGGCTGTGGATGTTCTGTCTAAGGAATTTTATATTGATACAGACGAAATTATTATTGACCTCATGAAAGCAACGCTAGAGTTATATGACTTAAGTGTTTTTATTCCTAATGTAGGCGAGTGGCAAAATATGTCTAGTCGATTGTTTTATGCTGGAAAACGTGAACTAGTGTAGTGCTTCCAACGCTTCTTTACATTTGGCGATTTTTGTCAGAATCTG
>CAZHQC010000139.1:0-4997 GCA_964534135.1 uncultured Elusimicrobiaceae bacterium | reverse complement strand
CTTTTTCTTAAAGACGCTTATAAAAAAATGTTAGAATAAAACTTTAAGCGCGCAATAAAAATTTCAAATCATAAGTTATGGAGGAATAATGCATAAAGAAGTATTTATAATTGATGGAGTAAGAACCGCAATAGGAACCTTTGGCGGCGGCCTTGCGAAACTTAGCAGTGTTGAATTAGGCAAGACTGTGGTTTCTCAAATGATTGAAAAAAATAAAATTGATACAAATGATATAGATGAACTTATATTTGGAAACATCCTTCAAAGCGCGCAAGGAATGAATGTTGCAAGACAAGTGGGTATCGGAGCCGGCATACCTAAAGAAAAAACAGCCTTAACCATTAATATGGTTTGCGGTTCGGGTTTAAGAAGTGTCGCCATAGCGGCGCAAGCTATAAAAGCGCAAGACGCCGATTGTATTATAGCCGGAGGAACCGAATCCATGAGTAATGCTCCTTATGCCTTAAAAAAAGCCCGTTTTGGCTATAAAATGGGCAATGGCGAAATGATAGACACAATGATAAATGACGGCTTATGGGATGTTTTCAATAACTATCATATGGGCGTAACAGCCGAAAACATTGCTACGAAATATAATATTTCAAGGGAAGAACAAGATAAATTTGCGGCTGATTCTCAAAATAAAACTGAAAAAGCCATTACTGAAGGAAAATTCAAAGATGAAATAGCGCCAATCTCTCTGCCTCAAAGAAAAGGAGACCCTGTCATTTTTGATACTGATGAGTTTCCAAGAGCGGGTGTTACCGCCGAGAAACTTGCCAAACTTAGACCCGCTTTTAAAAAAGAAGGATCGGTTACAGCGGGAAATGCTTCAGGAATAAATGACGGAGCGGCTTGCGTTTTGGTCGCAAGTGAAGATATCGTTAAAAAATATAATTATAAACCTTTGGCAAAAATAGTTTCTTATGCTTATCATGGAACAGACCCTTCCGTTATGGGTTTAGGTCCTATTGAAGCTGTAAAGCTCGCTCTAAAAAAAGCTGATTGGAAAATGTCCGATGTGGATTTAATTGAGGCTAATGAAGCCTTCGCCGTTCAGTCAATTGCAATCGGCAAAGAGTTAGGCTTTAATAATGATATTGTAAATGTTAATGGCGGAGCTATCGCTCTCGGTCATCCCATAGGCGCAAGTGGGGCACGAATACTTGTTACCCTAATTCATGAAATGAAAAAAAGAAATGTAAAAAAAGGTCTTGCGACACTTTGCATCGGCGGCGGCATGGGTATCGCCATGTGTGTGGAAAGATAAAGTTTTAGAGTCTGAGAGTGGACTTGGCTTTCAGAGGACTCCTATGGACACCCATTAGTGAACAAGTCGGGGAGTCTTAGAGTTAAGCACTATTTGTGTTTATTGAGTTAATAGCGTTTAATAAAAATATTTGGAGACTGTTTATAATGGGAACTATCGTAATTATAGCCTTATTAATTGTCCTTATTCTAATGTTTATCCCTGGAAAAAAGGAAGGCAATAAAATTAATCGAAATTATAAAAAAATTGCTCATCGCCTTTTAATTCACGGAACTACACGACATCGAGATGACCTCGAAGATTTCTATGATTCACACGAAAAAGAATTAACTTTTGAAAGAGAAACAGACAACTCTCGTGATCGTAATGCAATTAAAATTTTAGGGAATGATTGATGATTAAGATATCTACCAAGAGAAAATGTAAAAAAATTCATATCGGAAAAAGACCATACCGGTTATACTCAATATAGTGAAGAATCAATGAATATTAAACTTAAGGATTTATACGGTAAATTATAAGTAAAATGTTAGCATAAGATAGTATGGATAAAGGAAATTCGGAGGAACGATGTTTAAAATAATGGCAGTTGATGATGATCTCTATATATTGGAGTTATATAAAACGATACTTGTAGAAGCGGGCTATGAAGTGGAAACGGCTGAAGATGCAATGAGCGCCATAACAAAATATCAAGAATTTAAGCCCGATTTATTAATTCTTGATGTTGAAATGCCGGCAGGAGGGGGAGAAAAAGTTTTTGATAGGCTTAGAAATCTTTTTATGGTTGCTATTCCCATAATTTTTTCAACAGGTGTTCCTGAAAATATTGAACGCTATGCAAGCCGGGATAATGTTAGCATATTAAAAAAACCGGTAACCAAAGAAACCCTATTGGGTGAAATTAAAAAACTTTTAACAGAGGAGTAAATACCTATTAAAATATAGGTGTTTTTTGTTATCATATTTGTAGGCGGAGCTTGAAAGATAATTAAAAATAGCATCATAATAGCTACCGCCGTAATGTTAAAAACCGGAGGTTATATGCCTGAGATCAAAATAGATGACAACAAATGCAAAGGTTGTTACTTATGCATAGAAGCTTGTCCTAAAAAGTGTATTGAGATATCTAAAGAATTCAGTAAAAGTGGCTATTATCCCGCTAAATATAAAGGCGAAGATTGTATCGGATGCCAACAATGCGCAAAAGTATGCCCTGATTTAGCAATAGAAGTCTACAAATAATAGAAACTGTATGCCGTTAATTTTGCAAACAACCAAGTAATGAGCCTATGTCTCATTAAGTGTCGCAAGTTGCAAGCGACCCAATAAGTAAACCGATTTTTTTAAGGAGGAAGTAATGGCAGAAAAAAAATTAATGAAAGGAAACGAAGCTCTGGCCGAAGGAACCGTTCAAGCCGGCTGCAGATTTTTTGCGGGCTATCCCATTACACCGCAAAATGAAGTGCCTGAATATTTATCATGGCGCTTACCTGAAGTCGACGGAAAATTCGTGCAAGCGGAATCTGAAGTTGCCGCGATAAATATGATTTATGGCGCGGCAGCTACGGGAGTAAGATGTATGACATCATCTTCAAGTCCCGGCATAAGCTTAAAACAAGAAGGAATTTCCTATTGCGCGGGCGCAGACCTTCCTTTCTTCTATGCAAATGTTGTTAGAGGCGGTCCCGGTCTGGGTAATATAGCCGGCGCTCAAGGCGATTATTTTCAATCCACAAGAGGCGGAGGACATGGAGATTATAAAGTTTTCGTTATGGCTCCCGATAGTGTCAATGAAATGGCCAATTTTCCTCGTAAATGCTATGAAATAGCTTATAAATACAGAATCCCCACTATGGTTCTTGCCGATGGAATTATCGGTCAAATGATGGAACCCGTTGAGTTTGAATATCCTGAAGTGGATGTCTCTAAGCTCCCTGAACAAGATTGGGCGCTCGGTATAAGCAAAGGTAGAGAAAGAAGAAGAGTAAATTCTTATGATTTAAGAGAAGGCCAACTTGAAATCATGGTAAACGATAGAGTAAAAAAATACAAAGAAATTGAAGAGAACGAAGTTATGTACGAAGAGATAATGACCGAAGATGCCGATATTATTTTGGTAGCCTACGGCACCAGCGCGCGAGTCTCGATGGCAGCGCTCAAAATGGCGAGAGAAAAAGGGTTAAAAGTTGGATTATTCCGACCTATAACTCTTTGGCCCTACCCTAAGAAAAAACTTGCGGAACTTGGTGATAGAGTAAACAACTTCTTGGTAGTCGAAATGAGTCTTGGCCAAATGGTTGAAGATGTTATGCTCTCGCTTAATGGTAAGAGTAAAGTTTTCTTTTACGGCCGTCCCGGTGGATCGGTCATAACGGCGGAAGAAGTTTTAAAAGCCATTGAAGACACTTCCAAAAAAGGAGCGAAAGAACATGCAACTATTAAATAAAAAACCAGAATCTTTAACCGATGTACAAATGCGTTATTGCCCCGGTTGCGGACACGGAGTTGTTCACAGACTGGTTGCCGAAGTTATGGATGAATTAAACATAAGAGACAAAACCATCGGCGTCGCCCCCGTTGGTTGCGCCGTTTTCGCGGATGAATATTTTAACTGCGACATGATACAAGGTCCTCACGGAAGAGGTCCGGCCATAGCGACAGGCATTAAAAGAGCAAAACCGGAAGCTATCGTATTTTCCTATCAAGGAGACGGTGATTTGGCTTCAATTGGCATGGCTGAAATAGTTCATTCCGCCATTCGTTCCGAGAATATAACCATTATTTTTATAAATAATGCCATTTACGGAATGACAGGCGGACAAATGGCGCCAACCACTTTAGTCGGCCAGAAAGCAACAACTTGTGTTTACGGACGAGACCCGAAATTACAGGGCTATCCCATTCAAATGAGTGAAATGCTTGCCACTATAAAAGGAACCACTTATATCGAGAGAACAGCCGTTCATACGGCTCCCCTTGTCATTAAGACAAAGAATGCCATTAAAAAAGCATTTCAAAATCAAATTGACGGCAAAGGGTTTTCAATAGTTGAAATTCTTTCAACATGTCCGACAAATTGGAGAATGACCCCTGTTAAGGCTACAGATTATGTAAAAGATAAAATGATGGAAATTTTCCCTTTGGGCGTTTACAAAGACTCTGATGGAGGTAAATAAAATGTATCAAGGAATCAGAATTTCAGGTTTTGGTGGGCAAGGTGTTATTTCCGCGGGTGTTTTACTTGCATACTCAGGTATGCTGGAAGGGAAGAATGTAAGTTTTTTTCCTTCGTATGGCGCCGAGATGCGCGGTGGCACCGCAAATTGTTCGGTGGTTATATCCTCTGATGAGGTTACAACTCCCATAGTATCGGCTCCCGATACCGTTATGGTTTTCAATGAGCCTTCTTTAGCCAAGTTTGAACCCTTGGTAAAACCGGGAGGTTTATTGATTATAAACAGCTCCCTCATAAAGTCCAAAGCGGAGAGAACCGACATTAAAATTCTTTATGTTCCCTGCAATAAGATCGCGGATGAATTGGGTAATGTAAAAATAATGAATATGGTGGCTCTTGGGGCTTTCGCGGCTAATACGGGAGCTCTTTCAGTTGATGATATTATTGCGGCTCTGCCAAAGGTTTATAAAAAACTTAAGCCAGAGTTGCTAGAACTCAATGCAAAAGCTCTTAAAAAAGGAGCTGAGGTATTACTTAATTAAACCGAAG
>CAZHQC010000138.1:0-4997 GCA_964534135.1 uncultured Elusimicrobiaceae bacterium | reverse complement strand
TAAAAAAAATGGGTTGGGCCGGTTTTACCGGTGAACTTTTTGCCGGGTGGAAATGGGTAATTTTGAGGAAAGAATTTTCTTTTGCTTCAAGTCTTGAATCTCAAATTCTCGACTCCGTGCTCCGAACCCCTAAGATTTTAGTAACTATGGGGGGCAGTGATCCGCAAGGGATGACAATAAAAGCAATAAAAGCTTTAGAAATGATAGAAGAAAATTTTGAAGCTATGGTCGTTTTAGGCGCAGGATTTCAAAACAGGAAGGAAATTGATAGTTTATTATCCAATTGTAAACACTCTTTTGACATATGTGTAAATGTTCAAAATATGGTAAGATTAATGTCGCAAAGTGATTTTGCGATAGCTTCTTTTGGTGTTACAGCTTATGAACTGGCAGCGATGAAAGTGCCTGCAATTTACCTATGTTTGACTGAAGATCATGCTGAATCGGCATCAGCTTTTACTGAGGCTGGAATGGCTGTTTGTTTAGGTTTGGAACGAATGGTAGCTAAGAAGGATATTGCTAATGCGGTTAAAACGGCTTTGCAAAAATTTAAAAATAGTAAATTGAGACATAATATTAATACCCAACTTATTGATGGTCAAGGGATAGCAAGAATATCGGATTTAATTATAAAAAGATTTGAGGACAAAAATGGATAAAATAAAAAAATGGCGAGTTTTATTGGGAATCCTCTGTAATTTCCGGGATTAAAGATGAAAAGGGCAAGGTAATTAAGTTTATAGCTATAAAAGAAGATATAACCAAGGCCAAAATTTTGGTGGAAGAATTAAAAATAGCAAAGAAAGCAGCTGAAGATGCCACCAAAGCAAAAAGCGAATTTTTGGCAAATATGAGCCATGAAATAAGAACTCCAATGAATTCAGTTATCGGCATGACTGAAATTCTTATAGATACGAAGCTTGATGCGGAACAAAAAAAATACGCTAAAAATATACAAAATTCAAGCGAGGCTTTGCTTGGCATAATAAACGATATTCTTGATATATCCAGAATAGAATCAGGCTTATTGAAACTTGAAAATATTGCCTATAATCCGAGAGAAGTGCTTGAAAGTGTCGCTGAGATGTTCGCCAAACAGGCCGGAGTTAAAGGTCTGGAACTTGTATTAAAGATTCCAAATAATATGCCTCAGAATATTATGGGTGATCCTACTCGTTTGCGGCAAATATTTATCAATTTGATTGGGAATGCTCTTAAATTTACTACTGAAGGACAAATAAAAATAGAGGCGGAATATAAGAAAGGGGTTTCCTCAAAAATAAAATTTGCGGTAGTTGATACGGGAATTGGCATATCCAAAGAAAATCAAAAGAAAATTTTTGAAAAGTTTTCTCAGGCCGATACTTCCACAACAAGGAAATTTGGAGGAACAGGGCTGGGCTTAAGTATATCAAGGGCTTTTGTGGAATTAATGGGAGGAGAGCTGGCAATAGAAAGCGAATTAAAAAAAGGCACTACTTTTTATTTTGAGATTCCATATATTAAAGCTGCTATTAAGGGAAGTTCTGAGGAAGAGATAATTGATTTCAATGGTTTTAAAGCCTTGGTTATTGATGATAATAAAGATAGCCTTGAAATAATTGAAGAAAATCTTTCCGTTTGGGGTTTTAAAATAGATGCCAGATTAAGTTCTTTTGAGTCTTTAAAATTGATAGAAAAAGATCCTTTGGCATTCAATATTATTATTGTGGACCATCAAATGCCGATTATGGATGGCATAGAATTTGTTAATAAAATAACCGAACTTTATCCAAAACATTCCTTTAAAATTCTTATGATGTCGTCCATGATTGAAAAAATTCCGACGGAAATTAAAGAAGATGTTATTGACGGTTTTTTATCAAAGCCGATAACAAAATCGGGACTTTTTAATGCCATAGTTGGAACATTTAAGAAAACAATAGTTTCAGATGACACGACAGATGTTAAAACGGTCGAAAAAAATAAATCGCATCTTAAAATTTTGGTGGCGGAAGATAATACGGATAATCAAAATTTAATTCGCATATTACTGAAAAAATCAGGTTATTCTTTTGATATAGTTTCAAATGGAAAAGAAGCTGTGAAAGCTTGCTCGAAATTTATGTATGACTTGGTTTTTCTGGATATACAAATGCCGGTGATGGATGGTTATGAAGCTATCGGCCTTATAAGAGAATTGCCCCATTATAAAAAAATTCCAATTTTAGCTCTTACGGCTCATGGCCTAGATAGAGATATTGATAAATCATTGGATGCGGGCATGAATGAACATGTTACAAAACCAATAAAAAAACGCAAATTTTATGAAGTCATTCACAAATGGATTGATAGTAGAAAAAAAGTTTTAATTGTGGATGATGCGGATGAGAGCAGATTGCTTGTTGACACCTATTTAAAGAAGGCCTCTGATATTAGTCCATTTTTTGCCGCTAATGGCAAAGAGGCGCTTGATTTAATGAAAGAAAGAATTTTTTCCTTGGTCTTTATGGATATGGAAATGCCTATTATGGATGGTCTGACTGCAGTTAAAAAAATAAGGAAGAGTTATACAAAAGAGATCTTGCCTATTATTGCATTCAGCGCTCATAATGATGCGCCCAAAATAAAAGAATTTCTTGATGCGGGATGCAATGACTGTTTGGTTAAGCCTTTTAAAAAATTGGCTCTTATTGAAAAGATAAGCAAATATATTTTTTAATTTAATTCTTTATCTAATTCAAAGGTTCTCTCAGAGGCAAGGTTTTTTACCTCTTGAGCAAATCCATTTTAATCAAGGTAAAAAGTTTTATTTTTTTTGAAAGTTGATTAAATTCAGTCAAGTCCTTGTGAGTAGGTGGAATTTTTTTTATATACAATCTCATTTTCAAAAAACCCCCGCAAAAAACACGGGGGTTTATTTGTTTCTCAGGCAATATATTTTGTCCGAGAAAATTTTATTCTATTGTAGCTTCAATAATATAATCCAGCTGAGAGAAGCTTTTTTTTAAGTATTCATTGCCCTTGATTTGAATTATATGTTGGCCGGGGCCTTTTCCTGAAGGAGCGCCTTCACCATAGCCCGAATAAATGCTGTCAACAATATCCATGCCTTCGATTACTTTACCGAAAGGTGAAAAACCCATTGAATCCAAATTGGCATTATTGCCAAAGTTAATAAAGAACTGTGTCGTTCTTGTATCCGGACCCGCCATGGCATAACTGATATAGCCTTTTTTATTGGATTTTATAACGGGATCATCCTTAATATTGGCAGCTTTCCAGCTTGAGCTTACTGCAGGGTCTCCGTGTATGCCGAATTGAGCCATAAAGCCTTCTATAACTCTAAAGAAAGCTACATCGGTAAAAAAACCGATTTTGACTAAATTATAGAATCTGTCGGCTCCAAAAGGGGACCATTCTCTTTGAGATTCAATTATAAAGTCACCTTTGCTGGTTCTAAATTTTACTTTAAAAGCTGCCGGAGCTTTTTCATTTGCCAGGTTTGGATTATATAATGCTGTTGTGTTATCAGGTTTTGAGGTTTCCATAGTTTTTCCTTTTGTTTTAGATTCTTTAACTAAGGCTGAGTCCTTAACATCTTCGGGGTTACAGGAGACAGCGGACATTAATGCCATTACTGTTACGAAATGTAATATATTTTTTTTGTTCATAAGGTAATTGTGCCTTTTTGTGAAAGATATTTCAATAACATAAACAATTAAGTAAGAGATTTATTTTGAAGAGAAAGCTTTTATAATTACCAAGGCTTCTTCTTTTTTCTCGGGCATTACGGCTATTCTTGAGGGAATGGCAATACCGCCCGTTATTCTGCTGGCATGTTCATCGAAAATAAAAGCGTCTATGCCGTTTGATTTCAATAATTCAGAAACTATTGAAGCTTCAATAAGGCTTTGAGTTTTAAATACTATTTCAAGTTTAGAGTTATCCATATTGTATATCCTATTTATTAATTAATGGCAGTCCGTGACGCAGTTTTTCTTTATTCGCTTTTTCATAAAAACTTATTTGCTGGCACATCCACATAAAAGGGACTTTATCTTTTTTTAATTTTTCCAGCATAAGTCCTGTTTTAATTCTATTGTAAGCAAAACCTTTTTCGGCCAGTTTCTTAACCCAATAGCGCTTGGGCTGTTCATTGACATGATGATGGCCTTCTTGTCCTTTCGGGGCGGCTGATAATACAAGGGTATCACTGAATTGGAGAATATTTTCAATGAAGATATCTGTTAACGATTCGGGGATATGTTCGGCAACTTCAAGACAAAGCGTGAAGTCAAATTTGCCGAAGGTGTTTTCAAAAGGAATAGTTAGATCTTGTGTGTGTATATTTACTGGAAAGGAATACTCTTTTGGCGGCAGGACCCCATCCAAAGCGAAAACTTCCGCGCCTTTTTTTTTAAATAAATGGGAATAAATACCACAGCCACAACCCAAGTCCGCTATTTTTTTTGGTTTGAATAAATCAAATAGTTTATCGGTAATTATTTCCGCAGAGCGAATATATTTTTCATGTTCGGAGCCCCATTCTTTAAAAAAGGTTTCATCGTATATAAGGTTGAGATTTTTCATTTAGCAATCTAAAAAATATCTAGAATCAAAGTTATGGCAAAGGAGTTTATTCTTCATATTTGCGCCAACCTTTTTCACCTATTATGATTGCGTCTATAGTAATTCTAAGGGCTGCAAGATTGCTGAAATATTCTACAGGTCGGGGAGATATTATTCCTTGTTTTTTAATTAACTTTTTAGCTTGTTGAAGAAGCGCACAGCTTTTTTTTAATGAATTAACTGTCTTTTTGAAATTTTTGTTTTTTTTAGTAAATTTTTTAGTCAGAGGTCTTGTGTCACAATAGTATTCGGCATCAAAAAGAGATGGGGTGTTTTTAGTAACAATCAAGTTCACAACCTCTTTTCTAGCATATTTAAGCTTCATGATGTCTCTAGTACTTTGACCGTATGAATTCTGGTGAATTATATTTAAATTTTTGTCTCGC
>CAZHQC010000137.1:0-5164 GCA_964534135.1 uncultured Elusimicrobiaceae bacterium | reverse complement strand
AGAATATTATATTTATAGCCAAATGTAAAGCTATTTACGAAGCACTACACTAGGAGTCTTGAAGTCTTGAAGTCAAAAACTTAACTACCAAACCACCGCACTGTAGCATTGTCGCTTTATTTTTTATAATCCAAACCATCTTTCCATGCTTTTCCGACCAATTCCCCCACTGCCTGATAATTATTATCCGGCATAGTTAAAGTAAATGGTTTTATCTTCTTTATATCAAGTTTCCCATCTGTCATATATTTCTCATCGCCATAAGCATTTATAATCTCGCCAATTAGCAATTCAGCTTTCGGCAACTTCACCGTCTGTATTAATCTACACTCCACAGAGACCGGACATTCCTTAATCATGGGAGCATGCTTGAGTTCACCGTAATAACAATCAAATATTTTACTCTTGTCTTCATCCGCTCCCGATACTGTCCCGATATAATCAGTCACTTTAAGCATTTCAATACTTGGAATACACACACTGAATTCTTTATTTTCTTTAATACCCTCAGTAGTATAATGCGCGCTAGATACTATACCTATCAAAGGCGGTTTTGAACTCATCCTTGAAACCCAACTGACCGCCATGTGATTTGGTTTGCCTTTAACATGCGCGCCAACGATTGTCACCGGCATCGGATATGTAAAACCATTATTATCGATTTTGATTTTGCCCATTTCTTCTCCCCCTTTATTCCTATTCTCCAGAATCTACCCTATCCGCTTAAGCAACTCTTTTAAATTCATTTCTTTTTCAAATGGTATATGAGCATAAGCCTTCTCTCTTAATCTACTTGTGGAGTGAAACCCCGCTTGAATGACTTTTTTTCCAAAATATTCCTGCACTCTTCTTACAACTGGCAGATAATCAGAATCATCACTTATTAGGATGCAAGCATCATAATGATTTAGAAAAGCGCCCATTAACATCTGGCAAATAATTTCACTATCAACGCCCTTTTCTCCGCCTTTATGGAATAAATTAGAGCCATCTCTATGACCGGGTTTTCTGTAGCCATAATTTAAAATAAAACCATCTTTTCTATCCAGCGGTCGATAAATATTTTTCTTCTCGTCTTTTTCTTCTCGATAAGGATCTTCACTCATTCCCACACATACCCAGGCGCCCGCATTTTCAATAATTTCAAAATCATTCTTACTAAAGTTAGCTTTGTAATAATTTAATAATTCATCTACAAGTACATCCCATAATTTTTCATCAATCTCACAGCCATAATGGTCCTTATAGCCAATGGCAAAATTATCGTAATCGATAAAAATTGCAACTTTAATTGTTTTTTTAAAATTCATAATCAGTCTCCCTCTGCGCTTTAGGTGTATTTTTTGCCGGCCTTATCTTGCTTACTTAATTAGCTAACTAAGCGAGGCGCCTATGAAAACAATATAGCAAATTTGCAAAAACTAACACTGATTCATCTCAATATACACTATCTACTATTCTCTTGGCATTTGTTATAATTTTTATGTGGAAATCAAAAATAAAAAAACAATCATTGCTTCAGCCTTAGCCGTCATTTTAATCATCTCCCTATTGTATTTTGGCTTGCCTTTTGCGGCAAAAAAAACACTTCAAAAACTTTCATCCTCCCATGCAAAAAAACTGAATAGAAAAATAGATTTAGGCAAAGTATCTTTCTCCTTTATTGACGGCATAGTAATATATGACATAAATATTTTTGCAAAAAATGATTCGGCAAAAAGCGTTTATTCAATAAAAAAAACAGCCATCAAATTTAAAACTCTTCCCTTTTTAAAAGGGAATTTCATCATCACAAAAATTAAATTAGTGAATGCTAAACTTACCCTTATTAGAAACAAAAGCGGCTATTGGGATTTTTCCGATATCCAAGCTATCCTGCCAAAACCTAAAGATAAATTTTATTCCCACTGGCCAAGGCAAATAATCGCGGAGAACTCAGAACTATTCATAACAGACAAAATGTCTAACACTATGTGGACTCTGAATAATACCGATTTAAAATTTTCCAAACGCTTATCCTACTATGGCGGTTCTTTTTCAATATCCGGTGAAGGACTATTTAAAAGAAGCTTTTCAAATAAATCATTTGTATCAAAAAATATCAAAAGCAATATAAAAATGAAGTTTGAGGAAAATAATCTAAATTCCCTTTTTGGAGAAATCAATCTAAAAGATTCCTCGTGTAATGATGTTCACACTAAAAATATAAATCTCAAATGGGACCTCCTTAACATCAATAGAAAAGAGGATAAACAAAACTATAAAGCCGAGCTTAAGATTGAAAAAATACTTGTTCCAAATATAGATAATTCATTTAGAAAAAATATTACTAAAATTTTCAAGACTTTTTCAAAGATATACGGAAAAGAGCTTCCTAAAATTGATGACCTGACTTTTAAAAACATTTCGGCAAAAAGCTCTTTCAACAAAGATGTATTCCTTATTCAAGATTTTAAAATCGATTCAAATATCTTCAATATAAACGCCGAGTTTAAACTGGATAAAGAAGATAAAATAGATTTAAACTTTAAAGGCAAAATACTGGATAAAGAAATGACTATTACCGCAAAAGGACCTTATGCAAATCCTCATATAAAACCGGAATTTTCATATACAATACGGACCAAATTGGTATCTTTCATTAAAACGTTTACAAAAAATATCAAGATGGCTCTTAGGAATCCGGAAGATTCCAAGAATGTTGGTCCCATGAACAAAGTTACACGGGGCAGTAAATAAAATAGACCATACTGCGATGGAGAAAAAACAATGAGTAAAAATATCATAATTATCGGTTCGGGTTCGGCGGGCTATCCATGCGCGCTTAAACTAAAAGAACTTGGCGCCAATGTAACCATAATAGAAAAAGGGAATTTAGGTGGCACATGTTTAAACAGAGGCTGCATTCCTTCCAAATCTTTTTTAGATGCCGGCCATAGAGTCTATTCTCTTGAAATTTTAAAACAACTCCTCAAAGATGACCAAACGCTAAATTTTGATGTGGCTATGCTTTCTTGGGATAAAATAAAACAAAGGAAAACAGATGTGATTTTAAAATTGAGAACCTCGCTTGAGAAAATGATTCAAATGAAAAAAATTGAGATTATAAAAGGAAAAGCATCTTTTGAATCAAACAATAAAATAAAAATTCAAACGGCGGAAGGCGAAATAATAAAAGCATTTGATTATGCCGTTATAGCAACTGGAACAACTCCCGGTTTTCCCCCGCCATTTGCCAATTTCAAAGATAAGTTTTTGGATTCCGATAGAATCTTTGATATTCCAAAATTGCCAAAATCACTGGCAATTATCGGCGGCGGCGTAATAGGCCTCGAATTTGCCTGTTTCTTTAATTCCATGGGAACAGATGTTAGCGTAATAGAGTTAATGCCAGGGATTCTGCCTGGTGAAGATGCCATGGTCACAAGAGCCCTTAAAACATCTTTCGAAAAAAGAGGCATTAAATTTTATTTAGGCAAAAAAGCTGAAACCCTTGAAATTACAGACACCAAGAAAACTCTTAACTTAGATGACGGAACAAAAATTGAAGTTGAAGATATTTTGGTTGCCACGGGCAGAAGCGCCAATTTAAAAGAATTAAATCTTGAAACAATTAAACTTAGCTCTGATAATAAAGGTTTAAAAGTTAATGACTATCTGCAAACTGAAATTGAAAATATTTATGCCATAGGCGATATTAACGGCATATCTCTACTGGCTCATTCAGCAACAAAGCAAGGCGAAATAGCGGCTGAGAATATCATGGGCGCTAAAAAAACTTTTGATAGTAATATCGTGCCTAAATGTATTTATACTTGGCCGGAAGCGGCCTCCATAGGCTTAAACAAAAGTGAAGCGGAGACAAAAGGTATTGAAGCCAAAACTCAAAGAACCTATTTAAACTTTTCAGGAAAGGCCTTAACAACGGAAGCGGCCGAAGGTTTTGTGCAGATAGTTTATAATGCTTCTGATGATGTTATTATAGGCGCGCAAATAGTAGGCCAGAGCGCAACAGAGCTTATTCACATTATAGCGGTGGCAATAAAATTCAAACTTAAAAGAAGTGATATGAAAGAATTGATTTTTGCCCATCCGACAATGGCTGAAGCCATCGGTGAAACATTGAACAAATAAAAGAAGAGAACCCACAATTATTGACAAAGGTTTCGAAAAGGTCTGTCAGTAAATTTACACTAATAGTCGAAATAACTAAATCCTGTAAGTTTACAGACTCGCTCATACAGAGGTTTTAAACGCCATTGCTCTCTTCGCTTTATTCGGCGACTGCGGAACTCAGTCGAAAACAAAGTTTTCTCCTTCAAACATCCTCGTCGTTTCAGTGAAATCCCCTCATAAACCTTACTCGCAAGACTAAACCTCAGAAATCGCTCACTAGCAAACTCACAGGCTTTTTTTATAAAAAGCCCCACCCTATTCAAGATAAAGCATAATTACCCCAAAGCCTAAATAATGAGTTACTTATTCCGAACGGTTCTGCTTGCCAAACATCACCGCCACACCCTTTCCGTATATAATCTCTTTGCTTTTTTATAGAAAGTGTCCCAACCCAAATTACGATACACCTGAATTTCCCCCGCCTAAATAATGAGTTACCTAATAACTACGGTAAATCCGAATTACCCAGTCCTAAATTAAGTTCTTTATATAACTCTTGATTAAAAAATTTATATAATAAATATTCGAATTGAGCGTCACAAAAACATTTAAAGAGAGGTCTTTAAAATGACATATATATTTAGATGGAATGGCAAATATTTTGGATTCATTTCGGGTAATAATCTTTTTGATGCCAATGCCAAATGGCTCGGTTGGATTGAAGATGAGCAAATTTGGCGGAAAAATGGAGAACTCCTGGGAGAGCTTTACGAAGATAAATACATTTTAAAAAGCACAACAATCAAGCCTCCTGAACCTAAAGTTCCTCCGATTCCCCCCTTGCCGCCAGAGGCGCCGGTTATTCCCGAAGATATTGTTGGCAAAGATGTGGACCTTGAAAACCTTGAGGATGCCCTAAAAACCTTTGATATCATCGATGATGACGATGAGTAAAGGGGAAAACAAAGTATCAATTGGGTAAAGGTTTCACATTCACTCACTTGTATGTTACACTTCAAATATAATGTTATATAGAAGTAAGAAGTTA
>CAZHQC010000136.1:0-5228 GCA_964534135.1 uncultured Elusimicrobiaceae bacterium | reverse complement strand
TTTTTACACCTTAAGTTAGCCTTAAAAGTGGTCTGAATTTTCTAATCCATTATACCCTTTATGGTAATGGCATAAACTCCGCTTGATACTTTTTGCCCACTATCATTTGTTCCGTTCCATTGAATAGTATTTAAACCCGAAGTTGAAGTTCCTTTATATAAATCTTTAATCTTTCTACCCAAGCTGTCATAAACTTTAATGGTTATAACAGCTGGAGCCGATAAATTAAATGAGACATTTGTTTTTTCATTTTGCCCAGACTTAAATACGCCGTGATAGATTTTAACTTTTTGAACTTCGGGAACCGGTACTCCCGTCCCTATAATAATTAAACCACTTTTCTCGGTTAAAGGTGTTCCTGTGGCAATAGCGTCATAAATATCTTTAGCCTCGAAATAATAAGTGTAATCAGAACCACCAATATTTAAAGTTTTGGAATATGAATATAATTTACCATCGGTATAAATTAGATCCCCCGCATTTACTTGCGCCATAACAAAGGGGCTTCCCGATATTTCCGCTCCACTTTTTTTAATATGTACCTTTGGATAAAGCGCAAAGGGAGCATCATTGTCAAAATCTGTGTATTTAATGCGGAAAATAAAAGAAGTACTATTATTCCCCGTTTCTGGATTTAATCCGTCAAATATATAATTACTCTCCCCAGTCCAATCAAATGTCGGAATATTATTTGAAATATCCGGCGCATCAATTGGTGTCAAAGGCGTTCCTGTCGCTATGGCATTGTACAGATCTTGCGCTTCAAAATAGTAGATGTAATCTGTTCCGGGAACCAATATTTTGGTCAGGGAATATAATTTTCCATCCGTATAAACTGTATCACCCGCATCTGTTTCAATCATAGAAAAAGGACTGCCCGATATTTCCACGCCTCCTTTTTAACATGAACCTTGGGATAAAGCGCAGCGGGCGCATCATTATCCAAGTCTGTATATTTCGCCCGAAATATGAAGTTTGTATTTCTGTCTCCCGTTTCAGGATTTAAGCCGTCACTTATATAATTAGCCTCAGCTGTCCAACTAAGCGAGGGAACATTATTTGAAATATCCGGAGCATTAATTGATATTAAAGGTGTTCCAGTTGCTACGCCAGTATAAATATCTTGCGCTTCAAAATAGTAGGTGTAATCCGTTCCTGGGACCAATGTTTTTGTTAGGGAATATAACTTTCCATCCGTATAAACTGTATCACCCGCACTTACTTCACTCATGGTAAAGGGGCTTCCAGATATTTCGGAACCTCCTTTTTTAATGTGAACCTTGGGATAAAGCGCAGCGGGAGCATCATTATCCGAGTCTGTATATTTTGCCCGAAATATGAAGTTTGTATTTCTGTCTCCCGTTTCAGGATTTAAGCCGTCACTTATATAATTAGCCTCAGCTGTCCAACTAAGCGAGGGAACATTATTTGAAATATCCGGAGCATTAATTGATATTAAAGGTGTTCCAGTTGCTACGCCAGTATAAATATCTTGCGCTTCAAAATAGTAGGTGTAATCCGTTCCTGGGACCAATGTTTTTGTTAGGGAATATAACTTTCCATCCGTATAAACTGTATCACCCGCACTTACTTCACTCATGGTAAAGGGGCTTCCAGATATTTCGGAACCTCCTTTTTTAATGTGAACCTTGGGATAAAGCGCAGCGGGAGCATCATTATCCGAGTCTGTATATTTTGCCCGAAATATGAAGTTTGTATTTCTGTCTCCCGTTTCGGGATTTAATCCATCGTTTATATAATTTGCCTCACCCGTCCAATCAAGCGTCGGAACATTATTTGAAACATCAGGATCATCCACCGAACTTGTCGGCGTTCCCGTTGCAAAGCTATTATAAATGTCCTGCGCTTCAAAGTAATAAGTATAGTCTGTTCCTGTTGAAGTCAAAATTTTTGAATATGTGTAAAGTTTTCCATCGGTATAAGTTGTATCTCCTCCATCCGTTTCAGTCATAGCAAATGGACTTCCCGATATTTCAGAACCATCTTTTTTTATATGTAATTTAGGATATCCCGAAACCGGCGCATCATTATCCGCATCATTATATTTAGCGCGGAATATAAAAGTATCAGTATGTAAACCTGATTCAGGATTTAAGCCATCCGCCGTATAATTTGTTTCACCGGTCCAAGAAAGTGTAGGCGCATTATTTGAAACATCCGGCGCATTAATTGGCGTTAAAGGCGTTCCCGTTGCCACATCATTAAAAACATCCTGCGCTTCAAAGTAATATGTGTAATCCGTTCCAGGATTTAAAGTTTTTGAATAAGTATAAAGTTTCCCATCGGTGTAAACAATATCGCCAGCGTTTACTTCAGTCATGGCAAATGGACTACCTGATATTTCAGAACCATCTTTTTTTATATGTAATTTAGGATATTCTGAAACCGGCGCGTCATTATCCGCATCATTATATTTAGCGCGGAATATAAAAGTATCAGTATGTAAACCTGATTCAGGATTTAAGCCATCCGCCGTATAATTTGTTTCACCGGTCCAAGAAAGTGTAGGTGCATTATTTGAAACATCCGGCGCATTAATTGGCGTTAAAGGCGTTCCCGTTGCAATGCCATAATAAATATCTTGCGCTTCAAAATAATAAGTGTAGTCCGAACCGGGAACAAGTGTTTTGGTTAAAGAGTATAATTTACCATCAGTATAATCGGTATCGCCTCCATCTACTTCAGTTATTGTAAACGGACTGCCTGATATTTCAGAACCGTCTTTTTTTATATGAACTTTCGGATAGCCCGAACCCGGCGCATCATTGTCTGTATCCGTATATTTTAATCGGAAAGCGAAACTTGTATTCCTGTCACCTGTTTCAGGATTTATTCCATCCGACACATAATTACTTTCTCCTGTCCAATTAAGTGTAGGTGCATTAGTTACATCAGGCGCGTCTATCGGTGCTAAAGGTGTTCCAGTAACCACAGCATCATACTTATCTTGAGCTTCAAAATAATAAGTGTAGTCCGTTCCCGGGAGCAATGTTTTACTCAGTGAATATAACTTTCCGTCTGTGTAAAGTGTATCACCGGCATTTGTTTCACTCATCGTAAAAGGGCTTCCAGATATTTCAGAACCAGCTTTTTTTATGTGTAATTTAGGATAACCCGAGTCAGGTGCGTCATTGTCAGCATCGGTATATCTAATTCGAAACATGAAAGTATCGGTATATAAACCTGATTCAGGATTTACTCCATCTAAAGTATAATTTGTTTCACCTGTCCAACTAAGCGAGGGGACATTATTTGTTACTGTGGGTCCATCATTACTCCACTCTTCTGGATCCCTAAGGCCCCATGGATAAAATTCAGCATAAGTATAGTATCTGTAAATACCAGGTTCTAAGTATATCGAAGTTTGATATGTGTATGCATTAGCACAATTGGCTGCACCAAAGTCATACATCATAACCGCCATTACGAACACCCCAGCCTTACTTATATACACTTTTGGACCAGAAGTTGGGAAATCTGAAGAACCTGGATGCCAACAAACTTCAAACAAAAAACTATTACTATGACTTGAAAATGCGGGGGTAACTCTTGCTCCATACATAGCCGGTAGAGCCATAAGTGATAACTGGTTCCCTATTGTTAGAAACATCAGAATACTAAGAAATATTTTAATCCTCATAATTACTCCCTAATTTAACTCAATAAACATGTCCTGTTTTATGCTTATTTTAATTGAAAATATCCACATTATATAGAATGACATTAAAAATTAAAATTATTTTTTTCATAAATACATCCTTAAAAATCTTATTCTTTGCAAATTTCATCCATATGGTTTTTAGATAAATATTCTTGAGAGATAAGATGCCTGAGAGTTGATTCTCTCAATTTCTTATACTCCTCTTTTATGAGATAATAGATTAGATAGAAAAACGCTGGAATTATAATTAATATTGCTCCTAAAATAAAACACTTATTACAAATATTTTGCATTTTTTCTATCAACCTATAAAAACTGAATATGTATATTAAAAAACTTAGGCCATAAGACATATTTTCAATAAATCCTTGTAAATCAAGAAAACTTTTACTGTAATATTTTTTATATATATCCCTATACTCGAAAACAGGTTTTTTGGCAGAAAATAAAGAATTAATTCTATATCCTAAAAATTCCATCATAACATTATTAAAATTGGATTTTGAATCAAGAAAAAATATTACAAGATAGCCTAAAACTAATATTAAAATTGTGATATATGGTATATAGTAAGGTGTTATATCCATAGTCACTATAAAATTTAATTTTAAAGAAATTCCAAAATATAGGAAAAAAGATGATATTATACATGTTCCAAATAAAAGCAGTTTCACATAATCTGAAAGACGCATATAATGAACGAAAGACTCAAAATAAATTTTATATTGAGTTTCCAACAAATCAATAGCTTTTAAATCTGATGAATTGATATTCTTATCCATATTCACCTCTCTTCCTCACCCAGATCAATTATCGTATTAATTATTCCGATATCACCACCACTTTCGTAATAATTTCTATTTTCCGAAGCATTACTGTTTAAATAATCAAATTCTTGGAAAGCATTTAAAAACTTTTTTATTTCATCTGTCTTTTTGAACTTTTTAAGCGATTTTATTATGTTTTGTATCAACTCAAAAACAGGCAGATTGATTATTTCTTTACCGCAAATTACGGGTTCACCTATTAACCCACGTAAATATTTATCAGAAAATTCGTAAACATTTCTAGCATGGCATGAGGTTCCAATAATCATAGATGGATGACAGCTATGAATAAAGTAATCCAAATAAAAACAGGAATGACATTGCGAATTCGTATGCAAGAAAAGATCGCTAATATTAAATAATTTTTTCTGCGCTACTATTTCATCAATACGTAAGGAATTTAAAAAAACAAAATCACCAGGAGCATACATCAATCCATATGTGCCAAGACAACCAGAATAATTAGGAAGGTATAAGTTCCACCTTTAAATAAACCCGATGCACCCTTAAATTCGGGAAATCTTGAAAGTAAATATAATTGTTCCAAATCCGGATATTTTCCATTGTTCTTTTTTCCAAAATTCCATTTAGGATACTTGTTAGTTTTTTTAAATTGTGTTATAGAAATTTTCTCAATATACTTTTTTCCATTATAAACCAAGGTAAATATATAAATCAAATCCCCTAATTCTCTTTGTGTTTTAGCCCCACCTAAATAC
>CAZHQC010000135.1:0-5341 GCA_964534135.1 uncultured Elusimicrobiaceae bacterium | reverse complement strand
CATGGCAAAGCAAGCTTTGCCACTACATTTATTCTTTTTTCTTTTTTTCTTCGGAGCCTAGATACTCAAGACCGCCTCTTGCCCCGGTTATCACAGGAAGATCCCAAGCATCATCTATAAATAATAAATCATTAAAGAAAAGTTTTTTTGTTTTTTTACTCGTGCCTTCCCAACCGGGAAGCCTTCCCTTAAATGACTCCTTAAGCAGCATATTCTTAATTTGAGCATCCATATCTTTTGTTAATTCATTATAAATGGGATACAAAGAAAAACGCACTTTCTTTTTATAATGAGGCTTGGAATTCTCATCTTTTTCTCTATCTATGAAAATACCCGAGCTCTGAACCGGTTTTTCTTTTTTTTCAATAATAATCCGCCATGGATTAATGGAAAAACCATACATTTTAAATTTAGTATTATCGGTAATATCCCATCGTCCGATAGGATTTAAACTTGAATAAAATTTTTTTGAAAATATATTGAAAGAGGCTATATCGCTAAAATCCCATTTAACGGAATAATCAAGACTCGCCATTGAATCATGCCTGGTTTTCTCCATATTCAATGTCAGAGAACTACTTTTGGGATAGATTTTATATCCATTTTTAGGAGTGGCTGTTGAAGATTCAACATTTTCTCCGGCGAAGGCTAAATTTACGCTAAGAAGAATTAAAAGGATAAAAAATATCACCCTACCACCTACTTGCCCACTAGTGGGTATATGTTTCTTTTGATTGTCCTCAGGACAATAAGTAGGTGGTAGGGTCATGATAACCTCGGGTTTTATTAAAAACCTTCTCTGGCATAACGGTCCAGCAGATCTCTGGCAAGACGATTTTCAGGATTGTGTTTTACGGCCTTATCTAAATAATACTTAAACTCTCTTTCAAGCGCCAGCTTACTTCTAGCATTACCTTTTTTCAAAGCATTAATGGCGGATATAATAGCTGCCTTAAGAGAATATGTCTCGGCCGAAAATTTACTTTTTGAAACAAATGGCATCTGATTGCCTCTTTCAAGCAATTCTATAATATCATCCGTTTCTTCATAAGCTTTATATAATAATTGTATAGCCGATTTTTTATCACCCGTAATAGCCAGTAAGGCGCCTTGCTGAAAATCAATTTCCGCTATTTGCTTTTTAGCATCGATAAAGTCCGGATAATTTCCCACAGCTCCCGCATACATAATACGCGCTTTTGAAAAATCTTTTTTCATAAACTGTACATTACCTTCAACAGTCATGCTTATCCCTTTAATAAATTGCTTGTCGGTTTTAATCTTTTCCGCTATCGCTTTCATTCTCAATACTTCCGCTTTGTTTTTCATAATATCTTCAAGAGAAATATTGTAAGAATTTAATAAGCGCGGTAAAGCATTTTTTTTCAAAATTTTATCACTTGCCGCCATTTTTTTGATAAGCACACTTACTTCATAGAGCTTATCCATATATTCCATATATTCCTTGGTTTTCTCTATAACTTTTTGGGGATTTCTATTTATATTTAAATAACCTTCTGATTCTATCCAAGGAATAATCGTTCCATAACATAAACCAAGTGTAAGATTAGCATGAAAATAATTTTTATCTTTCGCGTTTTTACCTTTTAAAAATTCCGTCGTCACCAATAAATTTCCCGCTATTTCATTTAAGACAAACACATCCCCTCTTAAGGCCAGGGCGTTTATAATTAAAAGATAGGCATTCCAATTATAAGGATTTTTATTAAGGTATTTTTTAAGAACATTTACTTCCATTTCAAGAGCATCGCTATAACCGCCCCTGTAAGCGGAATCTGTTAAATCTTCCAGTAAATTAAGAGCTTTAAACGCTTGCGGATTATATTGAAGACTCTTCTCTATATAAACATAAGCCTTCTTTAAATCTTTATCGCTTAAAATATTGGCTTTATGTATTTTTTCAGCTTTAGATAAATAATACCTGGAAACTTTTGATTTAATCATCGAACAAGATGAAAACAATAAAACAAAAACAGGCAATAGATAATATATTTTTTTCACCCTACCACCTGCCTGCGACTATAAGTCGCCTCAAATTTTAAATCAACATTTGCCAAAGGCAAATAGGTAGGTGGTCGGGTCATTGGGTTTAGTATATCAAAATCAATTTAATGCGGGAAAGTTATTTAACTAAGTCTAAGGCTTTAAGAAATAATTAATTCCCTATTTGACAGGCTACTTTTTGAACGAAACAAGAAACAAAGAGAGAGCATACTCTTGCAGTCTGTGAGCGATGAGTGACGACGTTGTAGCCAAAAATTAGCCAGCTCCTAAGGAGAAGCTTATATTTTATTGATTTCTTCGTTGCTCTTCATTCACAGGCAAGTCGCAGAGCTCCTTGCATCTGATGAAGCATTGCTTCCTTGTTCCAGCTAAAAGCCTACTCATTCGTCGCGCCTTTAACTCAAGGCTATGCTGGGTGTCGTATCAAAGCGCTATGCGCATCAGACGACCAATTTAAATCTGAGCTTCCAAATGGGGGAGTAATTGTTTCTTAAAGCCTAAGAAAAGCCGTCTGCCATTCTTCAACTGATTGAAATCTCTTCTCAGGATCAGGCTCTAAAGTTTTAGCAATTAATTCATCCACGCCTACAGGCACCGCGGGAGCGATAGAACTTACCGGCGTATAGAGTTTCTGTTCTTTTTGATTATGAAAATCCGGTCCTTTAAATGGCAAATCCCCTGTAAGAACTTCATAAAGACAAACTCCAAGGGCGAAAACATCACATTGTTTTCCACTTGCTCCGCTATCCTGCTCAGGAGCCATATAAGCGGGACTGCCCACTATTTCCACATTGGTTAACCTCGCCATAGATTCCATAGCTTTTCTCGCAAGACCAAAATCCATCACCTTAACAAAACCCTCTTCATCGTCTATCATTATATTTGAAAGTTTCAAATCTCTATGCACAATATCTTTGGAATGAGCATATATCAGAGCTTTTGTAACATCTTCAAATACGCTCTTGCTTCTTTCAAAGGACATACGCACTTCATCGCCAAGTATTACATCCAAGGTTCTACCAGCTATATATTCGAAAACAAGATAAACATTGGTATCTTCTTCAAAAATCGTATAGATCTCAACTATATTTGGATGTTGCAGAAGAGCAACCATTCTTGCTTCCTGCAGAAATCTTTGTTTCTCCCTTTTATTTACCTTAATCTCATTATTCATTTTCTTTATGGCGACTTTTCTTTCCAAGGTTTGATCTATGGCCTCATAAACCATGCCCATGCCCCCTGCGCCTATCTTTCTGATTATGGTATATTTACCGGAAGCCACCCCTTCATAAAAAACATCAGGTGAAATTTCATCGGGTTGAGTTATAACACCATTTGCCGTAGCTCTTACCATTTTATTTGAAGCCATATGCATAAAACCCAAACCAATAAGCAAACCACCCGTTATGGTAAAACCAAGTAATACAAAAAACTTTCTTAAAGGTGAATCCGGCGCAGATGAGGATTTTTGAAGCAGGGAACTGTCATAAGTAAATCCGGGCACATTTTTCGCATATTGCGCCACAGCATCTCTGTAATGAGAATTGTAATTTTTTGAAAGCAAAGCAGCTTGCCTATAATCTTGGAGCATCTGCTTATAATCACCCATTTTTTTATTGGCATTGGCGCGATTGAACCACGCATCGGCAAAATTAGGATTTAACTTTATAGCGGCCGTAGCGTCTCCGCCTGCTTGACGAAAACTGCCTTTTTTATTTAAAGCCCATGAACGTATATTCAATGCTTGAACATTGCCGGAATCTTTTTCAAGCGCTTTTGAAGCATCGCTTATGGCCCTATCATAATGACCAAGAAAATTATTCGCCATAGCTCTTTCCAAATAAGCATTCACATTGTTTGAATCTTCCTTTATAGCCACAGACGCGTATTTAACAGCATCGGCATAATCGCCCAAACTGTTTTTAGCCGCGGCCTTTTTTAGAAATAATTTGGATTTACTGAAATTACTAGCTTGAGAACCTTTTTCTTCTAAATCTTTTTCTGTTAAAAGTTGCCCGGCTGAGCCCAATTTATTTGAACCGCTACCCTTTTTATCATCAGTTAAATCGGAAACAGATTCTTCAACTGCGCTAATGGCGTCTTTCATAGCCTCAATAGACGCTACGGTTTTTAAATCCGGCGCTTCTTTACTGCTCGCGATTAAAATCGACAAAATTTTAGAAGATTCATCTTGAGGATCAATTTCCATCGCCTTTTTTACATCTTCAAGCGCTCCTTTTTTATCTTCCATACTAATTCTAGCCATAGCTCTGGCTTTATACGCATCAGTATTTTTAGGATTTAATTTTATCGCATCTGAAGCTGTTTCTTCCGCTTCATCGAATTTTTGCAGTTCATTATAATACTCTGAAACCGTAGATAGTACCGCTGAATTATCCGGGAACTGTTCTTTAAGAGTTGCTAAATTGCTTACTGTGGCGTCAGGATCTTCATCAAAATTCTCTCTAACTTCCATAACAGCTCTAACCATTGTATTTACAAACTCCGGTCCTTCTTTCGGCTCCTCTTTCGCACCGGTGAGACTACCACCGGTGCGACTGCCACCGATGAGACTACCACCGGTGCGACTGCCACCGGGAGCGCCCGCGCCCATTACCTGCTGAGGGGAAATACCTAACTTAGCAAATCTTTCCATCATCCTTGTATACATTTCCGGCCGAATTGTTTTCTTGGTTTTCATATCCTCTATTGAGATTATAAGTTTGACTATATTGCCGACATTATTCCCTATAAAACGCTGAGCCTCATTATCATCATCTATCTTCCTAAATATTTTTAAGAGCGCCCGCGCTGAAACCACAGGATGGTCCTTTACATTATCACGAAATAAATAAAACATTAATCTTGGGTCATCAGGAGCCAAATTGGGATAAAACTCTGCGGCTAAAGTATTTGTGTGAGTTTCACGAGAAGGACGCGTATGATGATGAGTATCGCCAATAGTTGATTCGTGGGAAGGTCTCCCTTGAGTATGAGAGTCATCTCTAACGGTGGTTGTGCTGGTTGCCTTAGCATAGGTTCCCATGCCAAAAGAAATCAAGCCATAAACAATAATGGCTGAAAGTAAAACCACCCAGGTTTTTCTAATGAATTTTCTCATAAAAATACCCGTATAACATCTCCGTTTATGCTAATAATACTGATTACCTTACAGGTATAGGATAAAATCCTATCGCAACTTTGTCAAGGGCACTAAGACCTTAAAAAGATCCTTAAACTACCAGTTGCCAACCACAAATATCAAAAAACAACAAAGAATATCTCTTAATGAATCGGTTTTGGCTTTTTTACTTCC
>CAZHQC010000134.1:0-5349 GCA_964534135.1 uncultured Elusimicrobiaceae bacterium | reverse complement strand
TAGTATTTCGAATGTATAATAAACTCCAATGGAAAAGTATTAAAGGGAATTTATTCACTTTTAATTAATGAAATTTCTATTCTGCGGTTTTTTGCTCTACCCTTAACTGTGGAATTATCAGCCATAGGCCTGTTTTCACCATAGCCCATGCCGGCAAGTCTTTTAACATCAATCCCTATTCCTTCCATATATTTGACTACACTGTAAGCTCTTGCCATTGAAAGCTCCCAATTTGTCCCATATTTTCCGCTTCTTATGGGAACATTATCGGTATAGCCCTCAACCACGATATCATTAGGTAATTTTTCTAACTCCACAACTATTGTTTGAAGAACATTTCTCGCATGTTGCTTTAATTTAGCTTTTCCTGAATCAAATAAAACCCCATCTGTAAGGACAAGCTTTAACTTTTGTTCGCTTGATTGAATTTGAACACTATCGGACAATTTTTTATTATGTTTTAAATTTAAAGATACAGACTCTTCATTTTCTTTTGCCTTTGCCAAATTAACTTGATTCTCATTAACCGTTCCACCAAAAGATTCTTGAATATTGCTAAGAGACTCCGTATACTGTCTAGTTGTCTTTTTATTATTTTTCATTGATGAAAACACAAAAAGCATCAGAAAAAAAATCATTAAATAACTCATTAAATCGCCATAAGTTATAGCCCAAAGGGCTCCTTTATTTAATTGATTTTCTAAGTCATCTTGTCTTTTTTGGTAAATAGGCATGTGATTTATTTTTTTCCTCTTAAACGCTTTGAAACTTACAAAGTAAAACCTTATTTTTTCTCGGTAGTTTTAGGCGCCTTCACGATAAACTGTCCCACTTTAGCTCTTAAGTTATTAAACGATTCCGTTTCATCTCGTAATTTCAATAAATTATTTCTCAAAGATTCAAGTTCTCTTTTTATTGTTATACTGGCTGAACCAAGTAGCGGTTCAAACCGTAAATTATCTATCTCTTTAATAAGATGATCCAAGTTTTCACCAATACCAACAGCTTTGCCATGAAATATGTCAAGATAATATGAAACCGCCTCAACTGAAAACATCTCATGACTTGTCTCGGCGCAAAACTCTTTTATTTTCAAAAGATATTTTTTGTTTTCAATATCCGCTCTATTCATCAATGAATTCTCTCCTTCGACAATAACAGCTTCCATCTTTTTAAGAAACTCTTTTATTCTGTCATCAATGATATTCATACTATTTAAACGATTTAGTACTTTATCCAGTTTTTTGTATTCTCCCATAAATTTAAGCGAAACATCTTCCATTTCTTTTCTAAATAATTCTCTTTCGTCATTGAAATGTTTTTTTATGGCATACTGCAAGTCGGCTTTTATTTCAAATGCATTGTCTGAAGCTATCCTCTGCATTTCATCCAGCTTTTCATATTCTCCCGCGAATTTAAGGGAAACCTCTTTCATGTTTTTTTTAAACGATTCTCTTTCATCACCAAATTGTTCTTTTATTGTCGAATGGAAATCGGCTTTTATTTCAGAGACCTTATCCAAAGCGTTTTTTTGCATTTCATCCAGCTTTTCATATTCTCCCGCGAATTTAAGGGAAACATCTTTCATGTCTTTTTTAAATAATTCTCTTTCATCATTGAAACAGTTTTTGACCGCTAATTTTAATTCTGTTTTTACCGCGGGAAGAAGCTCTTTAAATCCCTCCCTATGCTCATCAGCCAACTGTTCTTTTATATCCGCTATGGAACGGTAAAATTTGTT
The DNA here is from genome assembly GCA_964534135.1 of uncultured Elusimicrobiaceae bacterium. Classification (GTDB taxonomy): domain Bacteria; phylum Elusimicrobiota; class Elusimicrobia; order Elusimicrobiales; family UBA9959; genus JAKLQJ01. The sequence continues at coordinate 3,608 of CAZHQC010000134.1, read as the reverse complement.
TTTAATATCCTCAAACATTTTGAAAAGATTTCCATCCATTTTCCCGTAAAAAGCTTCTAAATTCTGCGCGAATTTATTTGACAACTCTCTTATATTGCCGCCATCCAATTTATCATTCAACAATTCTTTTATTCTTTCTTCAACAATTTTATCTTTTAAGGTTTGTTTCTCGGACGCCGCTAATCGATCTTTTTCCGTTATTTTAATAAACTCTTCATTCTTTTTCTGAGAATCCATCAGCCGATTTTCCATCTCAGCTATTTTATTTAAATACAGATTTTCACTATTTAAAATATTTTTTTCAATGCTTTCTATCTTCTGCGTAATTTCCTTTATATCGTCTTTGTTGGAAATTAAAGGCAAAAGAGTTTCCTTCTGAGCATCCATCAGCCGGGTTCCCATCTCAGCTATTTTATTTAAATACAGATTTTCACTATTTAGAATGTTTTTTTCAATGCCTTCTATCTTCTGCGTAATTTCCTTTACATCGTCTTTGTTGGAAATTAAAGGCAAAAGAGTTTCCTTCTGAGAATCCATCAGCCGGTTTTCCATCTCAGCTATTTTATTTAAATACAAATTTTCACTATTTAGAATATTTTTTTCAATGCTTTCTATCTTCTGCGTAATTTCTTTTGTATCGTCTTTGTTGGAAATTAAAGGCAAAAGAGTTTCCTTCTGAGAAGCCATCAGCCGATTTTCCATCTCAGCTATTTTTGACAGAAATAAAACTTTGCTATCATCCGATTTTACAGGCCTAAACGATTTCAATGCTTCCGTTAATTGTTTCTCTATCTCTTTTTTAAATTGCAAAATAATATGTCCTTCCATAGTTTCCATCTGTCGCATATTATCCATTTTGTCAACCGGTGACGGGGACGGTACAACCGGTGGCGGGGGGAATACAACTGGTTTTGGCTGAAGCTTAGGCTTAGGCTTAGGCTTAGGAATATCTTGCTGTTGAGCGGAAGAGGATGATAACGGAATGACATTCGAAAAAACGGATTTATGCTCGGATTCCGTCCCTTTATCTTTAGGAGATATATGTTTTAAGAAATGTTTTTCAAAATTCATAATAAACCTCTTTTAAACCACACTATCGTCTACTATCATTTGAGTACTGTTCTCAAGAGGATTAACGATAACCCCCCCTTGTATCAGTTTAACGATAGTTGTCATTATTTTTTCCATAGACTGATCAATTCGCTCCGGCGAAGGAGAACCATAACTCATACTTTGCTCTATCATTTGCCATGTTTTATCAGCCATCTGTCCTCTTATTCGCTTTTTAAGAGGTTCCAAAATATCCCACATGGCGGACGCCCAATCTTCCGATTTTATTTTGGAAATTATCAATGACAAATCCTTATCCGTAAAAAGAAGCAAATCCTCAATAAGAAGAACTTTCTTTTTAACTTGAACAGCAATATCACTATTATTTTTATTCAATTCCTCAAGCACTTCTTTTTTTCTTTTTAAATCAACACCGTTAAGTGTTTCTATTATTTTGGAAACTCCGCCCACGGCGCCACTAATACGCTTTTCAATCTCCTCTTTTAAAGTCAATATTGTATCGGGCTCAATGAAACGAACTTTTGACATGCTGGCCATTATCTCCGAAACGAACTTGGGAGATAAATTTTTAAGAAACTCTGATTTTATACTTGGTTGCAAATGCATTAAAATTAAAGCCACATTGGCAGGATCTTCTTTAATCATCATATTAACCAGAAAACTCACTTGGTCGTGCCTTACATTAATAATAACCCGCTGATTAGACTCATCATGCCCTTGGAATTCTAGTTCATTTGAGTATTCTCCATACTTTTCCTTAGTGTTCGGTAAAGCAATAAAATCGCTCCCCACCCCCTCAACAGAGGTATCTCCCTTTCCCATCTCCATGGTTATTTGGTGACTTTGCTGAACCTTTGCCATGGAGCTCATAGCTCCGGCAAGCTTTAAAAAACCTATAGCAACCACTATCATGGCGATTATCCCCATAAATGTAAGCACAACATATTTAAGTACCATGCTTATGGTATCGGGTGTATACCATATAGTTTGCCAAAAAGGAGCAAAAGAAGCTTTTATAATTGAAAAACTATCTCCTCTGTTAGCATCTATCATTAAAACTCTTGCCACAACAATTCTTAGATTCGCCAACTCTTTATCCGCTACTTTTTCATTAATCATCACTGTAACATCCAACTTTTTAACGAAACTTGAAGGATAAAGGAATTCTTTGTCGTAAGATTTATTTTCGCCTGTTGTCAAATTAAAAGACGGAAATCCAGGCAATAAATAATCACTCTTGATTTTTTCACCGCCGGCATTCTTCCACTTGAACATATCTTTTTCTTTTGGAAGCGGCGCATTTTGATTAAGCTTAAACTTCTCCGTTCTTGTAAAATCCAAAGTGGCATCTATAAGCACTTGAGCCTGATTCGGACCAAGAATCCTCACAAGAACTTTGTCCACTTTCTGTTCAAGCATTTTTTCGTATTTGGCTTTATTATAAAAGGGAAGGGTTTGAGCATAAGACGATGTGATCAAAATTGATATTAAAGCAAAAACAAAAAAGCAACGATAGAAACCAAGACTATAGTTCATTAAGCGCTTATAGTTACAAACACGGTAAAAAAATGATTTCCCTGTGTCTTCCTCATAAATTACTTGTAAGCTTTCAAAATTCATAATTTTCATTATACCCTCTCTGTCTTCAACTCTTCATCATTACAACTTTTAAGAAACATACGATTGCAATCTTCTCTCAACTACAATAGGAACGCTTCCTTTTACTATTTCCATTACTCCTTCCAAAATCATGGATTTTATTTTAACATCCATCCAGGTCTTTGCCCTTATTTTACCGGCGATAGGCACACATACAATATTCGCAAACGCTATTCCATAAAACGCTGATGTTATAGCGACAGCCATGGCCGGTCCGACTAATTCAGGATTGGAAATTTCACGCAATACGCTAATAATACCTATAAGTGTGCCAAGCAAGCCAAACATAGGCGCCAATATGCTCATAGTTCTATACACATTGGCAACTTCATTCATTTCATCAATTTTTTGATTTACTTCCTGCTCTAAAACATGTCTGACAAAATTAGAATCATTATATTCCAAAGCCGCGGTTGCGGCTCTGTTTAAAAAACCATTAGCGACATTGCTATCCGCCTCTTTAAGAGCGCTAAGCCCTTTTGTTCTACATTCCTGGGCAAGTTCAACCATTGTCGGAATTATCTTTTCAGGGTTGGCCACTGTCTTATCAAAAAAAATAACTCTAATTTCTATAATCGCTTTTAACAAGTGTTTACTTGGAGTATTTATGAGAAGAGCGATAAAGGTGCCCCCAAAAACTACAATCACGGCATGCATATTCAAAATGGATGAGGGAATATTGCCGGTAACCATTCCAATCACAGCAAAACCCACCAAAGCGCCTATACCCAATATCGTAGTTAAGTCCATTTATTCCTCCGAAAGAATTATAAGCCCAAAAAACTTTTTTGCCTATCTCCCAATATCTGCTATTTCCTCAAAATCGTACTTTACTTCTTATCTTGCTCATAGTCACAACAACCTTAAACATTTCGCGC